>NZ_CP136187.1:1200000-1531666 GCF_033193315.1 Agathobaculum sp. NTUH-O15-33
GTAAGCATGGCCGGCATTTGGGACAGCGCTTCGGGCGAAATATTTTTCCAAGCCGTCAACTGGATGCCGCCAAACAGATACGGCATGGAGTGGCAAAAATCAAGCAGGCTGTCTTTGTGCTGTGCAAAGAAGGTTTGAATATTGTGTTCGATGTCCTCCTCGTCGTACTTCACTTTTACCACGGTGCCGATGCTTTTTAAAAGCGTGATATATCCTTCGGTTTGCAGTTTGCGGTACACATGGCGGATAGTATCAATAGAAACCAAATGCAATTCCGCCATGTCTTCCATGGTCGGAAGGTGCTCGCCATAACCGTAGGTGCCGAATTCAATTTGTATTTTTAAGTTGTTATATACGATTTGGTTCAATTCCAGCAATTCTTTCAAGCGAATGCCTCCTATGGGGCCAGTCATTATGCTAATAATCTATAATAGTATAACATTGCGCGGGGCGGAATGCCATATGTTTTCCAAGGTATTGCTGCGTTTTGGTTGCTAAATTCCTTGTCGTTTGTTATACTTTTAAGTAGGTATATAAACAAGGTGGATGTAAACAAGGTGGGGCGGAAAGCTTTTTGCAACCCTTCTCAAGAACCCCCGGCGCGGGCGTGGGGGCCAAGTACGGGGGCAGAATATATAACCGCTGTTTAGGAGAAGGGGGAAACCAACGTGCTCAAGAATGTAAAGATTAGAACGAGGCTGCTGATATCCTATGCGATCATTATTCTGCTTTGTTTATGCGCCAGTATCGTGGGGCTTTTTCTGTTGGATCAGATCGGCGATAATCTGACCAGCTTTTATGACAACAATTATACGGTGACCGTCAATGTAGCGACCGCGCAGCGGGAAATGCAATCCGCGCGGGGCGATATATTGCGGGCGATCATAGAACCCGATCAAGATATCACGGAACAGATGATCGATCGAGCCAGCGCCAGCCTTGCCACCATGCGCGGGACGTTTCCGGTCATCCGCGGGGTATTCAAAGGCGATATGACGCTGATGGACGAGGCGGACGAGATTTTGGAAAAAGCGGTCGTCTATCGCGATCGGGTGTTTGAATTGACGCGGGCAAACCAAACGGAGCAGGCATTTTCTGTCATGAAGGGCAGCTATGTGCCGCTTTTAAACGATATGGCGAATACGCTGCAAAGCGTTGCGGACGCCGCGGGGAAGAATGCTCAAAAGATGGTTCAGCAGGGCCGGCATGCGCAGGAAACGGCGATCGTGCTTGTGGCGGTCATTCTATTTTTGAGTATTGCTCTGGCGGTCATTATCGGATTGTACATATCCAACACGGTGCGCAAGCCAATCCACCAAATTGAAAAAGCAACGCAAAAGCTGGCGGAGGGGGAACTGGAAGCCGCGTGGGTCGATTATCATGCGAAAGACGAACTGGGCGAGCTGGCCGATCATATTCGCAGCTATATTGGCGCCCAAAAGGAGATCATTTTTGATATCGCCCATGTGCTGGGCGACCTGTCCAAGGGCGATTTTACCACCCGGCCAAACGCATTGGAATCGTATCTGGGCAGCTATAAAGCGATACTGAACGCTATGAAAGAACTGCGCGATAAGCTGAGCGACACGCTCCTGCAAATCAATTCTTCCGCCGATCAGGTATCGATAGGCGGCGAGCAGGTGGCCGCCGGTTCGCAGACACTGGCGCAGGGCGCGACCGAGCAGGCTTGTTCCGTGGAGGAGCTGGCGGCGTCCATTGCCGAGATATCCGAGCAGGTATCCAAAACCGCCCAAAACGCGCAGGTGGCCCGTGAGCAAACCATGCAGACCGGCAGCTCCGCCGCGGATTGCAACCAGCAAATGAAAAAGATGATTGCGGCAATGGATGAGATCAACCGTTCGTCCTATCAAATTGAAAAGATCATTCACGCAATGGAGGAGATCGCCTTCCAAACGGAAATATTAGCGCTCAACGCGGCGGTGGAAGCGGCCCGCAGCGGCGCGGCCGGCAAGGGCTTTGCCGTGGTTGCGGATGAGGTGCGCAGACTGGCCAATCAATCGTCGGACGCATCAAAAAACACAGCCGTTTTAATCCGAAGCTCGATAGAAACCGTGAAAAACGGAATGGATATTGCCGCTGAAACGGCGCAGGCGCTTTCGCAGGTGGTGCAGAGCACGCATATCGCTTCCGCCACTGTGGACAGCATCGCGGATGCCGCCAAGCAACAAGCCGCCTTTATCACGCAGTTGACGGCAGGGGTCGAACAGATCTCCCACGTGGTGCAAAACAACACCGCGACTTCGGAAGAAAGCGCCGCCGCCAGTGAAGAGCTTTCCGGGCAGGCGATGCTGCTGAAAAGTCTGGTGGAGAGCTTTAAGCTGCGCGGCGACCAAGCGCTCTCCTGATGCAGCGCCGCGCGGATAAGGCGGGGACCTTGGGCGCCGTGATACAAAGGAAATCATATTGGGGGGGGAAGAAAAGGTACGGTATGAAAGATAGAACAAAAGCAGGTTTATCAAGGCTTACGCTCCTGATCTGCATCGTTACGCTCCTGTTTGCGATAATCAGCGTATATACGGCCGGAAGGATGCGGGATACCGCGCAAAACGTATATGAGCACCCCTATGCCTCCAGCAACAGCGCGCGGGGTATGCGCTCGCGTCTGCTGGATATGAAACGGTTTGTCAACATATTTTTGACATATGATTTCAAGGGGGCGCAAAATACCCGCGCGCTTTTTCAGGAACGGTATGATATGCAGATAGAAGCGATTCATACCCTTTATGAAAAGTATTCAGGCCCCAAAGAGGATGTGGACGCTTTGCAGGCGGCGATGGACGAGCTGATCGCAAAGCAAGACAAGGCCATTGACTTTGCCATGGACCATACGGAAGACGAAACCGCGGAATATATCACGCGGTATGTGTACCCCCAATATGACCTGATCAGCGACCGGCTCACGACGATCATAGACTTTGCCGATCAGAAGATTTGCGAACTGACAGAGACCTCGCGGCGTACCGCGATGCTTTCCATGCTGGTCGCGCTGCTCCTCTCAACGGGCATTATTTTTCTAAGCGTCTATTCAAACTGCCGGGAGCAGAAGGATATTGAAACCCTGAAGAACCGGGAGCATGCGCTGCAAGACGCGCTGTTGATGGCGCAAAAGGCCAATAGCGCCAAAAAGGATTTCCTTTCGTGTATGTCCCACGAGCTCCGAACGCCGCTGAATGTGATTACTGGAATGACCGCGATTGCGGGCGCGCATCTGGACGACCGCGACCGCGTGGAGGATTGCCTTTCCAAGGTCACATTTTCTTCGCGGCATTTGCTGAGTATTATCAACGATGTGCTCGATATGGCCAAAATGGAAGAGGGTAAGCTATCCATCAACAACGAGCCGTTTCAATTACAGCAGCTGTTGGAACCGCTGGCCGATTCTTTTAACGCGCAGGCGGCGGAATTGGGCCTGCAATTTACGTGCGATAACAAAGCTGATACGGGCCAGACCTATATAGGAGATTATAGGCGAATCGATCAGATTTTACTGAATCTGCTTTCCAACGCAATGAAATTTACGCCAAAGGGCGGGCAGGTCCGGTTGGAGGTACAGCAAATGCCGGCCCAAAATGGCGAGACATGGCTCCGGTTTATCGTCAGCGATACCGGCATTGGTATAAAGGAAGACTTTTTAGAACATATTTTCATACCGTTTGAACAGGCTGACAGCAGCACATCCCGAAAATATGGGGGAACCGGACTGGGTATGGCGATCACCCATAACTTGACCAGCCTGATGCGGGGTACCATTCAGGTGCAAAGCAAGCCGGGCGAAGGCTCTGCCTTTACGGTGGAGCTGCCGTTCAAGACGGTAACGGAACAGGAGTGCAAGGCGGACGAGCCCGGCGCGCCCACGATTCCGCAGTGCGCGGGTATGCGTTTCCTTTTGGCGGAGGATAATCTACTAAACCGTGAAATCGCGGTGGAGATTCTCGCGGCGACGGGCGCGGAAATAGACGGCGCGGAAAATGGAAAAGAAGCGCTGGAACGGCTGCTTGCCGCGCCGGCCGGTTATTATGATTTGGTATTCATGGATATACAAATGCCTGTTATGGATGGATACGAAGCCGTAAAACGCTGGCGCGCAAGCGCCCATCCGGATGCGAAAACCTTACCGGTGATCGCAATGACAGCCAACACCTTGCAGGAGGATGTCACAAACGCGCTGGCCGCGGGTATGAACGGACATATTGCAAAGCCCATTGATATAACGGTGCTGTTTCAAATAGTAACGGACAACATAAAGTAAAAAAAGCCAAGCCCGAACGGTATGCGAGAGATACCGTTCGGGCTTGGCTTTTTGTCGCGGGTTAGGCGTTCGCACCGTCTGTGCGCTCGGTAAATTCCACGCCCGTGTAACCGGTCAGCGAAATTTGCAGGCGGTTCGCGGCGGCGCCGTTCCGGTAGGTAAAGCCGGTTTCGGTTTTGGTAAAATAATCTGGGTATTCCAGCATGTCGTACCGGGTGTATTCCTCTTCCGCCGCGGTGAGCGCAATATCGCTGTTTTGGAATCCGTTCGGGGAGGAAATCTGAATGCCGGAATCGGCGGCGGTGACAAGGATATTGTCCGCCGCGTTTTCGGGCAGGTCATAGCGAAAGTCGCCGTAAAGCACGTTTACGTTCAGCTCCCGCTGGGCGCCGGGCACATGCAGCTGGACAAAGTCCGTCTCGCCCATCTTGGCGACCTTGCCGGATACGGACACGGCCCACCGGCCGTCGCGCTCGGTCATGCGCACGTCGTAATAAGCGCTGTCGTAGCTTGCGGTGATCTCGTTTTCGGCGGCGGGCAGCAGCTCCACGCCGCCGCTGTAAATGTCCAGATCGATCGGGGGACATTGCGCGCCGTCCGGCAGGAGACCGCTGCCGGTCTGCATACCGGCGACGGCCGAACCGCCGGGCGCGGGGGTGGTTTTTCCGGCGGGCGCCGCCGCGTACGCGCCGATCGCCGTCGCGCCGACGCCCAGCGCCAGCGTGATCGCGAGCGCCAGCGCGCCCGCCGCCTTGGAGGGTTTACGATAGCTCATAATCGCTTCCAACCTTTCTTTTAAAAGCGCGCCGCTTTCGCCCAGCGTGACGGAGGAAAGCGAATCCCGATAGCCGCCGCCCGCGCCGACGGCGTGAAGCAGCGTGTCGCCGTAGGCGCGCCGGTTATCGCCGTCCAGCGAGCGGACGACAGCCTCGTCGCAGGCAAGCTCGCACGCGCGGTCTATTTCCCGGGCCATGACGTGGACGAGCGGATTGAACCAGTGCAGGCACAGCGTGAGCTGCACCAGCCATTTATAAAACAGATCGCGCCGCCGGTAGTGCGTCAGCTCGTGCAGCACGGTATAGGAAAAATCCGCTTCCGACAGCGCGGCGGTGGGCAGCACGATGCAGGGCCGGAAAAAACCGATCAGCAGCGGCGAGGAGATCAGGCTGTTCACGCATAGCTCCATGGGTCTTTTCACGCCCGCCCGCTCGCCGAGCAGCGCCAGCCTATCCAGCAACGCGGGATCGGCTACCGCCGTGTTGCCCGCCTTCAAGTAGCGCGCAAAGCTCTGATAAATGGTGACCTTGCGAAGAAGCAAAAGCAGCGCGCCCGCCAGCCAGACCGGCCAAAGGTATGGCGTGATCGGCCTGACCGCCCACAAGGCCCGCCGGAGAACGGCGGCGGCCCGCGCGCCGCCGCTGTCCGAAACGGCGGGGGCTTCCGGCCGCGGCGCGGGCGTTTGGCTGAGGGAAGGGGAATGGGCCGTTTGCACGACCGGCAGGCGGCCGCTTTGCTGAAACAGCGCATCTATGGGGCTGCCCTTTGCCCCAAAGGGCAGAAGCAGGCGCAAAATGACCGCCAGCCAGATATAATACTGCCACCGCTTGCCGGCCCGGCCCCGGAGCAAGGGTTTTATAAGAAGAAGGAGCAGGATCAGCGCCGAGCCGGCGAGCGAGAGCGATAAAACGGTTTTAAGTATCTCGTTCATGGCCGTCGCCGCTCCCTTCCCAGAACCGTTTCAGCTCCTCGTAATCCTTTGGGGTGAGCATTTCTTTTTGAATCAGCGTGGAGATCAGTCCCTTGGCGTTGCCCTCGTACAGCTTATCGAGCAGGTCCTTGGTCTGCGCCGCCTGATAATCCGTTTCAGTCACCACCGCGGTGTATTCGTTGCGCCGCCCAATCTTATTGGTTTGCAAAAGCCCCTTGTCGACTAGGCGGGACAGCAGAGTGATGACCGTGTTTTTCTGCCAGCGGTTGCCCGCCGCGGCAAGCTGCTCCATGATGCGGGCGTAAAGCGCCTTGCCGCCCTCCGCCCAGATGATCTTCATGAGCGCAAGCTCGGAATCCGATACCTGTACAGTCATGCTTCTCTACCTCCTAAGATAACGGTTTGTAGTCCTAACCTTAAGATAACACTTTGTAGGCCAAATGTCAACCCAAACAATCTTGGGGCCAATGGATTTAGTTAAGAAAAGCTGACTCCTATGCAACATAGCGCCGCCCTTTGGGCCTCCCCGCGACGAGGGCATAGGCGTAAACTGAAGCAGCGTATGCATTTGAGCTTCCCCCGACGAGGGGAAGCTGGGCCGCGCGAAGCGCGGGTCTGATGGGGGGCGTAAGAACCATTGGTATTGATGTGCGCAGTAACCTTCCAATGCGCCATTCGTTACGCCCCCCATTCGTCACGCGCCTACGGCGCGCGCCACCGCTCGCATATAAATGCCACACCGTGGCAAATAAAGGAGCGAGGGCTACGGCCTCCCCTCGTGGGGGGAAGGCCAAAAAGCGCTCTGTGCGCGCCGTCTCGAAGGGACGTAACACTTCCTGAGAAACCATGTCTCTTCGCTCGGCCGTACCGGCCTGTTTGATGCACTCACTTATCCCGGTGCTTCGCTCTCGGCGCGCCGAGGGCGTGGTCCAGACCAGCTTCTCTTGGCCTTCGGCCAATTCACCTTCTCGCGCCCTACATGTTCGGTGCTTGCGTTACTTTTTTCTCTTGCCTGACCTTATCTGAATGACATTGGCCTTGGGGCGAGGTCTTTTGTTGACCGGCGCGTTTTTATATACTTTGCCCAATCGTTGGGGGGCCGCGTTGTACAAGCCGTCGAACCGGTTTTGACAGAAAGTAATTTATGTATAGAATAAGAGCATTCGTTGAAATGACAATGCACGAAAAAGGCCGTATAATACAGTCAAACAGAAGAACACGGGGAGAAACAAGAACAAAACCGGCCGGTAGTTCGCCGCGTTCTTTGTGAAAATTAAAATTATCATATAACATTTTTGGGAGGAAATCGTCATGAAGGAAATCAGAATCGGTTTGGTAGGCTCCGGATGGATGGGCAAGGCGCACTCCTCGGCCCTCAAGGACGCGGAAATGCTGTTCGGCCCGGAATACGGCGTGGCTTCGTACGAGATCGTGGCGGACAACAACGAAGCGGCGGCGAAGGCCGCGCAGGAAAAGATCGGCTTTCGCCGCATGAGCACCGATTGGCGCGATGTGGTGACCGATCCGAACGTTGATCTGGTCGACATCGCCACCCCGAACGCGTTCCATTACGACGTGGCCAAGGCCGCGCTGGAAAACGGCAAGAACGTTTACTGCGAAAAGCCGCTCAGCCTGTCCGCGTCGCAGTCGGCCGAGCTGGCAAAGCTCGCAAAGGAAAAGGGCGTGATCAACTACGTCGGCTACAACAATGTGATGAACCCGGCGAACGCTTACGTCAAGGACTTGATCGAATCCGGCGCGCTGGGCAAGATCATGCGCTTCGTCGGCTCGTACGATCAGGATCAGCTGCTCGATGAGAGCCTGCCCCTCGTATGGCGGCATAAGAAGGCGCTGGCGGGCGCGGGCGCGCTGGGCGACCTCGGCTGCCACCTGATGAGCATTTCGCAGTACTTAATGGGCGATGTGAAGAACGTGAACGCGCTGGCCTCCACCGTGTTCCCGAAGCGCCCGGTCGCGCCCGGCTCCACGGAAATGGGCGACGTGGAAAACGAGGATATCATGCAGTTCATGGCGGAATACGCGAACGGCGCGATCGGCCAGATCTCCTGCTCGCGCGTGGCCACCGGCCGCAAGAACTACCTGTGCTACGAAATTCAGGGCACCAAGGGCACGGTGCGCTACGATTTGGAGCGCATGGGCGAGGTGCAGGTTTACTTCCAAGGCGATAACGAGCGCGACCGCGGCTTCCGCACGGTGCTGCTCAACCCGCTGATGAAGGGCTACAACGCTTTCCAGCCCGCGGGCGGCATCTCCATCGCGTATAACGATATGAAGATTCTGGAGGTTCACGAGCTGTTCTCCGCAATCACCAAGGGCGCGCCCTATGTTTGCGATTTTGAGTTCGGCTATAAGATCGACCGCACCGTTGACGCTGTTCTGGCATCCGCCGAAAAGCGCCAGTGGGTCGAAGTAAAGTAAGGGAGGAGCGGAATTATGTCTATTAAAGTAGGTATCGCGCCCGATTCTTGGGGCGTATGGTTCCCGCAGCACGAAAAGCAGACCCCATGGCAGCGCTGCATGGATGAAATGCGGCAGGCGGGCTACGACGGCGTCGAGCTTGGCCCTTGGGGCTATTTCCCGAACACCAACCCCGAACTGAAGGACGCGCTGGCCGCGCGCAGCCTTTCGCTGGTCGCGGGCACGGTCGGCGGCGACTTCTTGGACGACGCCTCGATCGACGCGATGTGCGAGACCATTGACGATATCGCGGGCCTGCTCGCGGATTTCCCGGAGGCGCGGTATATCGTGCTGCTGCCCGCCATGTACACCGATTTGGAGACCGGCGCGCCCGTGTGCGACCCCAACCTGACCGACGCGCAGTGGCAAACCTATTGCAAAAACGTGCAGCGCGCGGCCAACCGCGTCGCCACCCACGGCCTGATCGGCGCGTTCCACCCGCATGTGGACTGCCATGTCCAGACCGAGGCGCAGATCGAGCGCCTGCTTCGCGATACCAATGTGATGCTGTGCTTCGATACCGGCCACCATGTCTACGGCGGCGGCGAGCCGGTATCGTTCTACTTAAAGCACGCGGACCGCATCCCCTATATCCATATCAAGGACTGCGACCTTGCGGTAAAGGCCAAGATGGACGCGGAAAAGTGGTCGTTCGCCAAGGCTGTCACCGAGGATATCATGGTGGAGCCGGGCAAGGGCAGCATCGACTTTGCGGGGCTGCACGACGCGCTCGTCGAAAAGGGCTATGACGGCTGGGTCGTCGTCGAACAGGACCTGTTCCCGGTCAAATCCTTTGACGTACCGCTGCCGATCGCGCGCCAAGGCCGTGAAAACCTGAAAAACGCCGGTTTCTGAGCCGCCCGCGCTTGCTAAACACCGCCTGATTCTCATTTCTTCTCTTTCCGTACAGCGCCCCGCATCCCTTAGCCGCTATAGCGACGAGAGATGCGGGGCGGCTTTATCAGATGGACTGAGAAACTGTTACAATTATGCAAGATACCGTAAGATAAAAGAAGGGGGAAAGCTATGTTTGCACTGATCACCTTTGTCGGGTTCACCGCGCTGGTCGCGCTAATCTCGTGGCTCAAAACCAGAGGGGACAACGTATCCACCAAGGAGGGCTACTTCCTCGCGGGGCGCGGGCTGTCGGGCGTCGTCATCTGCGGCTCGCTGATGATGACCAACCTATCCGCCGAGCAGCTCGTCGGCCGGAACGGACAGGGCTACGCCGCCGGTATGACGGCCATGGGCTGGGAAGCGATCTGCCCGATCGCGCTGACGCTGATGGCGCTGTTCTTTTTGCCGCGCTACCTAAAGCTCGGCGTTACGACCATACCGGAATTTTTGGAAACACGCTACGACCGTAAAACCCGCGTTTTGGTCTCGTTCATTTTTCTGGTGGCCTATATCGTCACCATGCTGCCGCTGGTGCTGTATTCCGGCTCGGTGGTGATGGAGCAGATATTCGGCGTGTCCGAGCTGCTTGGAACCGACCGCTTTGTCGGCATCACGCTGATGTGCGTGGCCCTCGGCGTGATCGGCGGCATCTACGCCATTTTCGGCGGCCTCAAGGCGGTCGCCGTGTCGGATTCGCTGAACGGCGTCATCTTTATCGCGGGCGCGGCGCTGCTGGTGCCCATCCTCGCGTTCGTCGCGCTGGGCGACGGCAGCTTGATCGAGGGCGTGCGCGCCTTTGCCTTCCATACGCCCAAGGGTCACTTAAATTCCATCAGCCCGGTGGACGCGCTGCCGCCGTATATCCCGTGGCCGATGATGCTGATCGGCTGCACGATCAACCACGTTTCCTACTACTGCACCAACCAGTCGATCATGCAGCGCGTGCTCGGCGCGAAAAGCTTGGCCGAGGCGCAAAAGGGGTCGCTCTTGTCCGGTATTTTGCTGGTGTTCTGCCCGCTGTTTCTGGTGGTGCCGGGCATCATCGCGTTCGTCATGTCAGGGGGCGGCCTGCCCTCGTTCGATCAGGCGTATCCGTGGCTGCTGCTGCAAATTTTGCCCAAACCGCTGGTCGGCTTCTTCGCCGCCGTCATGTTCGGCGCGATTTTATCGTCCTTTAACTCGGTGCTCAACAGCTCGATGACGATGTTCACGCTCGACGTGCTGCCGGTGTTTTCGGGGAAAAAGCGCGATGATTTGCAGCTCATCCGGCTGGCCAAGCGTTTCGGCATCATCCTGTGCCTGCTTTCCATCGCCATCGCGCCGTTTTTGATGTATCTGCCCGCCGGTATTTCCACCTTTCTCAACCAAATGTGGGGCTATTACGGCGTGCCGGTGCTCGCCGTCGCCGTGATGGGCATGCTGAACCGGCGCGTGCCCAATATCGCGCCCAAGGTCACCATCGCCGTGCATATTGTTTGCTATGGGCTGATGATGCGGCTGCTGCCGAACGTGCATTTCCTGTACTTTGAGACCGCGAGCTTTGTGATCGACATTGTGCTGCTGGCGCTGTTCGCGAAATTTTATCCGCGCCCGGCGGCTTATGAGCTGCGCACGGATCAAAGCGCCATCGATATGACCCCGTGGAAATATCGCTACCCGGTCATTGCCGTGACCTTCGCCGTCATGGCCGGTATGTACGCGCTGTTTTCGCCCATCGGTCTCGCCCGTTAGGGGCGCGCGAAAAACCGCCTTTGCCCGCCGGGCGAAGCGCGGTTTTTTTTGTGCTACCAAGCGCTTTGGGAACTTTGAACAAGCGGCGAAACGCTTTGTTGTACATGTCGCATAAGCGGGAGAAACACAAAGTAATTTATGTATAGAATAGGGGCGCTGAATGAAATGACAACCGCGCTCCGGGGCGGTATAATACAGTCAATCAGAGGAACAAGGGGCGAATGGAGAACAAAACCGGCCGGTTTTGCGCCGTGTTCCGCGAGAGGAAGAAAGATGATCCCGTGAGATTTTAAGGAGGAAAAAAGCACATGAAAAAAAGAACATTATCCGCGCTGCTCGCGGCGGCGATGGCATTCTCCCTTTCGGCCTGCGGCGACCAGCCCGATCAGGCGGACCCCGCGGCGGACGGCGCGGCGGAGGGCAAGACGACCGTCGGCTTTGTGGTAAAGGCGCTGGACGATCCGTATTGGATGCTGATGAAGGCGGGCGCGGAGGACAAGGCGGCCGAGCTTGGCGTGGAAGTGAAATTCATCGCCCCCAATTCGGAAAGCGACGTGCAGGGGCAGGTAACCAGCATTGAAAACCTGATCGGCAACGGCATCAACGCGCTGTGCTGCGCGCCGTCCTCGCCGGACGCGGTGCTCCCCGTGTTTGAGCGCGCCGACAAGGCGGGCATTCCCGTGCTGGCCGTGGACACGGATACGACCTTCGCGGGCAAAAAGACGTTCATCGGCACCGGCAACGAATCGGCCGCCAAGCTGGGCGGCGCGTACGTCGCGGAGCAGCTGGGCGAGGGCAAGAACGCGGTCATCATCCGCGGCCGCTTGGGCGATACCACGCACGACGAGCGCGAAGCGGGCTACCGCGCCGCGCTGGAAGAAGCGGGCTGGACGATCATCGAGGTAAAGGCGGCCGATTCGGACGCGGAAAAGGCGATGAACATCACGCAGGACATCATCCAGCGCTATGACAATATCGACGCGATTCTGGCCACGGCGGATCATATGGCGCAGGGCGCGCAGCGCGCGATCGAGGCCGCGGGGAGCGACATCGCGGTGCTGGGCTTCAACGGTTCGGCTTCGGCTGTCGAGCTGGTGCTGCAAGGCAAAATGCTGGGCAGCGTCGCGCAGGCCCCGTATGAAATGGGCGCTTCGGGCGTGGAAAACGCGGTAAAGGCCGCGAAGGGCGAAACGCTGGAAACGCGCATCGAGACCGGCGCGGAGGTCATCACCGCGGAAAACGGGCAGGCCTATCTGGACGAAATCAGCGAACTGAGCAAGTAAATAATGCAGAAGCGGCGTTCCCAGCCGATGGGGAACGCCGCTTTTGCTCGTTGAGGCTCGCTTCGCTCGCGATAAAATGCGCGGCGGTAGCCGCGGAGGTACGTCGCGCCGCCCGGCGCGGGGGCCAAGGGGAAGGGAACACCTGACGGTTTTCCCTTCCCCTTGGAACTCCATTCTTTTCCCTTCTCCTGTATGAGGGCGGGGCGTGCCGCCCTTTGAGTTGTCGTGCGGTTTGGGGGTGTGCCGGGTCGGGTGCCTAGGGATTCAGTGGATGGGTGCCTTCGCTCGGCCGGACCGGCCTAGTTTCGCGCGCCCACATTTGCTGGCGCTTCGCTTTCTGCGGGCTGACCGCAGCCCGCCGAGCGCGAAGCACCCGGGTGTGTGGGCGCGCAAAACAGGCCGGTTCGGCCGAGCGGAGTAGCCCGTCCACTGAATCCCTAGGCAGCCGAAATTGCACGCCGCAACTTATACGCAAAACAACAGGGCGGCAAACGCTGTCCAAGTCAGGGGCAAGGGAAAGCGTGGAAGTCAAGAGGGCGAGGAAACCGTTAGGTGTCCGCGCCCTTTTGCCCCTGCGCCGGGCGGCGCACTATGATAGCGAAGCGCTGGGCCGCGCACATCATGAACGCACGCCCTTACGCCCCCCATCAGTCACGGCTTCGCCGCGCCAGCTTCCCCTCGTCGGGCATAAGCGTAAACTTAAGCAGCGTATGCATTTGGGCTTCCCCCGACGAGGGGAAGCTGGGCCGCGCGAAGCGCGGGTCTGAAGGGGGGCGTAAGAACCATTGGCATTGATGTGCGCAGTAACCTTCCAATGCGCTATTCGTTACGCCCCCCATTCGTCACGCGCCTACGGCGCGCGCCACCGCTCGCATATAAATGCCACACCGTGGCAAATAAAGGAGCGAGGGCTACGGCCTCCCCTCGTGGGGGGGAAGGCCAGATCGCGTGCGCTGCTTAAGTTGACGCTTATGCCCTCGTCGGGGGAAGCCCAAATCATGCACACCGCGTTAAAACTGCACCCGCCGAAATTCGGAGGGCGTCATGCCGTTGCTTTTGCGGAAGGCGCGGGCAAAGTGCGAAGCGCTGTTGAAGCCGCATTGCTCCGCGATCTGCTCAATGGAAAGCGGCTGCGCCACCAAAAGCTGCTTGGCCTGTTTCAGGCGGTAGGATAGCAGGTATTCGTGCGGCGTGCAGCCCGCGTACTTGCGGAAGCAGCGGATAAAGTGCGAGGTGCTCAGGCGGCACAGGGCCGAAAGCTCGCTCAGCTCCACCGGCTCCGCAAAGTGTTCGTCGATATGGCGGATGGCGGGGTAAAGCAGCGCCGACATGGCGACGGCGTGCTCCTCCGGCGCGGCGAGCTTGCTCAATATGCGGTGCAGGTTCAGCGAGATCTGGTGCTCGTCCGTCGGGGTGGACTGGGCGGCGGCGATCACGGTCTCGAAGCTCTGGCGCAGCGCGGGGATGCGCTCGCCGGAAAAGACGATGCCGCTCTGCTCGATCAGGTAGCGGGTGTAGGGCGCGCTCGCGTTCCCGTAAAAGTGCAGCCAAAGAAATTCCGCCCCCTCCGAGCAGTAGTAGCGGTGCGGGCGGCGGCAGTCCAGCAGTACGATCTCGCCCGCGGAGGCGGCGTCGCGCCGCCCTTCGGCCTCCAAATGGAGCGAGCCGCCGCACATATACACCAGCAGGAACAGCTCAAGGTGCTCGCGCGCGATGTTGTACCCGTCGGTGCAGTAAAAGTGGCCGAACTGCGGGCAATAGTACAACGCGCTTTTGGCAAAGTCCGATGGAATGGAAAAATCCATAAAGGAGGTTCCCAGCACGCCGGTATCGACGATTTTCAAAGCGTATCCCTTCTTTCGGCGGCAATTATGGATAGCTTTATTATACGGGCTTTGCGCGGCGCGCGCAAGCGGTTTTCCGTTAAACGAACTGCGTTTTCAGGCAGCCGATCGCGGCGGCATAATCCGGGTGGTCGGCCACCTCGGGCACATACTCCGCGTAAGCGATTTTGCCCGATTGGTTGACGATGAAGACCGCGCGGGTCAGCAGGCCCAGCTCCTCCAGCCGGGTGCCGGTGGCGCGGCCAAAGCTATGGTCCTTATAGTCGGACAGGACGCGCACGTTTTTCACGCCCGCCGCGCCGCACCAGCGCGCGGCGGCAAAGGGCAGGTCCATGCTCACCGCGAAAACCGAAACGCCGGGCAGCGCGGCGGCCTCCTCGTTAAAGCGGCGCACCTCCGCGTCGCACACGTCGGTATCAAGCGAGGGAACGGTCAGAAAAACGCGCACGCCCGCAAGCGCGGCGCCGCGCACGGTGGCGAGCGACGAATCGGTCAGCGAAAAATCGGGCATGGCGTCGCCCACGCGAAGCGGCTTGCCGGTAAGCGCGACGGGTTTTCCCTTAAATGTGATCTCCATGGCGGATCATCTCCTTACTTTTTTAAAAGTATGTCCAGTTCGGCGTAAATTTGTGCGCGCGCAAATATTTGTTTTTTCCCTATTGACAACGGGCTATCATAGGAATATTATAGTGATATCAAAATGATATTAGAAACGAGGGATAAACAATGGTACAACATGATGGGCGGTACGAGGAAAAGCTCCTGAAAGCGCCGAACGGTCTTGCCGTGCTGTTTCTCAATATTTTGCTGATGATCGTTACGGTCGGCGGCATGGTATGGGGCGGTTTTTTGGTCGGCGGCGAGTCGAAGGGTCTGGTCGCGTGGGGCGTTGTGCTTCTGGTGATATGCATTCTGTACTGGTGCTTGCCGTGCTGGCTGATCTTTGCGGGCGTGAAGGTGCTTAAGCCGAACGAAGCGCTGGTGCTCACCCTGTTCGGCAAGTACATCGGCACGCTCAAGGGCGAAGGCATCTTCTTTGTCAATCCGTTCTGCTCGGCGGTCAACCCGGCGGCGGAATCCGCGTTCGCGGCCGCGGCGGAGGAAGCGGCGGAGACGGCCGCGCGCGGCGGAAAGACCACGACCGGCAAGCTCGGCACGAGCGTGCAGCGCGGCAAGCGCCTGTCGCTCAAGACCATGACGCTCAATAACGATAAGCAGAAGATTAACGATCTGCTCGGCAACCCGATCATCATCGGCATTGCGGTCATTTGGCGCATCGAGGACACGGCCAAGGCGGTGTTCGCGGTGGATAATTACCGCGAGTTCCTTTCCATTCAGTGCGACGCGGCGCTGCGCAACACCGTGCGCCTGTATCCGTACGACGTTTCCGAATCGGGCGATGAAAAGAGCCTGCGCGGTTCGGCGCAGGAGATCGCCGCCGTGCTGGCCGAGGAAATTCAAAAGCGCGTGGACTGCGCGGGCCTGCGCATCGAGGAAGCGCGCATCACCACCTTGGCTTACGCGCCCGAGATCGCCGCCGCCATGCTGCAGCGCCAGCAGGCGAGCGCCGTAATCGACGCGCGCAAGATGATCGTCGAGGGCGCGGTCGGCATGGTCGAAATGGCGCTGGGCCAGCTTTCCGAAAAAGAGGTTTGCGAGCTGGACGACGAACGCCGCGCGCAAATGGTATCCAACCTGATGGTGGTGCTGTGCGCCAATAAGGAAGCCCAGCCTATTGTCAATTCGGGCAGTATCTATTAAAATAGAAGCAGGTTTTAAAGAAAGGGGTGAAACGCCGTGGCGGACAAGGAAAAAGCAAAAAAACAGGTGCCGCTGCGGCTTTCCGCCTCGCTGTACGACGAGATCGCCCGTTGGGCCGAGGATGAGTTCCGCTCGGTCAACGGGCAGATCGAATTTCTGCTGACGGAGGCCGTGCGCCGCCGCAAAAAGGGCAAGCAGCAGGACGAATGAAGGCGGGCGCGGCGCGGGGCCCGGCGGCGGCGCGCGGAACCCGCTGCAAAAAAATATCAAATTTGCGCTTGACAAATTATCACGCCGGGCATATACTGTGAAACAGAACAAAGCAAAACCGCAGAGCAGGAGTAAGTAAGAACGAAACCGCGCGTTTCAGAGAGCCGCCCGTTTGGTGCGAGGGCAGCCGTGAAGGACGTTCCGAATGGACCTGTGAGGGCAGCCCCAAACCCGTTGTTTCTTCGGGGAGTAGGCGCTGACGGGGTTCCCGCCGTTACCATGGGAGGGCGCGTGTCGGCGCGTCTGTAGAGCGGGCGTTTTTTATAACGTCAATTTGGGTGGTACCGCAGAAGTTTCGGCTTTTGTCCCATGATGCAATTTTGCACCATGAGGACGAAGGCTTTTTTTATTGCCATTTTTGGAGGGATAACGCATGATAACGCCAAACGCAGACGCGATTTTAGCGCTGGCAAAGGAGTATACGACCATTCCGGTCTCGCGCGAGGTTTACGCCGACGTTGCGACGCCGATCGCCCTTTTGCGGCGGCTGCAACAAAAATCAAACCGGTTTTTCCTGCTTGAAAGCGTGGAGGGCGGCGAAAAATGGGCGCGTTACTCCTTTTTGGGCTACGACCCGGTGCTGCGCGCCCGGTGCAAAAGCGGCGTGGTCACGCTGGAAGGCGCGCAAAACCGCACGGTGGAGACGGATAAACCGCTGGATGTGCTGCGCGAAACGCTGGATCAGTACCGTTCGCCCCGGATCGAGGGCCTGCCCCCTTTCACGGGCGGCTTCGTCGGCTACTTCGCCTACGCGATGATCGGCTACGCCGAACCGACGCTTACGGTGGGGCGCGGCGATTGGGACGATTTCGATCTGCTGCTGTTCGACAAGGTGATTGCGTACGACCATTTGAAGCAAAAGATCGTGCTGATCGCCAACATGAAGACCGACAACGTGCTGGAAAACTACGGCAAGGTCTGCGCCGAGCTGGAAAGCATGGCCGCGCTGGTGGGCGACCAAACGCCGCTGCCCGCGGCGCGCGCGGCGGAAAAGCCGCGGTTCACCTGCAACCTGACCGAGGAGGCGTACGCGCAGATCGTAAACCGGACGCGCGAGCATATCTTTGACGGCGACATTTTTCAGGCCGTGCAGTCGCGGCAGTTCACGGCCCCGTACGCGGGCAGCCTGCTTTCCGCCTACCGCGTGCTGCGCACGACCAACCCCTCGCCCTACATGGTGTTTCTTTCGATCGATGGGGATGAGATCATGTGCTCCTCGCCCGAAACGCTGGTGCGCTTGCAGGACGGACGGCTGACGACCTTCCCCGTGGCGGGCTCCCGCCCGCGCGGCGCGACGGAAGCCGAGGACAAGGCGCTCGAAGCCGAGCTGCTTCGCGATGAAAAGGAGCTTTCCGAGCACAACATGCTGGTCGATCTGGGGCGGAACGATCTGGGCCGCGTATCGAAGGTCGGCACGGTCGATGTGACCGAATACATGATGGTGCACCGCTACTCCAAGATCATGCACATCTGCTCGCAGGTGGAGGGCGACATCCGCGCGGACCGCGACGCGCTTTCGGCCATCGAGGCGGTGCTGCCCGCGGGCACGCTGTCCGGCGCGCCCAAGATCCGGGCGTGCGAGATCATTGAGGAATTGGAGCCCGCGCCGCGCGGCGTGTACGGCGGCGCGCTGGGCTATCTGGATTTCACGGGCAATATGGATACCTGCATCGCCATTCGCATGGCGGCCAAAAAGAACGGCTTGGTTACGGTGCAGGCGGGCGGCGGCATCGTCGCGGATTCCGTGCCCGCAAGCGAATATCAGGAAAGCGCGAACAAGGCGCGCGCGGTCATGGACGCGCTGGAGCGCGCATCGGAGGTGGACGACGGATGATACTGCTGATCGATAATTACGATTCCTTTTCCTATAACCTGTACCAGCAGGCGGCGGCGATTAAGCCGGATATCCGCGTGGTGCGAAACGACGCGGTGACGGAGGAGGAGATCGAGGAGATGAACCCCTCGCACATTCTGCTTTCGCCCGGCCCGGGCTATCCGAAGGACGCGGGCGTGTGCGAGCGGGCGGTGCGAAAGCTTGGCGGCCGCATCCCGATCTTGGGCGTGTGTTTGGGCCATCAGGCCATTTGCGAAGTGTTCGGCGCGGAGATCGTGCACGCGAAGCAGCTGATGCACGGCAAAAAAAGCACGATCGAGGTCGACGCGGCGGACCCGCTTTTCCACGGCCTGCCGCGCGGGCTTGAGGTGGCGCGCTATCACTCGCTGGTGGCAAAGCCGGAAAGCATACCGGAAATCCTTACCGTTTTGGCGCGCGATACAAACGGCGAGATCATGGCCGTTCGGCACCGCGAACAGCCGGTTTACGGCGTGCAGTTTCACCCGGAATCGATTTTGACGCCGCTGGGCGATACGATTATGAGAAACTTTCTTACCATGTCAGTTGAGGAGGCAATACAGTGATGATGCAGCAAGCGATACACGAGGCCATCAACGGCCACGATCTGGATTATGCGACGGCCCGCGCGGCCATGGAACAAATGATGGAGGGCACCGCCACCGAGATCGAGATGGCGACCCTGCTGACCGCCCTGCGCATGAAGGGCGAAACGATCACCGAGATCACGGCCTGCGCCGAGGTCATGCGAGAAAAGGGCGCGCACATCGAGCCCAAGGGTGCGGTGATGGATATCGTCGGCACCGGCGGGGACGAGGTCGGCTCGTTCAATATCTCGACCACGGCGGCCTTTGTCGCGGCGGCGGGCGGCGTGCCGGTCGCCAAGCACGGCAACCGCTCGGTTTCGTCCAAGTCGGGCGCGGCGGACGTGCTGGAAACGCTCGGCGTGGCGCTCGATCTCAGCCCGGCGCAGAACGAGCGGGTGCTCGCGGAGACCGGCATCTGCTTTCTGTTCGCGCAGGGCTACCACAAATCGATGAAAAACGTCGCCCCGGTGCGCAAGGGCATGCGCGAGCGCACGCTCTTCAACGTGCTCGGCCCGCTGTCCAACCCGGCGCGCGCGACCATGCAGCTGCTCGGCGTGTACGATGAAAAGCTTGTATTGCCGATGGCGCAGGTGCTTTCCAATCTGGGCGTGACGCGCGGCATGGTCGTATGCGGCGGCGGTATGGACGAGGCGAGCCTTTTGGGCGAGAACCACGTGTGCGAAATTCGCTTCGGCAAGCTTTCGCCGTATTCGTTCCGGCCCGGCGATCTGGGCCTTCAAAACTGCACGGTGGATGATCTGCGCGGCGGCCTGCCCGCGGAAAACGCGGTTATCACGCGAAACGTTCTTTCCGGCAAGGAGCGGGGCGCGAAGCGGGAGGAAATATTGCTCAACGCGGGCATCGCCCTGTACCTCGGCATTGACGGCTACGAGCTGACCGACGGGATCGCGCGGGCCGCCGAGCTGATCGACAGCGGCAAGGCGTACCAAAAGCTCGAACAATTCATTCGGGCGACGCAGGAGGTGTCCGCGTGATCTTAGACGAACTGGCGCGCCACGCGCAGGAGCGCGTGGCCGAAGCGAAGAAAGCGGTATCTCTTGCGGAGATCATGGCCAAAGCGAAGGCCCTGCCGAAGGGCGATTTCCGCTTTGAAAAGGCGCTTTCCGGGAAGAACACTTCCTTTATCTGCGAGGTCAAGAAGGCTTCGCCCTCCAAGGGCGTGATCGACGAGCAGTTCGACTACCTCGCCACCGCCATGCTGTACGAGGACGCGGGCGCGGACTGCGTTTCCGTGCTGACCGAGCCTAAGTGGTTTTTGGGATCAAACGATATTTTCCGCGCGATCCGCTTGGCGGTCGACCTGCCGCTGCTGCGCAAGGATTTTACGGTGGACGAATACCAGATCTACGAAGCCAAGTGCATGGGTGCGGACGCGGTGCTGCTCATTTGCGCGCTGCTGGATACCGAAACGCTGCGGCGCTACCTCGCCGTGTGCGACGGTCTGGGCCTTTCCGCGCTGGTCGAAGCGCACGACGAGCGGGAGCTATCCTCCGCCGTGCGGGCGGGCGCGCGGGTGATCGGCGTGAACAACCGCAATTTAAAGGATTTTTCAGTCGATCTGACCAACGCGGCCCGGCTGCGCGGCATGGCCCCGGCGGGCACGGTGTTCGTGGCGGAAAGCGGCGTGGCCTCGCCCGAGGACGCGGCGGCGCTGCGCCGGGCCGGGGCGGACGCGCTGCTCGTGGGCGAATACCTGATGCGCGCGCTCGATAAGGAGGGCGCGCTGCAAGGCCTGAAAGAGGCGGTGCGATGAAGCTGAAATTCTGCGGCCTGACGCGCGAGGCCGATATCGAGGCGGCGAACGAGACCGGGCCGGATTACATCGGCTTTGTGTTCGCGGAAAGCCGCCGCCGCGTGTCCGATTTGGACGCGGCGCGTTTCAAAGCGCGGCTGGACCCGGCGATACAGGCGGTGGGCGTGTTTGTAAACGACACGCCGGAACACATTGCCGCGCTCGCGGGCGAGGGGATCATAGCGTTTGCCCAGCTGCACGGCGACGAGGACGCGCGCGTGATTGAACGCCTGCGCCGCTTGACCGACGTGCCGCTCATCAAGGCGGTGCGCGTGAAAACGCGCGCGGATATCGAAAGGGCGCTTGCGCTGCCGGTCGATTACCTGCTGCTCGATACTTATGTGGGCCACGCCTACGGGGGCAGCGGCAAAGCGTTCGATTGGTCGCTGATCGGCGATATCCCGAAGCCCTATTTTCTCGCGGGCGGGCTGCGCGCGGAGAATTTGGAACAGGCGCTGCAAACGGGCGCGTACGCGCTCGACCTGTCGAGCGGCATTGAAACAAACGGCGTGAAGGACCCCGCGAAAATGCGCGCCGTCGCGGAACGAGTAAGGAGTGGAAGACCATGAGTAAAGGACGCTTCGGCGCGCACGGCGGACAGTATATCCCCGAAACGCTGATGAACGCGGTCATCGAGCTGGAACAGGCGTATGACCATTATAAAAACGACCCGGCTTTTAACCGGGAGCTGACAGACCTGTTGAACAACTACGCGGGCCGCCCCTCGCGCCTGTATTACGCCGCGCACATGACGGAAAAACTCGGCGGCGCGAAGATATACCTCAAGCGCGAGGATTTGAACCACACGGGCGCGCACAAGATCAACAACGTGCTGGGGCAGGTGTTGCTCGCCAAAAAGATGGGCAAGACCCGCGTGATCGCGGAGACCGGCGCGGGTCAGCACGGCGTGGCCACCGCCACCGCCGCCGCGCTGATGGGGCTGGAATGCGAGGTGTTCATGGGCCGCGAGGACACCGAGCGGCAGGCGCTGAACGTGTACCGCATGCGGCTGCTGGGGGCCGCGGTGCACCCGGTGGACGCGGGAACGGCCACCTTGAAGGACGCGGTGTCCGAAACCATGCGCGAGTGGACCTCACGCATCGAGGATACGCATTACGTGCTCGGCTCCTGCATGGGGCCGCACCCGTTCCCGACCATGGTGCGCGATTTTCAGGCCGTTATCTCCAAGGAGATCCGCGAGCAGTGCATGGAGCGGGAAGGCCGCCTGCCGGACGCGGTGCTGGCCTGCGTGGGCGGCGGCTCGAACGCGATCGGCGCGTTCTATCACTTTATCGGGGATAAGAACGTGCGCCTGATCGGCTGCGAAGCGGCCGGACGCGGGGTGAGCACCGCCGAAACCGCCGCGACCATCGCGACCGGGCGGCTCGGCATTTTCCACGGCATGAAAAGCTATTTTTGTCAGGACGAATACGGCCAGATCGCGCCGGTCTACTCCATTTCGGCGGGGCTGGACTATCCGGGCATCGGCCCGGAGCACGCGCATTTGCACGATACCGGCCGCGCCGAGTACGTCGCCGTGACGGACGACGAAGCGGTGCAGGCGTTCGAGTACCTGTCCCGCACGGAGGGCGTGATCCCGGCCATCGAATCGGCGCACGCGGTCGCGCACGCGATGAAGCTCGCGCCCACGATGGGCCGCGACCAAATCATTGTTATCAACCTGTCCGGCCGCGGCGATAAGGACGTGGCCGCGATCGCGCGGTATCGCGGGGAGGATCTGCATGAGTAACATAAAAGCCGCCTTTGCAAACGGCAAGGCGTTCATTCCCTTTGTCACCTGCGGCGACCCGTCACTCGAAACGACCGAGCGGCTCGTATACGCCATGGCGGAGGCGGGGGCCGATCTGATCGAGCTGGGCATCCCGTTTTCCGATCCCACGGCGGAAGGCCCGGTCATTCAGGCGGCGAACGTGCGGGCGCTCGCGGGCGGCGTGACGACGGATCAGATTTTCGACATGGCGCGCCGCATCCGTCAAAAGATAGAAACGCCGATGGTGTTCATGACCTATGCGAACGTTGTTTTCTCCTATGGCGCGGAGCGGTTCATCCGCACCGCCGCCGAGATCGGCATGGACGGCCTGATCCTGCCCGACCTGCCCTTTGAGGAAAAGGAGGAGTTTAGCCCGCTGTGCAAGAGATACGGCCTTGATCTGGTCTCGCTGATCGCGCCGACCTCGCACGAGCGCGCGCGCCGCATCGCAAGAGAGGCCGACGGCTTTGTCTACTGCGTGTCCTCGCTGGGCGTAACCGGCGAGCGCGCGGCCATCACGACCGATATCGGCGCGATGGTGCGGCTGGTCAAGGAGGAAAAGGACATTCCCTGCGCGGTCGGCTTTGGCATTTCCACCCCGGCGCAGGCAAAAAAAATGGCCGCCCAGTCGGACGGCGCGATCGTCGGCTCGGCGATCGTGAAGCTGTGCGCGCGGTACGGGGCGGACTGTGTGGAACCCGTCGCGCGGTATGTGCGCGAGATGAAGGCCGCCGTCCGCGAGGCGAACTGAGATGGAACAGAAATTCATCACCCCGCCGAACCACTTCGGCTTTCACGCGGCGCGCCTGTTCGGCGAGCAGGGGCTGCTGCTGGACGGCTCGGTCGCCTATATTGAGCCGGTCGGCGGCGGGCCGGAGCCCGCGCACACCCACGAAACCGATCATTTGTTTTATGTGATCGAGGGCGAACTGGCCGTGCGGTGCGGCGGCGAAACGATCACGATCCGCGCGGGCGAAGCGCGCCGCGTGCCGGGCGCCGTGCCGCACGCGACAAAAAAACCCGGGCGCGCAGATCACCAAGGTGCTCGGCCTGACCATCGCCCCGGCGCGCGGGGATGCGTAGGACAAATGCGATAGGAGCGGCCGCGCGCAATGTCATTCAGATAAGGTAAAAGGTATCGCAAGCACAAAAAATGTAGGGCGCGCCGCCCTCGGCGCGCCGTCTCGAAGGGACGTAGCACTGCTAGTAGGGCGCGACGCCCTCGGCGCGCCGTGCTCGAAGGGACGTAACACTTCATGAGAAACCATGTCCCTTCGCTCGGCCGTACCAGCCTGTTTGATGCTCTCACTTATCCCGGTGCTTCGCTCTCGGCGCGCCGAGGGCGTCGCGCCCTACAATTTCGATGGGTACTGGGCTGAAAAAGGAGCGGCCGCGCGCGAAGCCGCCGTTCACAGCGTTTCAGACATCCGGTATTGCGTCCCCGCGCATAATTAAAAAACACAGGAGCGGCGCGCGCCGCTCCTGTGTTTGATGGAAGAAAAAAGTGCGAAGGTCATGCGCCGCGCGGCGTTAGCCGTTGCCCGTCGGGATGAACGGGCGGATGGCGGCGGCCACGCCGGAGATCGGCATGGTTTGCAGCCAGACCTTGCCCGGGCCGGTCAGCACGGTGTTGAACAGCCCTTCGCCGCCGAGCAGCTTGTTTTTCAGGCCCGGCACCTGCTGGATATCGATCGACACGCCGTTTTCAAAGCCGGCCACGTTGCCGGTGTCCACCACGAGCTGCTGGCCGGCGGCCAGCTCGTATTCGACCAGCTCGCCGTCGATCTCGGCAAAGGCCGTGCCCGAGCCGGAAAGGCGCTGCATGATGAAGCCTTCGCCGCCGAAGAAGCCCGCGC
This sequence comes from Agathobaculum sp. NTUH-O15-33, assembly GCF_033193315.1. Classification (NCBI taxonomy): domain Bacteria; kingdom Bacillati; phylum Bacillota; class Clostridia; order Eubacteriales; family Butyricicoccaceae; genus Agathobaculum; species Agathobaculum sp. NTUH-O15-33. The sequence goes on from NZ_CP136187.1 coordinate 1,224,122, forward strand.
CCAGCTTTTTATTGAAATGGATGGAAAGCTCCACGCTCGTTTCGGAAGCGAGAAAGGCGTTTTTCTGCAAGATCATATCGTGACCGGGCGTGATGGTGAGCGGCAGGATCTTGCCGGGAAAGCTGGAACCGAACGCGATCATGCCCGCGCCTTTCGCGGTGTATATGTTCTGGAACATGCTTTCGCCGGAAAACGCCTTGGAAAACATTTTGCCAAGGCCGCCGCCGCGGGTCTCCATCGCCATATTGGGGGTCATCCAGACCATCGAGCCTTTTTCGGTGATCATCTGCTCGCCGTCCGCCAGCTGGCAGACCACGACCGGGAACACGCCGCCCTTGATTTCGTAATTCATAAATTGCCTCCTTCTCGTTTGGCCGATCATAGCTTTGCTGTGGCTTTATCATACGCGAGCCGCCGCGCGAAGTCAAGTAGGGGAACCGGACTTGTATTGATACCGTCTAATATGGTAGAATAGAATAACAGGAGAGGAGGCGTTTTCTTATGAAAAAACGTACTTGGATCATCGTGCTTGCTGTTATCGTGGCCGTCGCGGCTTGCGTGGGCATATACTTTGCCGTCCGTGGGAACGGGCAGCCGCAGCCGCCGGATCAGCCGGGGCCGGGCACGGTGGAGCCGCAGCCGGGGCAGAACGACAAGCCGGGCAAAACCGTTTCGGTCGTCGTTTACGTGCCGGATGAACAGTCCGAGGTGCTCACGCCGGTCGGCGCGGAAGCGGCGGACGATTCCGATCAGGCGCTGGTGGACGCGCTGGTGTCCGTGGGCGGCCTGCCCGAGGGCTGCGAAGCGCTTGGCAGCGAGACCGTCAAGGAGGGCGGCGCGACGACGCTGAAGCTCGATATGAACGCGGTGTACGGCAACGCGGTGCGCTCTTCCGGCACGGCGGGCGAGACCATGCTGGTCTACGCGCTGGTCAACTCGTTCATTCAGGCGCGCGGGGTGGACAATGTGCTGCTCACCGTCGAGGGCGAGGCGCTGCAAAGCGGGCACGAGGTGTACGATTATCCGCTGGAAATGGATCACACGTCGTAACCAAAAATAAAAGGCCTGTTGCGTAATAAAGAATACTCAAAAGTTTGTCATTCTGAGGAGCAAAGCGACGAAGAATCTCGCGCGAACGCGCGAGTTCTCACGCATATTCCGCGCATTCGCGCGAGATTCTTCACTTCGTTCAGAATGACAATCGAGTATTTTTATTACGCAACAGGCTTTTTTTACAATTTATGCGCCTGATAAAAGGCGCGGAGGTCTTCCTTGGTTTCGGGCGGCAGGTCGGCCTTCTTAACGCCGCGAATCGCGCCCTCCAGCCCCAGCAGGCGGTTGATGCACGCGGAAGCGTCCCGCTGCTGTAAGCGCAGCCACGCTTCCTTCGCGCCCAGCTCGGCCAGCGTGGCGTAATCGGGCACGCCCGCCTCGATCAGCTGCTGTTCGGTATCCTTGCCGATATTCGGCAGCTTTGACAGTTCACCCATGCATATCCTCCTTTCGCATACGCAGCACGCCGTCGCGCAGCGTTTCGGCGGCCTGACGCGGGTCCTCGGCCTTCATGACGGCGGAAACAACCGCCACGCCCGCGATCGGGCTGTTTGCGAGCACGCCCATGTTGTCAGCCGTCAGCCCGCCGATCGCAATGACCGGGATGGGCACGGCGCGGCAAATGGCGTTCAGCGTTTCCACGGGCGTGATCTTGGTGGTCACGTGCGTCGTCGTCGGGTAGACCGCGCCGGTGCCAAGGTAATCCGCGCCCTGCGCGTAGGCGGAAACCGCGGCTTCTATGGTTTTCGCCGTCGCGCCGACGATCTTGTCCGGCCCGAGCAGCCGCCGCACCGCTTCGACCGGGAGATCCTCCGCGCCGACATGCACGCCCGCCGCGTCGCAGGCAAGGGCGACGTCGGCCCGGTCGTCGATAATCAGGGGAACGCCGTACCGGTCGGTCACGGCCTTGACGCGCTCGGCAAGCGCCAGATAGGCGCGGCCGCCCGCGTCCTTTTCGCGCAGCTGCACGAGCGTTGCGCCGCCCGCAAGGGCTTCGTCCACCGTGGCGAGCAGCGAATCCGCCGTATGGTAGGTGCTGTCGGTGATCAGGTACAGGGTGGGGTCAAATTGCATAACGAGGTCCCTTTCTTTCATAGCGTTATGGTGAGTAGGGCTTCGCCCTCTGTCAGCGCGCCCAGCGGTTCGCCGCTCGGCGCGAACGCCGCGGTGCAGCCGGTGAACAGGCCGCGCGCGAATTGGTCCACGCCCAGCGTGGGCAGCCCGGTCTCGATCGCGCGGGCGGCGAGCAGCGTGCGCCATTGCAGGGCCTTGTGTGCGCCCGCCATCCAGCCGGCGGGCACGAAAAGCAGTTCCGCGCCGCGCGCTTTCTGCTCCGCCGCGAGGGCGGGAAAGCGCAATTCGTAGCAGGTGAGCACGCCCAGCCTGCCGGGCGGCGTTTCGATCGGCTCGAACGGCTGCCCGCCCGCGCGCAGCGCGGCGGATTCGGGCTGCGGACCTTGGTCGAACAACTTTTGCTTGCGGTAGGCTCCGCGCCGCTTGCCGGTATCGTCGAAAACCACGGTCGTGTTATAGGGCGCGCCGCCGTCCGGCGCGTCCTCAAACAGGCCGCAGGCGAGCCATAGGCCGTTTGCCCGGCACAGGCGGGAGAGCGCCGCGGCAAAGGGGCCGTCCAGCGGCTCCGCCGCTTGCTGAAATAGAGAACGCTGGTTCACTTTTGCATAAAACATACTGTATTCCGGCAAAAACAGCATGGAAGCGCCGTTTTTCGCGGCTTCCTCCGCAAAGGCCGAAATGCGGCGAAGGTTCAGCGCTTTCTCCGGCAAAGCGCCGAATTGGGCGAGCGAGACCTTCATCCTACTGCCAGCCCTTGCACACGTCGATCCACCCGGCGCTGGCCGAGAAGGTCTCTAACTCGCCGATGGACAGCTCGATGGCCGAGTTGGCGGAGCCGCAGGCGGGGAAGACGGTATCGAACCGGCGGAGCGACTCATCGAGGTAAACGGCCACGCCGTCGTTCACGCCGAAGGGGCACACGCCGCCGACGCCGTGGCCGATCTCGGGTTCGACCTCGTCCGCCGCGAGCATCTTGGCCTTGCAGCCGAACCGGGCCTTGTACTTGGGGTTGTCCACCTTCGCGTCGCCCGCGGCGACGATCAAAACGCACCCTTCGCCCACGCGGAAGGAAAGCGTTTTGGCAATGCGCGCGGGTTCGCAGTCGGCGGCCTCGGCCGCAAGCTCCACCGTGGCCGAGGAGGTGGGAAATTCAATGGCGCGGTCGGCCGCGCCGAACCGCTTTAAATAGTCCTTTGCTTTTTCGATCGACATGTCGGTTTTGTTCCTCCCGTTTTTTGTTATGCGTTCGCGCCGTCGATCAGCTGTTCGCACAGGCGGCGCAGGTAGTCGGAAAGCGCGGCCAGCGTCAGGCAGGCGACAAGGCGCTCGTTCGGGTCGTCCAGCCCGGCGGGCAGGCATTCGGTCAGCGCCGGGGGCGCTTTTTCCCGCATTTCTTCCTTGCTGCGGAGCAGCCGGGCGTAGCAGGCTTCAAAATCCACGTCGTCCCGGCCGGTCAGCGCCTTCACGTCGCTCAGCAGCAGCGTTTGCTTGAGATGGTAGATGCAAAGCAGCTGCATGATCTGCTGGCGGGAATATTTTTTGCCCTTCACGGGCGTTAAAAGCCCTTCTTTGGAATAGTTGTGCACCATGGTCTTGGTCAGCGGCTTGTCCGACGGCGCGCGCAGCGACGCGGAAAGCCCCTCGTCGAACAGGGCGAGCACCTGATCCATATAAAGGTCGAGCCGCGGCACGTCCTCCGGGGCGATGTCGCGGTCGGAAAAGACGGCGTTCAAAAGCTGTTTCAGCTCGGTCATTACCCTTCACCTCGTTTTCTTTTCCATTATAAACGATTGTTTCTCTCCGCGCAAGCGGGTGGACATCGAAGCCTTCCCGTGGTATACTGGTAAGCATATGGAAACGCGGCCCGCCCCGGCACAGGGGGCGGCATATCTAAAAAGGGGACTGGAAAATCAATGAAAGCAAAGTGGCTAAAGCTGATCAGCTGCGCGGTAATCTGCTGTACGATGCTCGTGTCGTTCGGCACCTGCGAGGCGGCGGATACCAAACTGCCTATATTAATGTATCACGACCTGACCGAGGACCCGGCTAAAACCAACAGCATGACCATCACCGGCGAACGCTTCCGCATGGATATGGAGTATTTGCAGCAATTCGGCTATACCGCGCTGCTGCCTTCCGATCTGATCGATATCAAAAACGGCGTGCGCGAAATGCCGGAAAAGCCGATCATGATCACGTTCGACGACGGCTACCGCTCGGGCTACACCATCGCTTACCCCGTTTTGCAGCAGACCGGCATGAAGGCCGCCATCGCGGTGATCGCGTACAACATGCAGACGGAAAACGCCGCCTTGGCGGACCGGCACGCCCTGACGTGGGAAGAAATCTACGAAATGGCGCAGAGCGGCATCGTCGAGATCGGCTCGCATACATATAACCTGCACAACCCGCAGTATAAGGGCAATTCCTCGCCCAACGGGATCGACGGCGTACAGCGCCTTTCCGGCGAATCGCAAAGCGGGTACCACGCTCGCGTGGGCGCGGACCTCAACATGGCGATCGCGATGATCACCCAGCACACCGGACAGCAGAAGGTGAACTATTTTTCCTATCCCTTCGGCGCGTACGACAGCTACATGCAGCAGCTGCTGGACGAAATGGGCGTTTCGGTGAGCACGCTGACCAACCCCGGCGTTGCCAATATCGCCACCGGCCTGCACCGCCTGCCGCGCTACCGCATCACGATGGAGCAGCCGGTTTCCGCGCTGCTGCGGCAGAGCGAAATCGCCGTGCCCGCGCTGAGCAAGGTATCGGTCAACGGCGTGCCCGCCAGCCTGCCCGCGTATATGATCGGCGGCAGCAACTATGTGCGCGTGCGCGACGTGGCCGCGCTGCTCGCCGGTTCGGCGGCCGGGTTCGACGTACAGTGGAACGCGGCGGCGGGCCGGGTCGAGCTGACCTCCTTCACGGCCTACACGCCCCTCGGCTCGGAAAACGCCGTGCTCCCGCCGGAGAGCAAGACCGTGGCTTCCGTGACCGAGCCCACCGTTGTGGACGGCATTTCGTACATGACCGCCGCGTTCAATATCGGCGGCAACTCGTTCTATAAGCTGCGTAGCCTTGGCGACCTTTGCGGTTTCCTTGTCGATTGGGACGCGGAAACGCAGACGGTCAACATCACGAGCTGAACTTTTTTTGAAACTTCCATACACCCGTGAAACTCGCGGGTGTATTTTTTTTACAGCGTGGCATAATGAATTTACAAATCAGGTCTTGTATTTTTTTGAGAAAGTAGTATTATAGAAGATAAGAAGTAGTTTTAAAAACCACATTAGTTCCTTGGGAGGGATTTTCATGCCGCGCGCATTTTTAAAAGCAAGGGAGCCGTTCTCCAGCTATTCGCATTTCGTAGGGGCGGTGCTGTCGGTCGGCGGGCTGTTGGTCATGCTGCTCCGGCTGCTGTTTGACTATTCCGTCACCGGGCAAATGGCCGCGGCCGCGGTCGTTTTTTGCCTGTCGCTAATCGCGCTTTACTCGGCCAGCAGCGTGTACCACTACTGGACGCGGGGGGCCGCCGCGCTCAAGCGCCTGAAAAAGCTCGATCACAGCATGATCTATGTGCTGATCGCGGGCAGCTACACCCCCATCATCCTGCGCTATATGGACCGGCCCCAGAGCTATGTGTTCATCGGCGCGATCTGGGCCATCGCGCTGGCCGGTATCGCGATCAAGCTGCTGTGGATCGACGCGCCGCGCCTGATCGGCACGGTGCTGTATCTGCTGCTCGGCTGGGCGATCGCGTTTGATTTCCGCGTGGTGCTGGCCATGCCCGCGCCCGCCATCGCGCTGCTCGCGGCGGGGGGCGTGTCCTACACGATCGGCGGCGTCATTTATATCATGAAAAAGCCCAATCTGGGAGAAATATTGGGCTTTCACGAACTGTTCCACCTTTTTGTGATCGCGGGCAGCGTGTGCCATTACATGATGGTATTTCTATATGTGGTACGTTAAGCCTGCGTGAAACCGGTTTCACCGCGCAAAATTCACCAAAAATCGACGGCTGGCAAAATAATACTGACTAAATCCGTCCGCGCGCGCCGGAAGAAAACTGCAACTAGTGCACAAAAAACGCGGCAATATACGGAAAACATTTGAAAAACCCGGGGCAAACTTACCAAATCTGGCCAAACGCCATTGCAACGCCGCGCGGGCGCATGTTAAAATGTATCCCAAGAACAAGCGATATGGACAATAATCGTGTCAAACAACAGTGATAAAGTCGCTTCAAAGGAATGTGTGATATATGAAACAAGCGTTGCAAAAGGAAACCGCTGTCGCGATCCGCACGGATTCGCGCGAGGGCTGGCGCCTTTGGCGCACGATCGACGCGGAGAACCAAGCGGAGTACGTGCTTTCCTCGCGCGAAAACAGCGCGTGCGCGGCGGAAGTGATGGGCGAGGCGATCTCGGCCCTGCTCGAAGGTATGAGCGTGGCCCTGCTCCTGTGGGACGGGGAAGGCGAGGGCCGGTTCGGCCAGACCGTCATGCGCCGCATGGGCGACCGGTGGCCGGATTGCCGGCTGATCGCGCGCGCCGAGGGCACGGCGTTCGTCGCCATCGCGGACGACCGCAGCCACGGCGAGGTGATCGGCCAGCTGCTTGCGCTGGCCCGCCATCAGGAAAAGGCGTTTATCCGCGTTGTCGGCTACCGGGGCGCGGTCGCGCCCGAGGTGCGCTTTGCCGACCTGTTCGGCGGCTCGTTCGAGGCCGATCTGGAACTGAGCTATACGAACGCAAATAGGCCCATGCTGCGCATCCGCCGGGACAGCGCGGCCCTGAGCGATTGCGAGATTTGGAGCCGCCTGCACGCCTGCTGGAAGGCGGCCACGGCGGAATAAGAAAGCGCAAAACCAAGCGGCGGCGCCTGCGACATGCGGGCGCCGCCCTTTTGTAACCCTGCCCACAAAATGAGGAAAAGTCGTGAAAAATACTATACAGCGCCCGTTAAAAATGGTATGATTTTAAGTAAAGATATTATGAACGGGCAAGGAAGCGTAATATGGAACTATTGAAAGAGCGGATCAGAAAAGACGGCGTGATCAAAGAGGGAAACGTCCTAAAGGTCGATAATTTCCTGAACCACCAGATGGATATCGCGCTGTTCAACGAAATGGGCAAGGAATTTAAGCGCCGGTTCGAGGGCGTGCCGGTCGATAAGATCCTGACCATTGAAGCGTCCGGCATCGGCATCGCGGCGATCGTCGCGCAGTATTTCGGCGTGCCGGTCGTGTTTGCCAAGAAAACGCAGTCGATCAATCTGGACGGCGAAATGCTGTCCGCGCCGATCGAATCCTTCACGCACAAGCGGCAGTACGAGGTCATCGTGGCCAGCCGGTTCATCCAGCCGGGCGAAAACGTGCTGATCGTGGACGATTTTCTGGCCAACGGCTGCGCGGCCATGGGCCTGTGCCAGATCGCGGAGGCCGCCGGGGCGAACGTCGCGGGCATCGGCATCGTGATCGAAAAGGGCTTTCAGTGCGGCGGCAAAAAGCTGCGCGACCGGGGCGTGCGCGTGGAATCGCTCGCCATCGTGGACGGCATGGACTGCGAAACGCAAACCGTCTATTTCAGGGACTGATGGATGGGCTGCGGTACCGCCTGACCCTGCGCCTGTACCGCGCGGACAAGAGCTTTGGCCCCGGCCCGATGCGCCTAATGCAGGGCGTGCGGGCGACCGGGTCGCTCCAACAGGCGGCGGATCAAATGGGCATGGCCTATTCCAAGGCGTGGAAAACGCTGCGGCAGGCCGAGCGGGAGCTGGGCTTCGCGCTGCTCGTTCGCCATTCCGGCGGCGCGCACGGCGGCGGCTCCGCCTTGACGGAGCAGGGGCGGGCCTTTCTGGAACGGTACGAAGCCATGGTGCGCGAGGTCGACCAAGCGGCGGAAACCGCGTTTCAAAAATATTTCCCGGAGTAACCGCAACGTCATTCAGTTAAGAATGAGCAAGTAATAACTGGGTAGCAAACACCCTTTGGGCTCCCCACGGCGGGCATATGCGTAAACTTAAGCAATGCGCGGGGGCCAAAGACCGCTTTCTGGCCTTCCCCCCACGAGGGCATAAGCGTAAACTTAAGCAACGCGCGATCTAGCCTTCCCCCCACGAGGGGAAGGTGGCGCGCGCCGCAGGCGCGTGACGAATGGGGGGCGTAACGAATAGCGCACTTTAAGGCCGCCACGCGCATCAATGCTGCCAATTCATGCGCCCCCCATCAGACCCGCGCTTCGCGCGGCCCAGCTTCCCCTCGTCGGGGGAAGCCCAAATGCATACGCTGCTTAAGTTTACGCATATGCCCTCGCCGGGGGGAGGCCAAAGGGCGGCGCTATGTTGTTAGCAGTCAGTTATTCTTAACTGAATGACATTGCCGGAATGATCGGAGAATTTTTTTGCAAAGCGTCATTCTCAAACAAGAATGACGCTTTGCGTTTGACAATAGTTAGGGGGAAACCATAAATGAAAAGAGAATGGATGAAGCGGCTGGCCGCGCTGTTTGTATGCGCGTGTCTGGCGGTATCGCTGGCCGCGTGCGGGACGAAGCAGGGGCGGCAGGACGAAAAGCCGCAGCAGGGCCAGTCGCAAACGCAGGAAATTCGCCTGACCGATCAGGCCGGGCGCGAGGTCGTGCTGGAAAAACCGGCGGAAACACTGGTCAGCTGCTATTATGTGACCACCTACGCGACCATCGCCCTTGGCGTGTCAGGCCGCGTGATCGGTTTGGAAAAAAAGGCGGATTCCCGCCCGATCTATAAGCTGGCCGCACCCGGCCTGCTGGAAAAGGCGCAGGTCGGGTCCATGAAGGAGTTTAACGTGGAGGCCGTGGCGGCGCTCGCGCCCGAACTGGTGCTGATGCCCAAAAAGCTGCGCGAGCACGCGGACACGCTGACCGAGCTGGGCATTCCGGTGCTTGTGGTCGACCCGGAAACGCAGGACGGTTTGGAGCAAATGCTCACGCTGATCGGCGCGGCCTGCGGCGTGGAGGACCGGGCGGAGGCGCTGCTCCAATATTACGTCGAAAAGCGCGAAGCGCTGCAAAAGCTGACGGAAGGCGCGGATAAGCCCGCCGTTTATATGGGCGGCAACGCGACGTACCTGACCGCCGCGCCGTCCGGCATGTACCAAAGCGGGCTGATCGAGCTGGCGGGCGGCGAGAACGCCGCCGCGTCGGTCGAGGGCGATTACTGGACCCGCGTATCCTACGAGGATATTTTGACCATGGACCCGGACGTGATCGTCGCCCCCTCCGGCGCGGACTACACGGTGGACGATATCAAAAACGACGCGCAGCTCGCGGGCGTGACGGCGGTGCAAAACGGCGCGGTGTACCAGATGCCCTCCGGCGTTGAAGAGTGGGATTCGCCTATCCCCTCCGGTATTCTGGGCGCGATGTGGCTGACCAGCGCGCTGCATCCCGATCGCTACGCGCTTGACGATTTCACCGCGGACGCGGCCGCGTTTTACGAGACCTTTTACGGCTTCACACTCGACCCGGCGCTGATCACGAAATAAAGGAAAAGGGGAAAGCCCGATGAAACGGATAGACCGAGACCTTGCCGCCGCGCTGGCGGCGTGCGCCCTTTTGGGCGCTATAGCGCTCGTTTCCGTTTGCGTCGGCAGCTTTCCCCTTTCTGTCTCCCAAATCGGGCGGCTGCTCGCGGGCGGGCTGCGGGACACGCTCGAAAGCCGCGTGTTTTGGATGCTGCGCGTGCCGCGCGTCGCCATGGGCGTGCTGGCCGGGCTGGCGCTCGGCCTTGCGGGCGGCGTGTACCAAACGATTTTCCGCAACCCGCTCGCGTCGCCCGATCTGACGGGCGTCGCCTCGGGCGCGTCGTTCGGTGCGGCGTGCGCCATTGTGCTCGGCGCGGGCGGCACGCTGCAAATCATGGCGGGCGCGTTCGCGGCGGGCATGGCGTCGCTTGTGGCCGTGCTGCTGCTGGTGCGCCTGTCGCGCACCGAGCGCACGGGAACCTATATCCTCGCGGGCGTGATCGTGGCGTCGGTCGCGGAGGCGGGGCTGATGGTGCTGAAAACCGTGGCCGACCCCGAGCGCGAGCTTGCCGCCGTGGAGTTTTGGACCATGGGCAGCCTCGCCTCCGTCACGGCGGATAAGGTGCTCGCCGTTTTACCGGGCGTGCTGCCGCCGCTTTTGCTGCTTTTGCTGTTTCGGCGGCAAACGGCCATGCTGTCCCTCGGCGAGGAAAACGCCCGCTGCATGGGGCTGGACCCGGCGGTGTGGCGCACGGCGCTGCTGTCGCTCACGACGCTTTTGGTCGCGTCCGTCGTGTCGCTGACGGGTGTGATCGCGTTCGCGGGCCTCATCGCGCCCCATATCGCGTTTTTGCTCGCGCGGCGGCGCACGGGGCTGTATCTGCCGCTGTGCGGGCTGACCGGCGCGGTGCTGATCGTCGCGGCAGACGTGCTGGCGCGCGGCCTGTCGCCCGGGGCGGAGCTGCCGCTGAGCATTCTCACCATCCTGTTCGCGGTGCCGCTGCTGGCGCTCTTGCTGTGCGGGGGAAAGGGGGAACGGCATGGAAACGATCTTTGAAGTGCGGGGGCTTACGGTGTGGTACGATAGGCCGGTCGTGCGGGGCGTGTCCTTTTCGGTTTCGGCGGGCGAATTGATTGGCGTGCTGGGCCTGAACGGCTGCGGCAAGACCACGCTTTTGCGCGGCATCGTCGGCGCGGCGGGCAGAACGGAGGGCGAGGTGCTGGTGCGGGGCGAGCCTGTGCTGGCTCTGCGCGTGCGCGAGCGGGCAAAGCGCATCGCCATGCTGCCCCAGCGTATCGAGGTGATGCCCGGCGTGCGCGTGGGCGAGGTGATCGGCATGGGCTGCTACGCCCGCGCGGGCTTTCTGGGGCGGCTCGGCCCGCAGGAGCGCGCGCGGGTGCGCGAAGCCGCCGCGCGGTTCGGCCTGACCGCGCTGCTGGAAACGGACTGCGCCCTTCTCAGCGAGGGCCAGCGGCAGCTGACGCAGCTTGCGCGGCTGTTTGTGCAGAACGCGCCCGTGCTGCTGCTGGACGAACCGAACAGCGCGCTTGATTTTTTAAACAGCCACCGCCTGTTCCGCATGGTGCGCGACATGCTGGCGGAAACCGGCGGCGCGGGCGCCGCCGTGCTGCACGATCCCGCGCTCGCGCTGCGCTACTGCGACCGGCTGCTGCTCATGGAGGCGGGCCGATTGATCGGCGCAGCGCGCCCCGCCGCGATGGACGCGCCCGCCTTGCAGGCGGCGCTGCGGCGGCTTTATCCCGGTTTATCGGTCAAACAGGACAAGGCGGGCGGCGCTTTTACCTGCACGCTTGACTGAAATGTAGAAAAAATCATTTTTCGATAGAAATTTGTCAAACCCTGTGGGAGTGAGAAGGATTTTTTGCTATAATAATTATTATTCGTCTCACAAAATTAAACAGGGAGGACAAAAATGGAAAACGAAAAGAACTTTTTCGGCCCGTATAACTTTACGGGCAAAATCCCGCTGGGTCAGGCGATCCCGCTGGGCCTTCAGCATGTGCTGGCGATGTTCGTCGGCAACCTGACGCCCATCCTCATCATCACCAGCGTGTGCGCCGCAGGGGGCGGCGCGGAGGAATTCGCGGCCATTCAGGTATCGCTGTTGCAGAACGCCATGCTGATCGCGGGCATCGTCACGCTGATTCAGCTGTTCGCCATCGGCCCGGTCGGCGGCAAGGTGCCGATCATCATGGGCACCAGCTCGGGCTTCATCGGCGTATTCAAGAGCGTGGCCGACGTGATGGGAGGCGGCATTTTGGGCTACGCGGCCATTATGGGCGCGTCCATTATCGGCGGCTTGTTTGAAACGGTTTTAGGCTTCTTCCTGAAACCCCTGCGCCGGTTTTTCCCCGCGGTCGTCACGGGCACGGTCGTTCTGTCCATCGGCCTTTCGCTCATCGGCGTGGGCGTGGGCTCATTCGGCGGCGGCACGGCGGCTAAGGATTACGGCTCGGTCGAAAACCTGCTGATCGGCCTTGTCGTCATGATCGTCATTCTGGCGTTCAAGCACGGCTGCAAGGGCATGGCGTCCTCGTCGTGCATCCTGCTTGGCATCATCGTGGGGTATATCATCTGCGCTATCCTGCCGATGTTCCTGCCTACCACCGCGATCGGGCCGGACGGCGCCGAATACACCAAGGCGTGGGTGCTGAATTGGAATAAGGTAGCCGAGGCGGGCTGGTTCTCGCTGCCGGCCATCCTGCCGGTAAAGCCGGTGTTTGACCTGCGCGCGATTGTGCCGGTGCTGATCATGTTCATCGTCACCGCGGTCGAGACCGTGGGCGACATCTCGGGCGTGACCGAGGGCGGCATGGGCCGCGAGGCGACCGACAAGGAGCTTTCCGGCGGCATCGTGTGCGACGGCCTCGGCTCCTCGTTCGCGGCGCTGTTCGGCGTGCTGCCGAACACCTCGTTCAGCCAGAACGTCGGCCTTGTCACCATGACCAAGATCGTCAACCGCTTCGCGCTCGCGTGCGGCGCGGTATTCCTCATCCTGTGCGGCCTGTTCCCGAAGCTTGCGGCCGTCATCTCCATCATGCCGCAGAGCGTTTTAGGCGGCGCGGCGGTCATCATGTTCGCCTCCATTGTAATGAGCGGTATTCAGCTCATCACCAAGGAGCCGCTGACCGCCCGCAGCATTTCAATCGTATCGGTCGCGCTCGGCCTAGGCTACGGCCTTGGCGCGAACGGCGCGGCGCTTTCCGGCCTGCCGCAGACCGTGCAGCTCGTTTTCGGCGGTTCGGGCATCGTTCCGGCGGCGTTCGTCGCGATCATCCTGAACATCCTGCTTCCGAAGGACGAGAAAAAGGAAGCGTAACGTTTCAATACAAAACCGCGCCGCATGCGAAATGCGGCGCGGTTTTTTGTATGGTTGGAGGCTCGCTGGCGCTCGCGATTTGATGCGCGGCGGTAGCCGCGGGGGACGAACGCGCCGCCCGGCGCGGGGGCGAACACCCGAGCGAAGTGCATGATTTGGGCTTCCCCCGACGAGGGGAAGCTGGCACGGCGAAGCCGTGACTGAAGGGGGGCGTAAGGGTGGGCGGCCATGAGATGCGTGGCGCGGCGGTTCGCTATTTTTGGTGGCTCGCTGCGCTCGCGATGAAATGCGCGGCAGTAGCCGCGAGGGAACGTCGCGCCGCCCGGCGCGGGGGCCAAGGGGAAGGGAACACCTTACGGTTTTCCCTTCCCCTTGGAACTCCATTCTTTTCCCTTCTCCTGTATGGGGGCGGCACGAGCCGCCCTTTTGTCATATAAACAATTTGTCGCGGTGCCGGATCGGGTGCCGGGGGATTCAGTGGACAGGTTGCTCCGCTCGGCCGGATCGGCCAAGTTTGGCGCGCCCACATTTGCTGGCGCTTCGCTTAATCGGTGGTTCGCTTCGCTCACGATTTGATGCGCGGCGGTAGCCGCGAGCGGCGGCGTGAGTCACGCCGCCCTACGACAGCCTTGTGCATCCCGCTTGTAGGGCGGAGTGACCCACTCCGCCGCTCGGTATGCCAAACTACAGTTGCTCCAATGCACTGCGCACCATAGCGGTCACAATTTGAATTTGAACAGGCGTTGCGCTCTGCCATAGATCCGAAAGTACGCCAAAATCGCTTAGTTCGTTTTCTATCAGCACATCGGTAAGCAAGTAGGTTGGCGATACCTTGAGTTCGTCGCATAAGCTGATAAATACCGGCAGACTGGGCGTCTTTCGCTCTGCTTCGATTTGGCGAAGATAAGTCGCATTGATGTGACATAATTCCGCTAATTGTTCGCCGGTCAGTCCACGGCTGATTCGCGCCGTTTTCACGCGCTGTCCCATCAGAAGCTTCATATTTTATCCCTCTTTTAAGTTCTATTGTATATTCATTATAAATGTTCTTGCATCATTTTGCTGTCTGCGTTATAGAGCTATTGACTAATATTTTGAGCAAACATATAACAATAACGCTCTTGTGCATTGCATAGAGGCATGTCGCCGTAATGCGCAGTCGACCCGACTAAACAAAATGAATATAAAAGAGGAAACTCGCTTTGCTCGCGATAAAATGCGCGGCGGTAGCCGCGTGCGGCGGGCTGGGGCAGCCCGCCCTACAGCCTCGGTGCGTGATCGCCCATTTACGGCAACGCCAACCGTTTAGCGTAGGGCGGAGTGACCGCACTCCGCCGAAAACGAAGCGCCGAGGCATGTGGGCGCTTAAAACAGGCCGGTCCGGCCGAGCGGAGTAACCCGTCCACTGAATCCCTAGGCACTCGGTACGGCACGCAGCAAACCGCATGCATAGCAAAAGGTCGGCAAGCGCCGCCCCCATACAGGAGAAGGGAAAAGAATGGAGGTCAAGGGGGAAGGAAAAGCCGCAGGTTGTTCCTTCCCCTTTGCCCCCGCGCCGGGCGGCGCAATCGTCCTTCGCGGCTACTGCCGCGCATTTCATCGCGAGCGCAGCGAGCCTCCAAAAATAGCGAACCGCCGAGCCACGCACCGCATGAACGCCCGCCCTTACGCCCCCCATCAGTCACGGCTTCGCCGTGCCAGCTTCCCCTCGTCGGGGGAAGCCCAAATCGTGTACACCTCTCAGGTTGTTTCTCCCCCCTTTGCCTCCGCGCCGGGCGGCGCACAATCTTAGGCGCCGCATTTTGTATTTGTCTTATATCAGGGGAAATGCTATAATATAGGCAACAAAGGCAACAATATGTTAGAATATGTACCGGAATGCGGAGGTAAGACGCTTGCTTACGATCAGTCAATATGTGAAGGCCGAAAGCCTCGACGAGGCTTACGAGCTTTGCCAAAAGAAAAACAACGTGGTGCTGGGCGGTATGCTCTGGCTGAAAATGCAGCGGCGGAAGGTCGGCACGGCGATCGACCTTGGCGCGCTGGGGCTGGACACGGTGGAGGAAACCGCGGACGAATACCGCATCGGCGCGATGGTGCCGCTGCGCGCGCTGGAAACCCACGCGGGCCTGCACGCGCTGACGCAGGGCGCGATGGCCGGGGCGGTGGAGCATATCGTCGGCGTGCAGTTTCGTAACTGCGCGACGGTAGGCGGCAGCTTATACGGCCGCTTTGGCTTTTCCGATGTGCTCACGCTGTTTTTGGCGCTGGACGCAAAGGTGGAGCTGCACCGCGCGGGGATCATGCCCCTTGCGGCATTTGTGGACATGCCGCGCACCACGCGCGATATCTTGGTGCGCGTCATCGTGCCGAAAACGGAAAAGCGCGTCGTTTACCTGTCGCAGCGCAATGTTTCCACCGATTTTCCCGTGCTGACCGTGGCGCTCGCCGAGCAGGGCGGGGCGTACACCTGCGCGGTCGGCGCGCGGCCCATGCCCGCCGTGGCGTTTCACGATGATAAGGGCTTTTTCGGGTCCGGCGTGACCGAAGAGACCGCCCGCGCCTTTGCCGAGGACATCGCCGCGCGCTGCCCGGTGGGCGGCAACCGGCGCGCGGGGGCGGCATACCGCCGCGAAATCTGCCGGGTGCTGGTGCGCCGCGCCGCGATACAGCTGGGGGAGGGCTGACGAATGGAGATCAAACTGACACTGAACGGCAAGGCGCTGACCGCGTCCGTTGCCGCGGACACGCTGCTGCTTGATTTTGTGCGCGACCACGGATGTTACAGCGTCAAGCGCGGGTGCGAGACCGCGAACTGCGGCCTGTGCACCGTGCTGCTGGACGGCACGCCCGTTTTATCCTGCTCCGTCCTCGCCGCGCGGGCGGACGGGCGCAGCGTGCAGACGCTTGAGGGCCTACAGGACGAAGCTAAGGATTTCATCGGCTTTATCGCCGATCAGGGCGCGGAGCAGTGCGGCTTTTGCAACCCCGGCTTTGTGATGAACACCATCGCGCTGCTCCGCGAAAACCCCGACCCGACGGACGGGGAGATTCGCGCGTATCTCGCGGGCAACCTGTGCCGCTGCTCGGGGTACGAGGGACAGCTGCGCGGCATCCGCGCTTATTTAGATTTCAGGAAGGAGGGCTGACGGCAATGGAACAAAGCTACAAAACAGTCGGCAAGCCCATCCGCAAAAAGGACGCCATGCGCCTGCTGCTCGGCAAGCCCGCCTATGTGGACGATGTCACGCCGCGGGACGCGCTGGTGGTCAAGGTGCTGCGCTCGCCGCACGCGCACGCGCTGATTGAAGAGATCGACACGGACATCGCCATGAAGGTGCCGGGCGTCGTGTGCGCCTACACCTACCGGGACGTGCCGCAAAAGCGCTTTACCATGGCCGGGCAGACCTACCCCGAGCCGTCGCCCTATGACCGGCTGATTCTCGACCGGCGCGTGCGCTTTGTGGGCGACGCGGTCGCGGTGGTCGCGGGCGAAAGCGAAAAGGCGGTCGATCAGGCGCTGAAGCTGATCCGGGTCAAGTATCAGGTTTTGGAGCCGGTGCTCGATATCCACACGGCCAAGGACAACGCCGTTTTGGTGCACCCGGAGGAAAACTGGCGCTCGCTCTGCCCGGTCGGCGCGGACAACCGGCGCAACCTGTGCGCGAGCGACGCCTGCGAGGACGGCGATGTGGACGCGGTGCTCGCCGCCTGCGACGAGGTGATCGAGCACACCTATCATACCAAGGCGTGCCAGCAGGCCATGATGGAGACCTTCCGCACCTACACGGAGATCGACGCGTACGGCCGCCTGCATATCGTTTCCTCCACGCAGATTGTGTTCCACGTGCGCCGCATTCTGGCGAACGCGCTGGACATTCCAAAGTCCAAAATCCATGTGGAAAAGCCGCGCATTGGCGGCGGCTTCGGCGCGAAGCAAACGGTCGTGGCCGAGGTGTACCCCGCGCTCGTCACGTGGAAAACCGGGCGGCCCGCCAAAATGCTCTATACGCGCGAGGAGTGCCAGATCGCCGGTTCGCCCCGGCACGAGATGGAGGTCTCCGTCCGTCTGGGCGCGATGAAGGACGGCACCATACGCGCGCTCGATGTGTACACGCTGTCCAACACCGGCGCGTTCGGCGAGCACGGGCCGACCACGGTCGGCCTGTCCGGCCATAAGTCGATCCCGCTGTACACCGGCAATCTGGAAGCGTTCCGCTTCGCGTACGATGTGGTCTACACCAACGTGCAGGCCGCGGGCGCGTACCGGGGCTACGGCGCGACGCAGGGCACCTTCGCGGTCGAATGCGCGGTGAGCGAGCTTGCCGGTCGGCTGGGAATTGACCCGGTCGCCATCCGCGAGAAAAACATGGTGCGCGAGGGCCAGCGCATGCCCGCCTACTACGGCGAGCCCGCGAACGCCTGCGCGCTCGACCGCTGCATGGCGCGCGCCAAAACGCTGTTTGACTGGGAAAAGAAGTTCCCCGTGCGCGACATGGGGAACGGCAAGGTGCGCGCGGCGGGCGTGGCCATGGCCATGCAGGGCTCCGGTATCTCCGGGGTGGACGTGGGCTCGGCCACGGTCAAGCTCAGCGACGACGGCTTTTACAACCTGACGATCGGCGCGGCCGACATGGGCACGGGCTGCGACACGATCTTGGCGCAGATGGCGGCCGAGTGTCTGGAATGCCCGGTGGACGATATCGCCGTGTTCGGCGCGGATTCGGACGCTTCGCCCTACGATTCCGGTTCCTACGCCTCCTCCACCACCTATGTGACCGGCAAGGCGGTCGAGCAGGCGTGCGCCGAGCTGCGGGAGCGTATTTGCCGCATCGCCTCCGGCATGCTGAACTGCGCGCCGGACGAGGTGACGTTCGACGGCCGCGCCGTGCACCGGCTGGACGGAACCGCCTTTGTCGCGCTGGGCGATATCGCCGCGAAATCGATGTGCGGCAGCGAAACCGCCGCGCAGGCGACCTGCTCGCACACCTCGCCCGTTTCGCCGCCGCCCTTCATGGTCGGCATGGCGGAGATCGAGCTGGACCGGGAGACCGGCGCGGTCGAGCTGCTCGACTACGTCGCCGTGGTGGACTGCGGCACGCCGGTCAATCCAAACCTTGCCCGCGTGCAGACCGAAGGCGGACTGGTGCAGGGCATCGGCATGGCGCTCACCGAAAATGTGACCTATGACGAAAACGGCCGCATCGCGGAAAATTCGCTGATGGAATATAAGATACCCACCCGCCTCGATATGGGCCGCCTGCGCGTGGAATTTGAATCCAGCTACGAACCGACCGGGCCGTTCGGCGCGAAGTCGATCGGGGAGATCGTCATCAACACGCCTTCTCCCGCGATCGCGCACGCCGTGGCCCGCGCGACCGGCGTTTGGCACCGCGAGCTGCCCATTACGCCGGAAAAGGTTTTGATGGGGATGATGAAACGGGATGCGTAAGCATATCATATATTTAGCCGCCGGAAGCAGCCGCCGCTTTGGCGAAAACAAGCTGCTGCGCAGGATGCGGGGCGGCTGCGAGATGTACAGGTACGGGCTGGAAATGCTCTACCATACCGCCTGTGTGCGGGAGGATACGACGCTTACCGTCGTTACGCGCTATTCCGCGATTTGGCTCGAAACGCGCATCATGCCTCACCTGCGCACCGTGATGTGCCACGAGAGCGAAAAGGGGCTTTCTTATACCATCCGCGCGGGGCTGGACGCGCTGGGGCCGCTGCCGCCGGAGGATTTCGTGGTATTTGCCGTGGCCGACCAGCCGTTCCTGAGCAACACGACCGTCCATAACCTGCTGGACGCGGCCGCGCCCGGCGTGGAGGCGGCCGCGGCGACCTGCGGCAAACGGCGCGGCAACCCGGTGATGTTCTCCGCCGCGCTGGTGCCCGAGCTTTACGCGCTCACGGGCGATCAGGGCGGGCGCGAGGTGCTGCGCCGGCACCCCTATGTTTCCGTTCCGGTGCTAAGCGGCAGGGAGCTGTGCGATATCGACACGCCCGAAGCGATGAAGCTCCTGCGATAGTGGATTTTTTACAACCAAAACGGTTTTTTTCTGTTTTTTCGGGGAACACTTGACAAGAGAGGAAAAGAAGGTTATAATCTTAATTAAGATAAGCTCCTAATTAGAAAGTGGGTGATCCCATGCAAACCAGAAATACTGTTCAGCGGCAAATTGTGCTGCGCACTGTGCAAAGCATGCACGACCATCCGACCGCGGAAACGATTTACGAGGTCGTCGCCAAGGAACATCCCTCGATCAGCAAAGCCACGGTTTACCGTAATTTAAACCAGCTTGCCGCGCAGGGCGCCGTGCGCCGCGTGCCGATTCCTTCGGGCGCGGACCGGTTCGACTTCAATGTGTGCGACCACTACCATGTCCGCTGCACGGGGTGCGGCGCGGTGTTCGATGTACAGATGCCGTATCTGAACGACCTGATCGGACAGGTCGAGGACGCTTCCGGCGTTCAGGTGGACCGGTACGATATTTTATTTGAAGGCGTATGCGCCGCGTGCCGCGGGGAATAATTTCATCAATTAGGCGGGCAAAAGCCGTCTTTGAAATCTATCATAAAAGTGAGGAGAATGCTACAATGGCAAATTTAAAGGGCAGCAAGACGGAGGCCAATCTCCAGACCGCGTTCGCGGGTGAATCCATGGCGCGCAATAAGTATACCTACTTTGCATCCAAGGCGAAGAAGGACGGTTACGTTCAGATCGCTAATATTTTTGAAGAGACCGCAAACAACGAGAAGGAACACGCCAAGATGTGGTTCAAGCTGCTCAACGGCGGCATCGACGACACCGAGACCAACCTGAAGGCCGCCGCCGAGGGCGAGAACTACGAATGGACCGACATGTACGCTACCTTCGCCAAGGAAGCGCACGAGGAAGGCTTTGAGGACATCGCGTTCCTGTTCGAGGGCGTTGCCCGCATCGAGAAGGAGCACGAGGAGCGCTACCTCAAGCTGCTGAGCAATGTGCAGAACAAGCTGGTCTTCTCCAAGGACGGCGACGCGATCTGGCAGTGCTCCAACTGCGGCCACATCGTGGTAGGCAAGGAAGCGCCGCAGGTTTGCCCGGTTTGCGCGCATCCGCAGGCGTATTTTCAGGTCAAGGCCGAGAATTATTAAATTGTATTCGACAGAGACCCGTTGCTTTTCGCAACGGGCCTCTTTTTGCGCTTGCGCATTGACGCGGACGGCACACTATTGCAATCACTGAAAATGTAGGGCGCGACGCCCTCGGCGCGCCGAGAGTGAAGCACCGGGATAAGTGAGAGCATCAAACAGGCCGGTATGGCCGAGCGAAGGTACATGGTTTCAGAGGAAGTGTTACATCCCTTCGAGACGGCGCGCCGAGGGCGTCGCGCCCTACTATCTCGGTGATCGCTTTGTTTATTTGTATGCATTTCCCTTAACTAAATGACATTGGTGAGGGCACCACGCCCTACATAACGCATAACCCACAGCGTGTGTAGCGCTGCTTGACCGCAAGCGGCCGCCGTGCCTTGCAAGGGCTTTCCCACTGTGCTATAATAAAAAAATCCGAAAGGGGAGGAACGATATGGTATCAGAAAGCATGGCGGCGCTGGGCAAAAAGCGCTCGACCATTCGCGAGATTTTTGAATACGGCAACCGCCGCGCGGCCGAGGTGGGCCGCGACAATGTGTTTGATTTTTCACTCGGCAACCCCAATGTGCCCGCGCCCGATTCGGTGCGCCGCGCGATTGAGGAGCTGGCCGAGGCCGACCCGGTGGCGGCGCACGGCTATACCTCCGCGCAGGGCGACGCGGAGGTGCGGCGCACGCTCGCCGAATCGATCAACCGCCGGTTTGGCGCCGCCTACACCGGCGACTGCCTGTATCTGACGGCGGGGGCCGCCGCCGCGCTTTCGGCCGTTTTCAAGGCGCTTACCTGCCCGGGGGACGAATTTATCCTGTTCGCGCCCTATTTTCCGGAATATGTTTGTTTTCTGGAAAGCGGCGCGGGCGCGAAGTGCGTGGTCGTGCCGCCGTGCGAAACGGATTTTCAAATTGATTTCGACGCGCTGGAAGCGCGCCTGTCGCCGCGCACCAAGGGCGTGGTGGTCAATTCTCCGAACAACCCCTCGGGCGCGGTCTATTCGGAAAAAACGCTGCGGCGGCTCGCCGGTCTGCTGCGGGCCAAGGAAGCCGAATACGGCCACCCCATCTATCTGATCTCCGACGAGCCCTACCGCGAGATCGTGTACGACGGCGCGGCGGTGCCCTTCCTGCCCGCGCTGTACGCGGATACGATCGTTTGCTATTCCTACTCCAAATCGCTCTCGCTGCCCGGCGAGCGCATCGGCTATGTGCTGGTGCCGCCCGAAGCGGCGGACGCGGGCGATCTGTACGCCGCCGTTTGCGGCGCGGGCCGCGTGCTGGGCTACGTGTGCGCGCCCAGCCTGTTTCAGCGCGTCGCGGCAAAGTGCGCCGGGGAAACGGCCGATCTGAGCGTCTATGAGGAAAACCGCCGCCTGCTGTACGAGGGGCTCACCGCCTGCGGTTTTTCCTGCGTTAAGCCCGGCGGCGCGTTTTACATGTTCCCGCGCTCGCTCGAACCGGACGACGTCGCCTTCTGCGAACGCGCGAAAAAATACGACCTGCTGCTCGTGCCCGGCGCCGACTTCGGCGCGCCCGGTCATGTGCGCATTTCCTACTGCGTCAAAACCGAAACGATCCGCCGCGCGCTGCCCCTGTTTGAAAAGCTCGCCGCGGAGTACCGTTGATGCTTTGTATGAACTGCATATAAACAAACGGTTAAAACTATGTGAACTGCTGAAACACTTTGTCGATATTGCACAAAATAAAGCTTCTTCTGTTATGCAAGGTTCATAAACTCTGCCGCTTGCATTTCCTTCTTATTCCGGGTATGATAGTACCAGAGATCAGGAAGAGCGATCTCAAGTAAACGGAAGAAAGGAGCGAATGCAGTATGTTTAAGGGTTTCTTTGACGATCTGGTCGCTGCCCGTATGATGGATCTGGACGGCGCTCGCATCAAGACCAACACCCCCCGCAAGGCCCGCCGCGCTTCCAAGTAAGTAAAGTGACGGCAGGGTGATTGCCTGCCCCAGAAGGAGCTTGCAAAACCAATGACAACTGAACAGAGTCAGTGAAAGGCCTACCGATCGATCGTCGATGCGGTAGGCCTTTGTCTGTTGCGAAAAAAACGTAAAAATGGTATACTGCATGCAGGGCGGGGGGATATGGAATGGAACAAAAGAAAATCGCGGGCGATTTGAAAACGCTCGTTTTGCCGGCGGTGCTGTGCACCGCGCTGTGGGGCAGCGCCGCGCCGTGCGTCAAATCGGGCTACCGGCTGTTTTCCGTGGCGGCGGGCGATACCGCTTCGCAGCTCGTGTTCGCGGGCTGGCGCTTTTTGCTGGCCGGGCTGCTGGTGCTGCTGGTGAACGGCCTGCGGGGCCGCCGCGTCGCGCCGAAGCGCACCGAGCTTGCGCCCATCGCCGCGCTGTGCCTTTTTCAAACAATCTTGCAGTATATCTGCTATTATATTGGCCTGTCGCAGACGACCGGGGTCAAGGGTTCGGTGCTTTCGGGCACGCAGACCTTTTTCGCCGTGCTGCTCGCGCATTTGCTGCTGCGGGACGACAAGCTGACGCGCTTTAAGGCGCTCGGCTGCGCCTTGGGCTTTGCGGGCGTGGTGGTGCTGAACGCGGGCGGCGGGCTGGGCGGTTTTTCGTGGGGCGA
The DNA here is from genome assembly GCF_033193315.1 of Agathobaculum sp. NTUH-O15-33. Taxonomy (NCBI): domain Bacteria; kingdom Bacillati; phylum Bacillota; class Clostridia; order Eubacteriales; family Butyricicoccaceae; genus Agathobaculum; species Agathobaculum sp. NTUH-O15-33. Next base: position 1,246,832 of record NZ_CP136187.1, read on the forward strand.
CGGGCTGGTGCTGCTCTCCGCCGTGTCGGCGGGCGCGGGCGCGCTGGTTTCCCGCGTGGTCACGCCCGGCCGCGATCCCATGCTGCTGACCGGCTGGCAGCTCGCCGCGGGCGGCGGCCTGCTGCTCGCCTTCGGCATGGCGCGGGGCGGCGCGCTGGGCACGGTCAGCCCGGCGGGCGTGGCGCTGCTCGGCTATATGGTGGTGCTTTCCGCCGTGGCTTTTTCGGTGTGGACGGCGCTGCTCGGCAAATTTCAGGTGGGCCGGGTCACGCTGTTCAGCTTTTGCATCCCCGTGTTCGGCGCGGTCTTTTCCGCGCTCGTGCTGGGCGAAACCATCTTCACGCTGCGCAACCTCGCCGCGCTGCTCTTGGTGTGCGTGGGCATCGCCGCCGCGAACTACACCCGCGCCAAACCCGCGCGATAGAATTTCATAAACACGCTGAGGGGCTGCGACGAAACGCGTTTCGTCGCAGCTCCTTTTTTTCATTACGCAACGCCGCGCAAAAGTCGAGAGAAAAACGCATAGGAAAGAGGAGAAAATTTAGAAAATCTTGCGATTTGTTCTGAAAACGCGGAAAAACGTGGAATAAATGCTGATAATCCCGGCCAAAGTGCCGGAAAAGGGCGAACAGCGGATGGAACGCCTTCGGTAGGATCGGGCAATGAAACGGCGTGGCCCGTAAGCTTTCAGCCGCCGCGGCCTTGCGCCCCCGGCCGACCCGCCCGAAAATCACAAGTATTTCCTTGCGGCAAGAAAATGGAAACGATATAGTAAAGGTACCGTACGGGCGGTAGGCCGCGCGGGTCGTTTCACAGGATCGCCGAGAGCTGGGAGGTGCTTGCCATGAGCTTTATCGCTTCAAAAACCATGAGAACAACGCCGCGCTTATTGTACGTCGATCACAATGCGCACGATCAGGAAACGCACTACCTGCACATGCACAAAAGCATATTGGAGATCTATTTGGTCTACGGCGGCAACGTCCGCTTTTTCCTGAACGCGGCGCCCTACGCGGTCCAGCGCGGCGACGTGCTGATCGGCAACAGCGGCTGGATTCATGAGGAGACCTTTGACCGGAAAACGCCGTATGAATCCTACTGCATCGGCGTTACCGGGCTGGAAACGGTGGGCCTGCCGGAAAACTGGCTGGTGCCCTCCGACGCAAGCCCGCTGTTCCGCGAACCGGAGGAATTTCAGCAGCTTTTTCAGCTGGCCGACGCGATGTATACCTGCCAGCTCCGTCAAACGCCCTATTCGGAAAGCGCCTGCCAGTTTATGGCCTGCGCCTTGATCGAGCTGATCCAGCAAATGTGCGGCCGCATGCAGCCGCTGCCGCAAAAAAGCACGCCGGTCGATCAGGTGATCGGCTATCTGGATGAAAACTATGCCGATGATATCACGCTGTCGCGGCTCTCCGCGCTGTTCCACATCAGCGAATACCATTTATCGCATCTGTTCAAGCGCGAGACCGGCTATTCGCTGATGCAGTATGTCATTCGCCGCAGGATCGGCGAGGCGCAGTCGCGGCTCACCTATACGCGCAAAAGCATCACGGATATTGCGATCGACAGCGGCTTTGCGGATTCGTGCCATATGAACAAACTGTTTTATAAGTATGTGGGCATGAACCCCACCCAGTACCGGTTGCTCAGCCAGCAATGGCTGTTCCGATCGCAGTACCGGCTGCTCGCGCAAATATAAATAGGCTCTATTTTCGCGCTTTTCCGACATGCGGGCGGGCGGTTTGCCGGCCGGTGAAGCGAAAATAAGCCTGCCGGTTTCATCAATCGCAAGAAAAGACAGCGCGGCCGAGATTTTTTCAAAAATCTCGCCGCGTTTGTTTTTTTTGGCCGCGCCGCCGCTTTTTTTAGGAATTGTCAACAAAACGGGAAGCGACGATTTATTGACATTGGCGGATAGCGCGGGGCCGCGCGCGGGCGCTGTTTTTCGGCGGCCTGAAAAGTGAGCAACTATTTCCTGTTTCTTTGCGCGTCGCTTCGATATGATGAGGACAATCCAAGCTGCAAACGGCAAACAGCGGTGAACAAACGGCAGGACAAATCAAGCAACGGCAGAACGAACAAAAGGGAGGGGGCTGCGCGATATGGAGCAAGCAGGCGAATTTTTGCTGGAGCTGCGCAATATCGTCAAGGTATTTCCGGGCGTGCGCGCGCTGGACGGGGTGTCGCTCCGCATCCGGGCGGGCCGGGTGCATGTGATCTGCGGGGAGAACGGCGCGGGAAAGTCGACGCTGATGAAGGTCATCAACGGCACCTACGCCGCGGACGAGGGCGAGATGCTTTTTCGCGGCAAGCCGGTCGGGCGGCACACGGTATACGATACCATTTCCATGGGCATTGCGATGATCTATCAGGAATTGAACCCGATCCGGGAGATGACGATCGCCGAAAATATCTTTCTGGGGCGCGAGCCGGTAAGGCGCGGGTTTGTGGATTACGATACGCTCTACGGCGACACGCAGGCGTTGCTCGACCGCCTGCACATGCCGTTTCAGGCGCGCCAACGGATGAAGGAGCTGTCGATCGCCGGGCAGCAGTTGGTCGAGATCGCGCACGCGATCTCGATGAACGCCTCGCTCATCATCATGGACGAGCCGACCTCCGCCATCGCGGAGACCGAGGCCGAGGTGCTTTTCCGGCAGATAGCCGCCCTGCGCGAACAGGGGGTGGCCATTATTTACATCACGCACAAAATGGACGAGCTGTTCCGCATCGCGGATGAGATCACGATCATACGCGACGGCAAGTGGGTGGAGACCGGCCCGGTCGGGGCGTACGACGTGAACAAGGTCATCAGCCGCATGGTGGGGCGCGAGATCACCGAAATATTCCCCAAGGACACGGCGGTGCCGATCGGGCCGACGTTGTTTGAGGCGCGGCGGCTGACGCAGAGCAAAAAGGACGGCGGCCGGTTTCGCGACGTCAGCTTCTCCGTGCGGGCGGGCGAAATTCTTGGGTTTTCCGGGCTGGTCGGCGCGGGCCGGAGCGAAGTGATGCGCGCGATTTTCGGGCTGGACCCGCTGAGCGAGGGCGAGATTTTGCTGGAGGGCAAGCCGCTTGCCATCCGCCATACGTCGGACGCGATCCGGGCGGGCGTCGCCATGATCAACGAGGACCGCAAGGGCTACGGCTTGGTGCTGGGGCGGGATATTCACGATAACATCGCGCTGGTCAACCTAGACCGGTTCACGCGCGCCGGCATGTGGGTCAGCGACAAGGAGATCGACCGGGCGGCCGAGGAAATGATCGAGCTGCTGCGCATCAAGGTGCCGCACCAGCGCGTGCAGGCGCGGACGCTTTCGGGCGGCAACCAGCAAAAGGTCGTGCTGGCCAAGTGGCTGATCGGCAAGGTGAAGGTGATGATCTTCGACGAGCCGACGCGCGGCATCGACGTGGGCGCGAAAAGCGAAATACACAAGCTGATGTGCCGGTTCGCGCGGCAGGGCATGGCGATCATCATGGTATCCTCCGAGCTGCCCGAGATCCTCGGCATGTCCGACCGCGTGGCCGTCATGCGGGACGGGCGCATCAACGGGATATTAGACCGCGCGGAGGCGACGCAGGAGCGCATCATGATGCTGGCGACAAAGGGAGCGGATGAAAATGAATGCAAATAGCACGGCAATGGGCAAGCGGCGGTTCAACTTCGGCCGGTTTTACGGAAAATACGGCACGATCCTGCTGCTGGTCCTTCTGTTTATACTGGCAAGCATGTTTGTACCGGGCTTTTTCGCCCAGAAAAACCTGACCAATATTTTGCGGCAGATCGCCGTCGTCACCATACTGGGCTTCGGCGTGGAGTTTGTCATTATTTTGGGGCATATCAACGTCGCGCTGGGGTCGGAGATCGCGCTGCTCGGCTGCATTTCCTGCCTGACCATGGTAGGGCTGCAGGAGCGGCTGGGCGCGGGGCCCGCGCTGGCGCTGTCCCTATGCGCCGCTATGGGCATGGGCGCGGTGATCGGCGGCGTCAACGGCTATGTGATCACCAAATTCAACATCCCCGCATTTATCATGACGCTGGCCGTCACCACGGTGGCGCGCGGCTCCGCGCTGCTCATCACCGGCGGCAAGCCGGTTTCCGGCATGGACGCGGCGTACAAGGTGATCGGGCAGGGCTATATCGGCCCGCTTCCCATTTCGGTGCTCATTCTGGCCGTTCTGTTCGCGGTTTGCTGGATCATTTTGAACAAGCTGCGCTTTGGGCGGCACCTGTTCGCCGTGGGCGGTAATATCAACGCCGCGGAGGCTTCGGGCATCCGATCCAAAAACGTGGTGCGCAAGGCGTTTCTGATCGACGGCCTGATGGCGGCGGTCGCGGGCGTTTTGTTCATGAGCCGCATGGGCACGGCGCAGCCCTCGGCGGGCGTGGCCTATGAATTTGACGCGATCACGGCCTGCGTGGTCGGCGGCACGTCGCTTTCGGGCGGCTCGGGCACGGTGACCGGCACGCTGATCGGCGCGATCATTGTCGGCATCATCAACAACGCGCAAAATCTGCTCGGCATCAGCGCCTATTGGCAGCAGATCGTCAAGGGGCTGATCATACTGGTCGCGGTCATAATCGACGTGGTGACCAAGCAGGCGGCGACGCGGGCCAAGTGAGTGAGCCGGACGCACAGCGTCTTGCCATATCGAAATGAACGGAACAAAAAGGAGGAGACAAACATGGCAAAAGCAAACAAATGGATCGCGGCGGCGCTGGCTGGCGCGATGCTGACGGGCCTGCTGGCGGGCTGCGGCGCGCCGGCGGAAACGGAAGGACAGGGGAGCGGCGCGGGCGCGGACGCGGACGGCGCGCCCACGGACGGCGGCACGTTCACGGTGGCCTATTGCAACGCCAACGACGCGGACACCTTCTGCGCCATCCGCAAGGACGCGCTGATTGAAAAGGTCGATGCGTCGGGCAAGCCGTTTGAACTGCAATGCGCCGACGCGATGGGCGATTCCACCAAGCAGCTCGGCGACGCGGATACGTTTATCGCCGCGGGGGTGGACGTGCTCATCATCAACCCGATCGATTCGGACGCGGTCGTTCCGGCGGTGCAGTCCGCGAACGCGGCGGGCATTCCGGTCGTGCTGGCGGGCGTCAAGGCGACCGCGGGCGATTATATCTATGTCGGCTCGCGCGATTATGAGGCGGGGCACATGCAGGGCGAATTTATGGCCAAGTCGCTGCCGCAGAACGCCAAGGTGCTCTATCTGGCCGGCACCTCGGGCGCGCAGCATTCGGTGGAGCGGCACGACGGTTTTCTCGACGCGCTGGAAGAAGCCGGGCGCGGCGATGTTGAGATTTTAGCCGAGCTGGACGGCAACTACGAAATGGCCAAGGGCATGCAGTTCACCGAGGATTGGATCCAAAAGTACGACCGGTTTGACGCGATCGTCGCCGCGAACGATTCAATGGCGCTGGGCGCGGTCGAAGCGCTCAAGGGCGCGAACCGCCTTGCGGGCGTGCAGGTGACCGGCATTGACGGCCTGAAGGAGGCGTACGCGGCCATACAGGCGGGCGAAATGGTGCAAACGATCTTGCAGAACGCGCCCGGACAGGCCGAAGCGGCGTACGACGTGGCCATGCGGCTGAAAAACGGCGAAAATGTGGACAGCGAGGTGCTTGTGCCGTTTGAATCGGTCACGGCGGACAATGTCGATCAGTACGCATCATAAAACAGGAGGCGAAAACAGCATGAAAACAAAAGTAGGCGTGGCGCCGGATTCATGGGGCGTGATCTATGTAAAGGACGATAAGCAGCCGCCGTGGGAGCAGGTGCTGGACGAGATGGCGCAGGCCGGGTTCGCGGGCGTGGAGCTTGGCCCTTGGGGCTTTTTCCCCAATACCGTGGATACCCTGCACCCGGCGCTGGAAAAGCGCGGCCTAACGCTCGCGTCCGCCACGCTGCCGGTCGAACCGGTGACGGAGGAACGGCTCGCGGCCGCGCTGCGCACGGTGGACGACATGTGCGAGCTGCTGCGCAGCTTCCCGGACGCGCGCCATATCGTACTGCTGCCCGAGGTGATCGCCCGGAGCGATTGGGGCGCGTATTGCGCGGGCTGCCAGAAAATTTACGAGTACGCAAAGGAAAAATACGGCGTGACCTGCGTCATGCATCCGCACCTGACCGACAAGACCTTTTTAAAGGACCCGGAAAACTGGCTGACCATTGAGACCGAGGAACAGATCGAACGCTTTCTGCGGGACACGGCGGTGCCGCTCTGTCTGGATACCGGGCACCATGTTTGCTGCGGCGGCGATCCGGTGGCGTTTTACCGCAAATGGAGCGCGCGCATTCCGTTCCTGCACATCAAGGACTGCGACCGCGCCGTGCGGGATAGGATGCTGCGCGAGCGTTTGACGCCCGTGCAGGCCTCGGGCGAGGGGATTTTCCGCGGCCCCGGCGAGGGGATGATCGACTTTGTAGCGTTTCGCCGCGAGCTGGAAGCGGCGGGGTACGAAGGCTGGCTGATCATCGAGCACGACTGTTATCCGGCGCAGCCGGGCCGCCCCCTGCCCGCCGCCAAACGCGACCGCGAGGCGATGCGCGCGCTGGGCCTTGGCTGAAAAAACGACGATACGGAAAAGAGGACTTGCATGAAAAAAATAAAAATCGGCTCGGCCGGGCTGGGCCGTCTGGGCTATGAGCATGCGTGCAATCTGGCGCGCGAGGTCGTGAACGCCGAACTGGCCGCGATCTGCGACGTGGATCAGGCGCTGCTGGGCCGGGTGGCCGAAGAGCTGGGCGTACCAAAAACCTATGCGGACTTTGAAGCGATGTGCGCGGACCCGGCGCTGGACGCGGTCGCGATCATCACGCCCTCCGCGCTGCATACCGAGCAGATCGAGATCGCCATGCGGCACGGCAAGCATGTGTTCTGCGAAAAACCGCTCGGCACGACGGTGGAGCAATGCAAGCGGGCGGAGCGGATCGTCGAAGCGCATCCGGAGCTGATCTTTCAGCTCGGCTTCAACCGCCGCTTTGACAAAAACTACGCGGAGGCCAAACGCAGGATCGACGCGGGCGAACTTGGCAAGATCATTTTGGTGCGCTCCTACACGCACGACTGCGTTTCCATGATCGAGCAGGCGCTGGCGTTCGCGCCGCATTCCGGCAGCAATTTCCTCGATATGACGGTGCACGATATCGACCTGATCCGGTGGTTCACCGGGTCGGAGATCAAAAACCTGTGGGGCATTGGCGGCGTGTTCGAGTACGATTTATACCGCGAATTGCACGACGGCGACAATATCAGCGCCTTGGTGCAGTGCGATAACGAGGCCATGGGCTTTATGTTCGCCGGGCGCGCGGCCGCGCAGGGCTTCCATTTCGAGACCGAGGTGATCGGCACCAAGGGTTCGCTGCGCATCGGCTCTGTTTCGACGGATACGCAGATCGAGGTGCTCGACGCGCACGGCTACTGCCGCCCGGGCTATCAGGATTTTGTGAGCCGCTGGCACGCGTCCTACGTGGCCGAGCTGATCGGCTTCGCGGACTGTGTGCGGGAGGGCCGCCGCCCCGCGGTCACGGTTTATGACGGTACGGCGGTGTCCGAAGCGGCGTACCGCTGTCTGGAATCCTTTCAAACCGGCCGCATGCTGCCGATCCGCTGAACCGCATTCCCAAAACGATGAAACGGCCCGGCTCCTTCGCGTGGACGAAGGAGCCGGGCCGTTATGCCATGGAACGCCGGGGTTGACAGCCGCTGGATTTGTGGTATACTATAGTTACTAAATTACTAATTTACTAACTATGAAAGAAGGGAAGGACCCATGCAGATACCAACGACACTTAAGCACAAGCCGGTCGTAACGGTGGAAAATTACGAAAACGTGGATGGGCGCAGCGCGTACGAAAGCGACGCGAAGGGCCTGTCGCTGGGCCTAGCCCAGTGGAACGACCGGGGCCGGGTGGATATCTCCGCCAAGGTATGGCGTTACACGGGCGAAAAGTGGTCGCGCCAGTCGGAAGAGCTGCCGCTGCACCGCGTGCTCGATCTGGCGATTTTGACCTGCCGCGCGCGGCAGTATTTTTCGGACGCGTACCGCTATCCCAAGCTGTACAACGAGGACGACCCGCAGATCGACCGCATCGGCTTGCAGGGCGATGCGATGACGGTGGCCGTGTGCAAGAACAACCCCATGATCGACGAGGACATCAAGCTCTTCGCGGACGCGCTCTCGCGCGACGACGAGCTGCTGGCCGAACGGCTGCACGTGCTCGCGAACCTGTTGCAGGATATGGGCTACGGCCGGCGCAAGAAGGACTGACGGAAGTCGCGAGGACGGCGCGGCGCCCTCGGCGCGCCCAGTTTTGCCGGTGCTTCGCTCTCGGCGGGCTGGGTCAGCCCGCCCTACTCGATAGGCGATCGCCCATGTTGTAGGGCGGCGTGACCCACGCCGCCGTACGCGGCTACCGCGTTTGCTGTGCGCAGTTTGGGCGGGCGGTGAAGGGGGCGGTTCAGTTCATCAGGCCGTCGAGGAAGTATTTGTTGAACAGTTCAAGCTGGTCGTACATGATGCCGTGGCCCGAGCAGTCCAGCGTGTACAGGCGCGAGCCGGGAATGGCTTCGTGCTGGTACGCGGCAAGCTCGCTGGAAACGACCACGTCCTTGTCGCCGTGGATGATGGTGGTCGGCACATGTACGCAGTCCAGATCGCGGCGGCCGTCCTCGTCGCGCAGCGCGAAGGCGCTTTGCACCGTGCCCACGCCCGACGCGGAAAGCGCGATCTGCTCGAACCAATCCTTGACCGAATCCGGGTGCGGGCTGGCGAACAGCTGCTCGTGGCTGAACCGGCAGGCGAGTTGGGGCCGGTCGGTCTGCGCCAGCTCGATCAGTTCGTCCACCGCCTCGCGCGTCATGCCGTAGGGGAAGCCGGGGCGCTCGGTCCAGCTCGGCGCGGCGGCGGCAAGCAGCAGCAAACGGCATACGCCGTACCCACGGAATTTGCGCATGTAACGCAGCACGATCGCGCCGCCCATGGAAAAGCCGACCAGCGCGAAGCAGCATAGGCCGAGCGCGCGGACGACGCAGTACAGATCGGCCGCCATCTGATCGTAGCAGTAGCCGTGCGCGGGCGCGTCCGATTCGCCGAAGCCGCGCAGGTCGATGGCGATCACGCGGTAATCGTGCCGGGTGAGCAGCTCGATCTGGTATTCGTAAATTTTGTGGGAAAGCGGCCAGCCGTGAACGAGCACGGCCGTGCGCCGTCCGCAGGGGTTGTATTCAAAAACGGCGATTTTTACGCCGTCCGTCGATCTGACATAAAACATAGGGGGTTCCTCCTTTTTGCGTTTCCCTTCATACTATGCACCCGTGGCAAAAGGCTTGCATCGCCGGGCGGGGCGTGGTATTATCGTTTCGATAGGCCAAAAGGAGGAATTTTTATGACGGAAAAAGAAAAAGCGGCCCTTGGGCTGCTTTATGACGCGAATTACGATCCGCAAATTCTGGCGGACCGCGCACGCGCGCAGGATATATGCCTTGATTATAACCAAACGCGCACCGCGCAGGCGGGGGAGCGCCTTCGTATTTTGCAAGCGCTGCTCGCGCGCTGCGACGAGCATATTATCATCGAGCCGCCGTTTTTCGTGGATTACGGCTACAATATGCGGGTGGGCAAGCATTTTTACGCCAACCACAACCTAACCGTGCTGGACGGCGCGCCCGTTACCTTTGGCGATCATGTGTACCTTTCGCCGAACTGCGGGTTTTACACGGCGGGCCACCCGCTGGACGCCGCCGAGCGCAACGCCGGGCTGGAATACGCCAAGCCCATCACCGTGGGCAATAACGTTTGGATCGGCGCGCACGTTTGCGTGCTGCCCGGCGTGACGATCGGGGATGGCAGCGTGATCGGCGCGGGCAGCGTGGTCAACCGGGATATTCCCGCCGGGGTGCTCGCCGCGGGCAACCCCTGCCGCGTGCTCCGCGCAATCGAGCCCAAGCCCCGCCGCGTCATTCTGTAACGCCGCGTCAGTTTTGGCGGCGCACGATCGCGTAATCGTCGTCCGACCGGTAATAGGGGCAGGCCTTCACATGGCCCGCTTGCAGGCGGTATAGCTCGTCCTGATCGATATAGGCCTCGCAGAAATACGCGTCCGCCTCGTCGTCATAGACGTTCAGGGCGCAGGTATCACAGTTTTGTTCCATGGGAAAATCACCTCGCTCCTATTGTAGCACAGAGCGGCGTCCGGGGCAAATGCATAGAATGCCCACGGAGGTGAGAAACGAATGGATCTAAGAAACGGCCGCGTGACCGTGGGCGAGCTGATGCAAAACGCGCGCGTGCGCGCGCTGCTGATGCAGGAATTTCCCATCCTGCGCGACGCGAACGTGCGCCGCCGGGTGTACGGCATGCCGCTTTACCGCATTTTGCAGATGGGGCGGCGGTTTGTGCCGCAAAGCCGTATCGACGGCCTGCTGCGGCAGGTGCGGGACATGAAATAAGAAAATTAAGCCTGAATGGGGCGCTTTTTGACCGTTTTCAGCCGATGCGTCGGCGTGTCGACCGGTCGGGAAGCGCCCTTGTTGCCGTTCGAGCGCCGCGGTATTTCATCAAGTCGCCGATGAAATACGCGGAACTGCTTGACAGACCGCTCGCTTTTCAGTTAGTGTATAGAAAAGGGCGGATCATGCGCGAGCGCGCACGCGGACAAAGGGAATGGAGGAAACGGTATAAAAGCGCAATTTGGGATAGAACAGGAACAGCCTGCCTTTCCTGTTGTTGTGGACTGATTGACTGGCAAAGCCCGCGTATGAGGAGCAACGGAGTAGCGCGGCGCGGCCTTGCGCGGATAAAACGTACTCAACGAATCGGAATTTGTAAGGAGAGATATGTTATGGAACATAGAGTAAAGGTTACAGTTTTGGACAAAAAGTTATTTCCTGAATTGCAAGCGCAGTATTGCGCTGTACCGGACAGCGGTAAATGTCCTTGCTACAATGTAGGCGATGAATTTATGTTTTATCGAAATGATGAACGAGATGATTATTGGCATATGGGAGCAGGAACACTGATAAAGAGTGGGAAACCAGATGAAGGTGTATTACTTTCTCCTTGGCACAATGCATTGTGGTACAGATGGTGTTCCTTTCTGCTCAGAAGCATGGGACGCAATTAGTAGATATATTTATTCTGCGCTTCAAGGCGGAGCAATAATGCATGGATGGACAAATGATGATAAAATCATGATTGCCTGTTGCAATGATGGTACCAGACCAGTTATTTTCAAAATTGAAAGAATAGATATTGATGACTGATAAATACTGGTTTATCAGGCTTTCAAGCGCGCCTTTTGGGGAAAAGCGTATTCGGAAAATCGGAATTTGAGGGAGAAAAGATAATGGCAAAAGAAAAGGGTTCATTCAAGGAGTTCCTTTCGGCAGTTGCGCCAGAACACCAAGCGTTTGTCGAGAAACTGAATAACCAACTTATGCAACAGGGTTGTGATCTCGTCATCAAAGAAGCGAAAAGCGGTTATGCTGCGTCCTATCAACTAGAGAAGAAAACCGTTATGAATTGGGTATTTCGCAAGTCGGGCATTCTGGCACGGATTTACGGCGACAATGCGAGCAGATATGAGGATATCATCGCTTCCCTGCCCGCCGATATGCAAAAGAAAATGACTGCTTCCCGTGACTGCAAGAGACTTATTGATCCGAATGATTGCAGCGCTACCTGTGTGAAAGGTATTGTCTATGCCCTAAACGGCGATACGCATAAAAAATGCCGTAACGATGGAATGTTCTTCCTGCTGACAAATGAAACAGCGGAGCATATAGCAAAATTGGTTTGTGCAGAGGTGAATGTGCGTAAGGCGGATTCATAGTAGCGAATGAGAAGTTGTATGGAGGGTATGGGGGGAAGCAAGATACTGTAATGAAATCAGGTTATCAAGCGCGCTTTTTGGGAAAAGGCGTACTCGATAAATCGAAAATTGTCTTTCATGACGGCCATAAAGCGTGAATGTTAACATGCGTTGCTTGTAGCAACGGGCAGTTTCTCATACAATAGTGGCAACAACTGAAAGAAAGGAGGTTATCCCGCATGTTAAGCGAAAACATAAAAGCACTCCGAAAGTCAAAAGGACTTTCGCAAGAAGAGCTTGCGATTAAGCTGAATGTGGTACGGCAAACAATCTCTAAATGGGAGCAAGGCTTGTCAGTTCCTGATTCTGATATGTTGATTGCCCTATCAGAGGCGCTTGAAACATCCGCAAGCACGTTGCTTGGAGAAACTGTTACCGAGTCGAAGGTTGACGACATAAAAATGCTTTCCGAAAAACTGGAGATTATAAACTTACAGCTTGCGCGAAGGAAAACCACAAGAAGAAAAATTCTTCATTGGCTGCTGATCTCTTTGTGTATTGTCATAGGAATCCTCGCTGCGGCCTTATTCGTATGCAAGAGTCCTTACTTGGGTTGGAATTATCGTGACCCTGAAACCGCGATTGTCGGAGTAGCTTTTCACGCATTTGAATGGCTGTTTGTCAGGTTAGCGCCGATTGTCCTGATAGGGGCGATCGTTGGAATTTTCTTAACACGGAAAAAAGCATAAAACAGCGCTGCTTTTTGGGTGGCTCGCTTTGCTCGCAATAAAAAGCGCGGCGGTAGCCGCGAGGGATGATGCGCCGCCCGGCGCGGGGCCAAGGGGAAGGGAAAACCGTACGGTTTTCCCTTCCCCTTGGAACTCCATTCCTTTCCCTTGCTCCTGACTTGGGCGGCGCTTGCCGCCCTTTTGTTATATTAACAATTTGCCATGGAGCCGTATCGGGTGCCAAGGGATTCGTCGGAGGCTCGCTTTGCTCGCAATAAAAAACGCGGCGGTAGCCGCGAGGGACGATGCGCCGTCCGGCGCGGGGGACGGTGCGCCGCCCGGCGCGGGGGCAAAAGGGCAAGGAACACCTAGCGGTTTTCCTCGCCCTCTTGACTTCTACTCTTTTCCCTAACCCTGTCCGGGGGCGGCGTTTGCCGCCCTTTTGTTATATCAACAATTTGCCATGAAGCCGTATCGGGTGCCTAGGGATTCAGTGGACGGGTTGCTTCGCTCGGCCGGACCGGCCTGCTTTGCGCGCCCACATATCCCGGCGCTTCGTTTGATCGGTGGTTCGCTTCGCTCACAAATTTCATGCGCGGGGCGGTAGCCGCGTGCGGCGGCGTGAGTCACCGAGCTTGTAGGGCGCGACGCCCTCGGCGCGCCGAGAGCGAAGCACCGGGATAAGTGATAGCATGAAACAGGCCGGTATGGCCGAGCGAAGCGACATGGTTTTTCAGCAAGTGTTACGTCCCTTCGAGACGGCGCGCCGAGGGCGTCGCGCCCTACAAGCTCGGTGACTCACGCCGCCGTACGCGGCTACCGCCGCGCTTTTTATTGCGAGCGAAGCGAGCCTCCAAAATGAAGAAAGAGTGGAACCCTTTTGAGTTCCACTCTTTCTTATTGCCTACTGTCCATTTGAGTTTTTATAATTTGTGTTAATCTTCAATTTTAACCATGGGTATTGCCGATTCTAAGAGAAGATTAATTAATTCATTACGAGAACGATCTGTTTGTGTTGACAGTTCGTCCAACTGTGCAATAGTTTCATCTTTCATGCGTACAGAGACGACTTTATATCCATCATCGCCCTTACGAGGAGCTTTCTTTGTAATTTTAATTTCTTCGGCCATACTACTCACCCCTTATAGTTATATATTAACTTGACAAAATCAATTTTAGTATGTTATAATTCTGTAGTTTTAATATAACTATAGATTTGTAGTTATAAAATATATTTAAAATGGGAACGCGAAGTCGAATTGGGACTAGATCGGATACATATATGTCACGTTGATAATTTTGGTAAAAAACCAAAACGAAAAGTGAGGGAATGACCAATGACAACATGTACTTTCCTCTGTGATGATCCTGTAATAGACACGTATTTTTATACGCGCTTGCAACAAGCTGTATTGGAGATCGCAGAGGTTCACGATGATATCAATTTCCTGTTCCCCTCTGAAACGGGCGAATGCATGCTATTATGCCTGTGTGCTGTGGTGGAAGCTAAACTGGCCTATCCTCATAAACGTATCGAAATAACAACCGTGGCAAATAAATGGCGGCAGAAACGATCGGTGGATGAGGATTGGTATTTTCCGGATTGTATCGTCGACCATCTGGTTGTATCCTCCAGTTTAATGGCATGTGAAAACAATCGTAAATATATACGGCTGCGCAACCGTATAGACCGCTGGGTGATCGACCGGTCCGACTATGTGATTTGCTATCACTATACCGATCTCGCCTCTGACAACCAATTATATCGATACGCCCATCTTTCAAAAGCAAAGCTAATTGATCTTGTACAACAAGACACCTTGCGCTTCATACAAAACTGTATTCCCTGCCTGACGCCTGCGCAACAACAGCTAAAACAACAACGCGATTGCGGTGCAACCCTTTTGGAACTTGCGAATTGCTATAGCCGGTCCACAACAACGATAGGATTACGCCTGAACAAAATCGCGCACGCGTTAACGGGCTATGCAAAATCAAGGGTAATGGAGCGCAGTAGGATAGATGTCGTGTCGCAGCCGGTTATTTGCAGTTTGCTTTTAGATCATACGGTGATTACCGATGAAATATTGTATCATCTAAAACAATTTGTGGGGTTTATCTTACAGCGCTGCAATAGTGCGCTGTTTTTGGTAGATCAGGCAATGGCTGTTTCGGAGCCGGTGGCAATTTTGTCACGCCTCATCAAAAGACATCGATACGCGAAAATGAAGCCGGCGCACATAAGCGTATTTGGCAGGCCGATTCTATGGTCTGAAATACTTGCGGTATCAGATTTTGTAATCTATAACACAGAGCAGCAGGAACGACTGATTACGCTGCACCAAGAATCGATCGCGCTGGAAACGCAAAACATCGTGCCACGGCTGAAGGCCTTCAACATAAGCGGCCCCGCGCCCCACATGATAAGTATAGAGTAGGGGGGACGACCGCCCTTTTCTAACGAGCTGCATAAAAAACAAGTTAAGTTTTGCAAAGGGCGCTTTTAAGAAAGCGTCCTTTGTGCTATGATAAGGTCGATTGATAAAACACGGAAAACGGCGGGGGAGCAAATGCTCCGCGCCCGTTTCCGTAACAGCAGAAAGGAAACGGTAACTATGAAGCTTTACACCTATCAAACAGAGGAGGGGAGGGATCAGCTCGGCGTGGGCTATGCCCAGTGGCCCGGGCTGCTTTGGCCGGTGGAGGCGTTCGGCTTTTCCTTCACCGATATGCTCGACCTGATCCGCCGCATCACGCCCGCGAAGCTGGAACGCCTGCGCGACCCCGAAACGGCGACCGGCGCGCCGCGCCGCATCGACACCGTGCGCCTGCGCGCGCCCATTCCGCGCCCGGAGCAGGATTTGATGTGCCTTGGCATCAACTACGCCGACCACGCGGTGGAATCCGCCCGCTTTCATGAGGACGCGTTTTTGGTCGACCGGAAAAAGCCGACCTATTTCGGCAAGCGCGTTTTCGAGGCCACCGGCGACGGCGACCCCATCCCCGCCTACGAAGAACTGGTGGACAGCCTTGACTACGAAGCCGAGCTGGGCGTGGTCATCGGGCGGGACGCGAAAAACGTTTCGATAAAGGACGCGCCCGACTATATTTTCGGCTACACGGTCGTAAACGACGTGTCCGCCCGCAATTTGCAGACCACCTATAACCAGTGGTATTTCGGCAAAAGTCTGGACGGCTTCACGCCCATGGGGCCGTGCATCCTGACGGCGGACGAAGTCGCGTTCCCGCCCGCGCTGGCGATTTCCAGCACGGTAAACGGCGAAATACGGCAAAGCAGCAACACGGATCACCTGATCCACGGCGTGGACGAGGTGATCGCGGAGCTGTCCTCCGGCATGACGCTCCGGGCGGGCGCGGTCATTGCCACCGGCACGCCCGCGGGCGTGGGCATGGGCTTTACGCCGCCGCGCTTTTTGAAAAAGGGCGATACCGTTGTCTGCGAAATCGGGGCGATCGGTTCGCTGACAAACCGCGTGGAATAAAAAAAGCGCCGCAAGGCGCGGCAAAAGAGCGAGGAACGCCGTTGTACGTTCCTCGCTCTAATATTTATTGCGCGTTGATATAATTCGCCGCTTGATAGGCGGCCACCGCGCCGTCCGAAGCGGCGGTGACGATTTGGCGCAGCGGCTTCTGCCGCCCGTCGCCCGCGGCGAACACGCCGGATAGGTTGGTATGGCAATCCTCCCCGGCGACGATATAGCCCGCTTCGTCCACCGTTACCTGACCCGCGATCAGCGCGCTGTCCGGCTCGTAGCCGATGGCGATGAACACCCCGGCGGCGGGGATGCGCGCGGCCTGCCCGGATACTAGATTCGTGATCTCGACGGCCTCCACATGGCTTTCGCCCAAAATGCGGGTGACGGCGCTCGAATACCGCACGTCTACATTATCGCGCGCGAGCACCGCGTCGGAAAGCTGCTTTTCGCCGCGGAAGCGGTCGCGCCGGTGGACCAGCGTCACCTTTTCGCATAGGTTGGAGAGGAACAGCGCGTCCTCCAGCGCCGTGTTGCCGCCGCCGACCAGCACCACCTGCTTGCCTCGGAAAAACGCGCCGTCGCAGGTGGCGCAGTAGGAAACGCCTTTGCCCGCAAGCTCGGCTTCGCCCGGGCAGCCAAGCTCCCGCCGCTTGACGCCGCCGGCCAGTATGACCGTGCGGCCCTCGTATGGGCCTTGCTCGGTCGAAAGAATTTTCACCGTGCCCGAAAGCTGCGCGCGCCGCACCTCTTCATTTTTAAACGCCGCGCCGAGCGATACCGCCTGTTCGTACAGCCGCTGCGAAAATTCAGGGCCGGAAATAGAGGCGATCGCCGGATAGTTCTCTATTTCAGGCGTGATGATGGTCTGCCCACCGGCAAACCCCTTGTCGAATACGGTGGCGGTCAGGCCCGCGCGCCGTGCGTAAATGGCGGCGGTCAGCCCAGCGGGGCCCGCGCCTAGGATCAATACATCGGTCATCATGCACACACTTCCTTCTTAGCGTTACGGTTAGTATATGTCCGTCCGCCGTGCGCCATGCGGACCGGTTTGTGGACCCAGTATAGGCTATTTTTAAACAAAGCGCAAGAGTATTTCGGCATTTTTACGCGAAATTTGTAACACAGATGACGCTTTACATTATCGCCCGCCCGTGGTATTATAAAATGTACCACGGAAAAGGAGGCTGCCATGGCTGAAAAACAGGGCACAAAGCAAGTCACCGCCAATAAAAAAGCATGGCACGACTACTTTGTCGAGGAAAAATACGAGGCGGGCATCGAACTGGCGGGAACAGAGGTAAAATCCATCCGCCAAGGACAGGTGAACCTCAAGGACTCGTACTGCTCCTTTAAAGAAGGCGAGCTGTTCGTGCGCGGTATGCACATCAGCCCCTACGAAAAGGGCAATATCTTTAATAAGGATCCCCTGCGCGTGCGGCGTTTACTCATGCACAAGCGGGAAATCGCGGGTCTGTACGGCCGCACCAAGCAGGAAGGGTACACCCTTATTCCGCTTGCCGTGTATTTTAAAAATTCGCGCGTCAAGATTCAGCTCGGCCTATGCCGCGGCAAAAAGACGTACGACAAGCGCGACAGCATTGCCGCGCGCGACGCAAAGCGCGAGATCGACCGCGCGATGAAGATGAGAAATCGTTGATCGAAGAAAAATCACCTGCGCTCCGCGCAAACCGGTTTGCCCCACTTTATATGGGGCCGTAACGGGTTCGACGGGGGTGTTGAAGCAGGGATAGCGGGCCGCAGCGGGGCGCTGCGTAAAAAGCTCCAATTTAATTTTTATAAATTAAACAACAACAATTCTAAACTTCTGGCTGCCTAATTAAGGCTTAGCCCGTCAGCCCCGGGAGGACCACGGCCCGGGTGTCTGGCGTCGATTAGTGGTGAACGTGTACGGGGTAAGAGTTGCCCCCGTCATGTAAAATGACTCTACTGAACCTGTCAGCCTGTTTGTCGGCGGACAGCAGAGGGAATGCCAAACGACAAACTGCGCCCGGAGAAGTCACTGTGAATGCGCTTTCGGACAGGGGTTCAACTCCCCTCGGCTCCACCACAAGGGTATTACACGAACACCTATTACTTTAACGGTGGTTTCGCCGTAACGGTGTGGCTGTGATATCAACAAGAAGCGAGCAATCAAGGTTAATTACCTTGGTTGCTCGCTTTTTCTTGACGAATTTTGAGGTGAACATGTAGTTTTCCCTAAATATATATGGTACAATGTAAAAAACAACGTAAGTTGGTGAATTTTTATGGGGATATCATACTCTCCTTTGCGCTATCCAGGTGGAAAAAATCAAATGTACAATATGGTTTTAGATATATTGGAGAAAAACAATCTCCGTGGATGCCATTATGTTGAGCCATTTGCCGGTGGAGCCGGGATCGCAATAAGACTTTTATTTGAGGGTGTCGTTGATGAAATAACTATCAATGACTTTGATATCTCCATATATTCTTTTTGGCATAGCATAGTGCACCAAACGGATGAATTTGTTGCCTTAATCGAAAAAACACCTATTACAATAGATGAATGGCACCGACAAAAATATATATACGCAAATGTCAACGAATTTTCTCTGTTAGAGTTGGGTTTTGCAACCTTTTTCTTGAACAGGACAAACCGTTCTGGAATATTAAAGGCTGGTCCGATTGGTGGTTTAGATCAAAGCGGAAATTACAAAATAGATTGCAGGTTTAATAAGTTAAGGTTAATTGCACTAATTCAAAGGATAGCAGAGAACAGAGCACATATTAATATATGTAATTTAGATGCAAAGTGCCTAATTTCTGATTTTCATAGAGATCATTCATTTTTCTTTATTGATCCGCCCTATTTTAATAAAGGCAAAAAACTTTATACGAACTTTTTTGAACTGGATGATCACAGAGAATTAGCAGCGATTATAGAAGCCAATTTGAAAGATATCCCTTGGATTATTACTTATGACGTTTGTCAAGAAATTAGAGAAATATATGCAAAGCGAATAGTGGACACGGTTTCTCTTAACTACAGCTTGCAAAGTAAAAAGAAAGCAAATGAATTTATATTTTTCAATAAACTGTCGGTTTGAGGTGATGAATAATGGGATCAATAAAGTCTATTTCCATTAAGAATTTGATAGTATGGACCGATAATCCAAGGATGGCAAATGAGCAAATCTTGACTGAAGATGAAGCAATCCAAATTCTTATAGACGAAGTTGGATTAAATAAAATGAAAGTTTTGGCAAGTGATATCTTTAGTCATGGTCTCAATCCTCACCGGCAACCAATTGCGGTCTTAAACGAAAACGGCACCTATAACATTTATGATGGAAACAGGCGAATTTCTGTCATAAAATGTGTTCTGTGGAAAGATACTCGCTTCAAGAAAATCGAAAATAAAATTGATTTGACATTAGATACCGAGATATTAGTATATGTAACAGATGTCGAGGAAGCACTTCGTCTTATTGAGGTAGAACATACCGGAGAAGCAGGGGGGAGAGGGCAAATCCCTTGGGAGGCGTTTCAACGCGACTATGCATTTAGGCAAAATCACAAGCAGGCGATTTACCCATATGCATACGAAGTCAGTAAAATATGTAATTTAAACCGCAAGTCAGATTTCAGGAAGATACCATATACAGATTTGGATACTATTTTTAAAAATGAAATAGTAAAAGAAATATTTGGTGTTGATGACGAGTGGGACTTTACTAATGTAGACTTTATAAAATCGACCTACCAAAAATTACGCGACGCCAAAACACGGGGGCCTTATTCTCGATATCTACCACGTCTAAAGAGCGAAAAGGAATTAGAAGAATTTAAGCAGTTGCTTTTCCCTAATACAGAACATCATGCCACTCCACAGCTTGTATTGCCTTCAGCAGTAGAGGCAAAACAATATGGTGATGATTTTGAGCCTAAGAAAGTATTTCTGCCATCTATTTCAAACCAAGCTGATACTACATCTGATGCTGTGGAGCAATCTGGCCCTATAACTTACACGTCAACTCCCGGATCAGAAAAAAGGAAAAACAACCGATATAAAGTAAATCCAGCACTTTTATTCCAATGGCGTGGAAAAGGCATAAATATAGATCATGCTGTCTTTAAGCCAACCTTAGAATTTGCTATAGGGCTTCAAATAAATACTGATATGGAATTGCGGCGCATTGCAGCTTATCTATATAGGCTTCTGCTCGAAATAGCGTTGCGGTATTGGTGCATTTGGTATCAAGCAAATGAGGGAGCATTTAACACAGGCAGTATAGCAAACTATAATAAAACAAGGGATTGCTTATTCGGAACAACATCAACAGAAGTATCATTTATAAGTGAGAACAAGATAAACCATGTTATTCAAGTGTTAGAAAGTATAAAACATCCAGCTAAAAACCACATGATACGAGACTGTTTCAAGGGGCGATCTGTTCAATCATATTGCGACATGATACGAGAGTTAAACAATATTATACATGGTTCAAAAGAACATATTGATAAAACCACGTTGGAAAAATATGATGATATGGTTTTGAAATATCTCGTAGCTCTATCCATTTCTTTAAATGACCCCATATAATAAAATAGTTAAAGCGAGCAATCAAGGTCTAGCCTTGGTTGCTCGCTTCTCTATGTAACAATATTATTTATTTTGTTAACACATATAGCCGGTAGACAAGCAACACGCTTTGCTCCACCGTGCAACTTGCCTGCGGGGATAGCATTGTTTCTGACGTACCTTTCATCACCCCGTTAGCCGCCAGCACCCCCACCGCGTCCTTTGCCCAGCTTGACACCTGTGCATTATCGGTGTACTTGGAAATATCGGTGCTTTTCACGTCAAGGCCCTTGCCGCCGTTCTGCTCGATATATTGTACAGCCCGATAGAGCATGGCGGCGATTTGTTCCCGGTTGGTGGTCTGGTCTGGAGCAAACGCGCCGTCCCCCACACCGTTGACAATACCAGCGGCGTAGGCTTTCAAAACTGCCGTCTCGGTGCAGTCGGTAAAGATATCTACCGGGGCTGCTGTGATTTCTTTGCCGGTGGCTTTCTCCGCCAGATTGACCGCCAACTCCGCGAACTGGAAACGGGTAATGTCCTCCTTGAAATAATTGTCGGTATGCTCGGTCAGCAGTCCCGCTTCCCGTGCCAACTCAATTTCGGCCTTGGCCCACTCATGGGGCGCGTTGATTTCGGTGATGTCGCCGCCCTCCACGACGGTAAATGCCAGAGCGTTTGTCGCCATTAACGCACAAGCCACAACTACAAAAACGAATGATTTAACCATCTTTTTCATATTCGATTGCTCCTCATTTTAAGTAATCCGCAAAATATTTGTGGACAAAATCGCTTGCCAGTTGATTTTCCGCAATGGTTCGCTGGGATGGATGATAGGTCATATCACGATCCAACACACCGATGCAGTTTTGTTGCAGCAGTTCCATATCGCCCGGCTCCAACTTGATTACTACATATTTGAGCAAATAGGACTCAAATCCCCATTGCGGTCTAAATGAGCCGCGCACGACTTCACCCGGCTGTAGCGTCCGCTCTATTCTTTCAACGGTCAATGGATAGTAGGAATTCGGTGACATGTGATGGCTACCATCAAAATCAAAATCTTCTCCGCGCACACATGGAATAACAACAATATCCACATTATCTATACCAGTAGTGGTGTTTTCCAGCTTATAGTTGACCTGATGATAGGATGCAATCGCATCCCATGACCCAGTCGGATTAACTGTTTCAAAACTGGTGGTTGTGTACGTTGAGAGGTTGCGCGTCCCCACGGTTTGCCGCTTGACGATATAAAGGCCGCCGTTTGGAATGCTGGCCAGCCCTGTGTCAGTACCGCCGAAGCGGGCGGTAAACGTCCCTATGCCGGGAGCGGTGCAGACATCCGGGAATTGCTCTTTCTGTCCCGTTGCCAAGTTAGCGTCTGCAAGACAAAACAGATTGTATTTCTCGACATTTTCACTGGGTATCATCCAATATTCACCCACCGACGCGTCAGGCGAGTAGTCGGTCAGCAGTTTCCCGGCGGTGTCGATCTGCGCCCACCCGCCGCAGGCTTCCATCGCAGAGGAATCGGCACTTGCGCGGAACACCCATGCCTTTCCATCTTTGAACAAAGACGCACAGGGAGATGTGATTTGATTGATCGGCGCGTCAAACTGGCAGGGAATGACCAGCTTACCCGAAGTATCGATATAACCAACCTTGCCGCTATCGTTGATCACAGCAGCCAAGCCTTCCGAAAAGGGATGCATGACCTCAAACCGGCCACGGTTAAGATCGTGAACCGCCCCATCCTCGCCCAAATAGCAGGGATTATTGTCCTGATCGCATATCAGCAGGAACCCATCGGAAAAGGTTTCATAATAATGATCCTCATACGAAAGGCCTTAGCATTGCCACGCCGTAGGCAAAAGTTACCTTAACCCGCTGGAACGAGTATTCCCCGTCTGTGAATTGCTCTTGGCCCACAGACGAAGCCGCGCTTGCAGATGTGGTGCCGCTTGCAATCGTCGCCACACACAGCGCCGCCGTCAGTAGCCGCTTCAGTCTTTTCATCAGTCACAGTCCTCTCTTATTTATTATTGGGCACAAGCTCGGCTTTCATTTTCTGGAATTCTTCATCGGTGATAACGCCGTCCTCTTTCAGCTTGGCATACTCGCGCAGAGCTTCGGCCTTTTCCTTGGCCGCGCCGGTGGCGGTAGGCGGTGCGGTGTAGGCGTGGACGGCAGCGGCAACCGGGGCGGATGTCTCGGTATCTTTGATGGCGGCCATTGCTTGGCGCAGATTTTTCTGGAAACTGTCAACTTCGCTTTTGCCATACCATGATGTGTTAAAGCTGATATTGCCGCCAGCAAATTCGATTGTGAACAGTGTTCTGCGTTTCAGAAAATATAATGCAAGGAATACGCCAAGCGGAAGCAGCCCCAATAGCACCATAAAGAAAAGATTTCGTGTATACTGAAACGCAATGTTGTCTAAAACCGCTGTAATTCCGCCTTTTCCTTTAAATAGGAAGCATAACAGCACAGGCCAGAAAAATGAAGAAATTCCGGAAATCAACATCCACAGTTGACGCATACTTGTATATCCCGTCCCCGTGATGTCTTTAAGGTCAACGGTTTTTTCTTGCATCTGCTTTTTCCAGTGCCCCTTAAAGTCCTTAAAATAGCTTTTGCCCTTGAAATATGCCCGCCGCTGGGTCGCCACAACAAAGCCTTTGGAGATTGCGCCGCCGCCGAGATAGCTTTGGATGAACCCGGAACCTAACTCCGCTTGCGGTGTCTCCGCCGGGTCAACAAAAAATGGATATTTCTTTGCTATCCCTTGACCACCTGCATCTTCTCCGCCATTCGCGCCTATGGGTGGAACCGCCCGTTTTTTTCGCAAGAGAATGATAGCCGTTGCTATAATTGCCGCAAGCACAATTAGAATCAGCATGATTGGCATTGGTGATACACTCGCGCTTTGTCCTGTCATTGTTTTCTCCTCCTGTTACCGTCCAAGTATTTTTTATTATTTATACGGTAATATATATTGCAAGTATAGCAAATAGGAATGGGGATGGCAAGGCCCTATAATAATTTTATAGGGGGAATTGCCGTGCAGGATGAATTTAAAGACTACTACAAAATGATCGGTCTGAAAGTTGCTTACTACCGCAAGTTAAAGGGTTTGACACAGGAGCAGCTTGCCGAGATCATGGGCGTCGGCACCTCCTTTCTCGGACAAATCGAGGCCGTGAATATCGTCAAGCCTATATCGCTTGACACGCTGTTCCGTATTAGCAAGGCTCTGGATGTGCCGCCCCATAAGTTTTTGGACTTCACATAAAAGACGCTGTGTTGCTTTTGTATAGGCAACATAGCGTCTTTTATATTTCAGAACGGCAACGGTTCGTGGTCGTCGATCTCGGTGAACTCCGACAATTGTTCCTGCGCTAGCGGTATGGTCGCTTCACCGTTGCATCCCTCCGTCGAATATTCAATAACTTTGTGGATGCGCCGCCGAAACGCCGCCCACGTTGCC
Source organism: Agathobaculum sp. NTUH-O15-33 (assembly GCF_033193315.1). Taxonomy (NCBI): domain Bacteria; kingdom Bacillati; phylum Bacillota; class Clostridia; order Eubacteriales; family Butyricicoccaceae; genus Agathobaculum; species Agathobaculum sp. NTUH-O15-33. Next base: position 1,270,936 of record NZ_CP136187.1, read on the forward strand.
GGTTCGTCATACTGGATGTTTTTATATTGTTGTTCAAGAGAGATATTGGATATGATGTAGACTTTCGTGTAACACGCGGTACGATTGGCGTACCGACAAGGCAATTGTAACGGGTAGCCATCTAAGTAGTTGAGCATTTCAAACATCTTGAGTTGGCTTCTGTATTCATCGAAAATCAATACGTCTTCGCCGTGGTACTTCTCGAAAGGGTGGTCGTAGTCAGTCACGCGGCAGACCTTATCGTATCCGTATTCTTCCATTACACCGCGCGTCTTGCCTGTGCCAGTTGGCCCCCAGATATAGGTCACTTCCAGCGGACGAAATTCCACGGCATACCGCTCCGCTTTTAGCGTTTGCCGCACGCGCTCAATTTTGTCGAGATACATCATAGCTCGTGGGTATGCTTCCAAAATTTCAAGATCGCTTGCCCCCTCCTTGACCATCTCGTAAAGATAATCAATGTCTGTGCGCCGTCCCTGCTGTTCGGCAGGGATTTCACCCCATTCCTCGAATGTCCCCGCAATCTTGGTGCCGTGCTTCTTGTCGGCCGTCCATTTTCCTTCTTTACAGATATAATCTCGATTTTGTGCTGAGGAACCCCGCGCAACTTCTAGGTGTGCTTCTGGAAAATGAGCCTTCAGCGTGGAAAAGCGGACGGCACTGGAAAAGGCGGCGTAGGCATGGGTGTGGTGAGTCTGCCCCGCTTCATCTGCCATGCAGTAGTAGACAAGGGACTTCAGCGAGTGAAGTTCCTCCGTAATTCTTGTATGTGTAAACCCCTTATCCAAGGGATTATTAATTGTAATTTGCCACTTGCGGCACTGAGTGTCGCTCATAGAATGCCCCCATTTCACTATGTAGTATTTATTGCGACTTGCGACGAAAGTAAGCAAGGGGTAATACTGCGCCCTTGCAAAAAGCGGGGAGGGACAAGCCCTCCCCGCAGCCGCTCCGCCGTCGCTTACGCTTCGCTCGCGCCGTCGGACGGCTTGGGTTCAAAGTGTCTGGAAATTTCCCCTTCTACCTTGTCCATGTTCACCGTGCAGACTTGGATTGGGATAGGGTCACCGCCGTTGATTGCGGCGTAACCTGTTCCTTGTGTCTGTGTGAGCTCAATGCTGTCCTTATAGCCCCTAAAAAACATATCTCTGCTCTCGGGAGATAGATTGCCGAGAGCGACTACTAGGCCAAAGTTGTCTCGTGCTGTGCTAAAATACTGCGCATCGCCACGCTGTTGGGATACCAGCACATGACATCCAAAGGAACGGCCTAGCATAAGTAGGGTGGCCAGTTTCTTCATTTCAGCTTCGCCTTGCTTCTTGTCAAGTGATTGTATGTACGAGGCCCACTCATCGAACACGAGCAGTCGAAAATCTCGGCTTGCGTCTATACCAGCTTGACGAGCAGTAAAAAGGTCGTAGAAAGCCCGTAAACCCGTCGCGCAGTCAAGGTATGAATAGTAGCCGGTATAGTCGGATAGGAAACGAAAATCGTCCGCTTTGAAGTCACAGACGATGACGGCAGCATTGGGTACACGCTCAAGCACACGCCAAATTGTCTGCTTTACAAAGTAGGTCTTTCCGCTCCCGGTTCCGCCAATTACAACGCCGTGCGGTGCAAGTTCATAAGGCCATTTGACCGGGCGTTGGTCGCCGTCTACAAGTAGTTCTTTGTGATAGGCTAAAGGGATAAATGGCGTGTCTGTGGCTGGACGTGCCGCTGTTGGCTTCGCTGTAAGTGTGTTTTTCGAGTGGCGCTGTTCGTTGATATAGACTTGTCCGCCCTGTATGGTGCGCTGGTCGTAACCGAGCACCACCTCAATAGTAAGCGTTGCGCCCTCGTCGGCTATGCCGGTCACCTGTACGCGCGGTTCTATGCCACCGTTTGCATACCACTCTTGTACGATATTGTTAGCATGGTAGAAATGACGTACAAGGCGGCTTTGGAGTACGCCGGTTAGGCTGTGTAGCTCATCCGGGTCTGCAAGGCTCGTACTCTGCTTATAGATATCGAAGTAGCATACCACAGCGTCCCCAATCACACGATAAGTAGGATCGTGGAAAATTTCTTGTAAATATGTCGGCGGAAGTGCTGATAGTTGTCGTGCGCTCGTGCGTAAGACGTAGCACATGGACAGCGCCAAGGCCTGTAGGAGGGCCTCGGGAGGCCATACAGGCGGAGGTAGCGTTGGAATGCTGATACAAACAGCGGCAACTATCGCCAGAGCCAGTACATAGCGCAATACTCCGGTAATCGCCAGAAATATAATGACAGCAGCACTGAACACACACGCTGCGATCTTGGTGGCCAGGATAATTCCCCGGCCAGTTTCTTTGCTTGTTCAAGTAGTGACTTAACTTTTCCCATGATGCGCCACCGCTTTTGTATCAAATAATACTGCCTTGTCTGCTTTGCAAGTAAGACCTATTTCTCCTCTTATTGAGTAAAGACGAGCCGTAAAGCCCTCAAAGGTGATAAGTACCGGCTCATCTGCCGAATCAAGCACCTCTTGCGCTACGATTGGATCAGCGTTAGGGACTTTTACAGTAACCGTCAGATACTGCATTTTAGGACAAACCACATTGTATTTTGTCCCCAGTTTTTTGCCGGTGGATTTGCCGTCAACATACTCCATGTCGTCGGACACGCTGGTCAAAATCGCATAATCTGCGCCAAAAACTTGAAACATAGTCAAAATTAACAACTTAATAAAAACATTAATTGCATTCATAATAATAATCCTCCATTTAAATAATAATTTATCTCGCCTTTCGGCGGCCGTGGGATGCATATGCCTTCCCGTGTTCGTTTCGTGTCGGTGTGTGGTACAGCACTAATGCGGTGACGGTGTTCGTACCGTAGTGACTGTACTGTATGTGATAGCCGTGTCAAGAACCTTGTGCCGCTTCGGTTGACAGGCTAGTAGTGTTGGTGTCCTCGCCGGAATATGCGTTCAGAAACGCGGTATACTCGTCGGGGTGGTCAAGGATATACGCGCGTATGTCCTTGGCAATGCAAACTGCAATCGTATGCGCCTGCATTGTCGAGATTTTTAATTTATCTGATAAATTTATATTTTTCCTTTCCTTTATTCCATTTTAATTATATTATATATAAATTATATTGTCAATAACTACGCAAAAATAATTTTAATTTTGATTTATTGTTGCTATATCAATGTTTTGATGAAATTATATTGACATTTCCAATACTATGGTGTAAAATATTTTTAAAGGAAGTAAGGAGGACGGATATGAAAGACAACTATTTTAAAAAAGGGTTTGCTGACCGCTTATACAACACAATAGAACAAAGGGACATTACACGACGGGAATTGTCTGACGCTATCGGGGTAAGCTATCCCGCACTTGCTTCCTATCTGGCGGGCCGGGAGGAGGGCAAGGGCGCATTGCCGCCCCTCGAAACTGCCGCAAAGCTAGCGGATATTCTCGGTGTTTCACTCGACGAGTTGTGCGGGCGCGTGCCCTCGACAGCCCCCCCGCTACAGCGGACATTAGCGGAACCGCCTACCCCAATTACCACGACAGACGCGCAGCAACGACTGAAAGACATTTATGAAGCGTCAGTTGCCCTCCATTTTAGCGTCAGCCTGAACGATGGTGAGGCCGTCGCCCTAACGAGTAGCAACCGCTTTGTCAGAATGTTCTTCGAGCAAATGCAAGAGAGCGAGAGCCTTGACGCCACACTCGGCGTATTCAGCGATCTTCAAGTATATGACGGTGAATTGGTTGACCCTGTTACCTTTCGGATCATGAAGTCAAAGGAGGGACGTGAATGAATCTCGTTGTTTACGCCCGGTATTCCAGCCACAGCCAGACAGAGCAGTCCATTGAGGGGCAGCTACAAGCCTGCTATGACTTCGCCAAGGCAAATGGGCATACCATTATTAAAGAGTATATTGACCGCGCCATGACCGGCAAAACGGACAAGCGCCCCAACTTCCAGCGTATGATTACCGACAGCGCCAAGCGTCAATTCGCGGGTGTCTTGGTCTACCAGCTTGACCGTTTCGCGCGTAACCGCTACGACAGCGCTACCTATAAGAGCAAGCTGAAAAAGAATGGCGTCCGGGTCTTGTCTGCGCGGGAGAACATCGGAGAGGATGCCAGCGGTATTCTCATAGAGGGCGTACTGGAAAGCATGGCGGAATATTACTCGGCGGAGTTAGCGCAGAAAATCCAGCGTGGCATGGATATCAACGGCTCGAAATGCCTTTCTATCGGCAGTAACCCCGGTTTTGGTTATCGGGTGATTGACAAACATATTGTTCTTAATCCCGATACCGCGCCCATTGCCAAAGAGATTTTCGAGCGGTACGCCGCCGGGGAGACAGTAGCGGAGATCACCGCATGGCTGAACAGCCGTCAGATAAAGACCACAAAAGGAGGTGCATTTAACAAGAACAGTCTTCACGCCATGTTCCGCAACAAGCGGTATCTTGGTATATACACATACAAAGGAGTAGAAACGCCTAACGCTATCCCTCGCATTGTGAGCGACGAGCTTTTTGAGGCGGTACAAATCATATTGAACAAAAATAAAAAAGCCCCTGCCCGAGCACGGGCAAAGGCTGAATACTTATTGACGACAAAGCTATTTTGCGGGCATTGCCGCGAGATGATGACCGGCTATTCCGGCACATCCAAGACCGGAACGGTACACAACTACTACGCTTGCAACGGCAAGTTGAAAAAGAAATGCACCAAAAAAACCGTGCAGAAAGCCTACATTGAAGATATGGTAGTCGCCAAGTGCCGGGAACAACTGACCGATAGCAACATTAAAAAGATTGCAAAAGAGGTTGCCGCCGTGTGTGCCGCCGACTATGACGGTTCCGAATTGAAAAGACTTCGCGGTTGTCTGAAAGAGACTGAACAGGCAATAGAAAATCTACTAAAGGCACTGGAACTTGGACAGGCCGCCGATACCATCGCCGCCCGTTTGAGTCAGCGCACGGAAGAAAAGCAAGACCTTGAAAAGCAAATCGCCATTGAACAGCAAAACCAAATCCCGCTATCCGAACAAGACATTCTTTTCTTCCTCAGCGCGCTTAAAAAAGGCGACGCAAACGACACTAAATACCGTCGTATGCTGATTAACGTATTTCTAGTTGCCGTCTACCTCTACGACGATAAACTTACATACATCCTCACCGTGGGCGATAAGACAGTCACCATCACAGATAGTCTACTATCCGACATCGACCAGAGCAACGCCGACTACATGAGTTCGTGTATGAGCGGTGACGCTCCACCAATGGCGAGCTGTACGAACACCCGCCAGCTATTTATATGGTTGGCGGCGTGTTTGTACTGGTTTGCTCGCTAGCATTTCAAAAGTAAGAAAAGGCTACCGTTGAGAGTTTCTCAATGGTAGCCTTTTTTTCGTTATCATCTAACAGAATACGTGATTGCGTAAATTTACGTTGACAAGTAAAATGTATTGTCGTACAATAGAGATATAAATACTTGATAAAGTAATTTCGGCCGGTTTTACTGGCAATAGAAACGGGGGAGGACATAATGGCGGGACGCAAGGCATTTATGCTGTATTTCGATTACCGGGAGCATTTGGAGCTGCTGACCGACGCGGAGCGCGGCGCGCTGCTGACGGCGCTTTTTGAGTACGCGGAGCATGGCAGGGAGAGCGAACTTGCCGGGGCGGCTAAGATGGCGTTTTCCTTCATTCGGGCGCAGCTCGACCGCGATGCGGACAAGTACAGCGAGCGGTGCGAACGAAACCGGGAAAACGGCGCCAAGGGGCGGCAGGCCGCCGCACGGCGACGGCAAGCCGGAGAAACCCAAAACAAGCGAACGGTTTTCCGCGAAGCCCAAAAAACCTGATACAGAGAAAGAGAAAGAGACAGATACAGAAAAAGAAACAGATATTAAAAACCCCCTTACCCCCTTAGAAGCCCGTTCGCCAGCGCTTTTGGAGGCGGCGAACGAGTGGCTGCGCTACAAGCGGGAGCGCAAGGAGGACTACAAGCCGACCGGCCTAAAATCGCTGGTGGCCAGCATCCGCAAGCACGCGGAGCAGTACGGCGACGAGGCGGTGGCCGCGCTGATCCGCGAGTGCATGGCGGCGGGCTGGAAGGGGATCATCTGGGACCGGCTGGACAAGCGCGGCAGGGACCAGCCCGGCGCGCCGCCGCACAAAACGGCCCAACTGACCGACTGGGAGAACGAGTGGGCGGCGCGGGTCAAGGCGCACAGGCGGGAGGCGGGCCATGACTGACACGCTATGCGGGCGCCGCGCCAACCGCTGTAAGCACGCGGAAAGGGAGACCGGCATCATAAAACAAAACCGCCCCGGTTAGGGGGCGGTCATGGCAAATATTTTGCTTAGGCGAGGCAGACGTTGACAGCGCGCATCTTGCTGCTGTTCTTGGGATCAACCTCGGACTCGAACGAAACGCGCTGGCCTTCGTTCAGGGACTTGTAGCCTTCGGACTGGATGGCGGAGAAGTGAACGAACACATCATCGCTGCCGTCGTCGTTCTGGATGAAGCCAAAGCCCTTTTCTGCATTAAACCATTTTACGATACCGTTACTCATAAACGTGTACCTCCTAAATTATGTTATTCAAAATTGTGCAAATAAAAAAACTACAGCATGTTAAGTCAAAAGAAAAATTGACTTACACCTGTAGCATCAATTAGTACATTTAGAATACTTGTTCAGTATACACCATAAAACTTTAAATAGCAAGGTTTATTTTCGCCATTTGTTTGGAGGGGGTAGGAGCACCATGGTTATTGGACAAGTAAATAAAAAGGGATGAAGGAAGTAGCCCCGATAAAATACGCGGAGAAGTATGGCGTGGGGCAAGCGAGCAACGCAGGCCGCATCACCCCCGAACGACATACACCGGAGGAACTAAAGCCCATCCGTCCCTATACGCCTCGACATAACCGAAAGGTCGGGCGTGGTCGTCGCGAGGATCAGAGGCACGTTTCGATGGGGGCGGCGTTGTATAGGTGGTCGCGCTTGAGATGCTCAAGCTCGTGGCGAGGGCGGCTTGCTGCTTGGCCGCGCAGTATGATCGGGAAAAAGACAAAGGGGTATAAATAGTCAGGTATGGAACTACCTCGCAGAATTTTACAAAATAATGTAAAATAGCTCCTATAAAAACGGCGGGCATGGTAAAATAATAGTAGTGTTTCTTCGCGTGCAACGCCGCCCACAAGGAGCTTACTATTTATGAACCTAGGGGACATGATTAGATCTTACAGAACCGAGCGGGGCTGGTCGCAAGCAGAGCTTGGCGACAGGTCCAAAGTAGATCCCGCCCAGATCGGTAGGTTTGAGCGTGGTGTGGCGGAGCCGGAACTGAAAACATTGCGCAATATAGCGGACGCGTTCAATCTGGAATGCAGCGAGCTGTTGGACGACGCCCCCAAATCGTGCAGGCGGCAGCAAATTAATGAAGCAAGCGAAAAATTTGCGGACACATTGGAGCGACATACCGGCGATTCGAGCTATATGGTCAAGGAATTTAATCAGCTTATGAGAGTTGTGAAAGAAAACCTATAAAGATTCCCGCAATGTCATTTTGTGAAGGGAAACGAAAAGGAAAAAACAAGGGATTCACCGAGCTAGTAGGGCGCGAGAAGGTGAATTGGCCGAAGGCCAAGAGAAGCTGGTCTGGACCACGCCCTCGGCGCGCCGTCTCGAAGGGACGTAACACTTCCTGAAAAACCATGTCCCTTCGCTCGGCCGTATCGGCTTGTTTGATGCTCTCACTTATCCCGGTGCTTCGCTCTCGGCGCGCCGAGGGCGTCGCGCCCTACTTGCGTTACCTTAGCTAAATGACATAGAAGATCCCCCCGGCTTCCTTGGAATGGGAAGTCGGGGGATCTTTTATGTTCAGGCGCATGCAGTCTCGTACAAGAGGGCGCAAAAGACAGCGGCACCGCCCCTACTTCGCGCGGCATACACGCATGCGACCGGATGGGCAAGGCGCGATTTCTTTCGTGCATTTCATCAAAACAAACCGCGGCATTTTTGTGAAACTGCACATAAATACGCGAACGAGTAATTTTACGTTGACAAGTATAGAATGGTGTACTATAATAGGTACATAAGATACTTGATAAAGTAATTTGCGGGCCGGTTCGATTGGTGCGGCAAGCCTTGCGCGACGCCAACATAGAATAGCCGCATGGAGGTGACGGGGAAATGGAGCTGCGTTGGGAACCGGCGACCGAGCCCGCGGCGCGGGCCGATCAGGACAGGATCAACCGTTTTTACGACATGGCGGAAGGCCAAGCCGCGATAGAAATGTTTTTGGAGGACTATAAAAAGCTGTTTCCGCAAGAGATCCGCGCGTTTTTGCTGGATCTTTCATTAGCGGTGCAGGATGAAGCGCTGAACCCGGAGGAACCGTAAAATAGGGAAAACGAGCGAAAAAAAGCCGCCCCCAATAGGGGCGGCGGCAGGGTCAGGACTTTTGCAGCTCGTTCAGCACGTCCTGCATATCGGATATTTCCTTCTCTTGGGTCTCCACGATGGTCTGGGCCAGCTTGGTGACTTCTTCATCCGACGTGTGGGGCAGGATGGCGTTCGCCATGTCCACGGCCATCTGGTGGTGCATGATCATACCCTCGGCAAAGGCGGCGTCAAGGCTGTCTGCCGAAGCGTGGGACATGGAGTGGTTCATCAAATCGGCATAGGCTTCTAAATATGCCTTGGCCTGCGCTTCGTCGGCGGCTTCGCCCGATCGCAGCCGTTCAATCATGCCTTTCATCTGCTCGATTTCATCCGTCTGCGCCGTGATGATCTCCTGCGCCAACGGCGCGAGCACTTCATGCGCGCCGCCGTACTTTTGATAGCTTTGCGCCATTGCGATAGCGGATTCATGGTGGGGGATCATGCCCGCCAGAAAATCAATGGCGGCGTTGCCGGAGTGTTCGATATTTTCCATATCCGTCATCATGGTCGCCATAATCGCGTCCTGCTCATCGAGATAGCCGCGCAGGTTGGGGTCCTCCGTATCCGTGGACGAACCGTGATCCATGCCGCTGTGGTCCATCTGCCCGCCGTTTGCATCGCCGGACGGGGTTTCCGGAGCGGTAGCGTTCCAAATGAGCGCGGCGATAATCGCGACTGCAAGGATACCAAGGCACCAATACCATACCTTTTTGTTCATAAGCTCCTCCTAATCGGGCTTTGATAGCCGAATTTCTCTTCATAGGATTTGCATGGACAAAGATTTTATACCAATCGCGCGCGGTTTACAGCCGCTTGACAAGGCGTTTGACCCGCGCGTTCCATGATAGAAAAGGAACAAAACGGCCGCGTAAGCGGTGGGATAATCCAAATGTTTCATGTTTTCTACGCGACCCACCTTACGGTGGCAGCGTGGCAATATGCCGATGTTGGGTACACAGTGCCGTGCAATAGGGCGCGGAGGCGGCGGTTCAATTCCGCTGATCGGCAGCGGCGGGCGATGCTGCAGAATCGCTTGGCGCAAAAGCAAGCAGAGGAAGTTTCAAACAACGTATGAAAAGGAGTGCATAACATGGCAGCAACTATTTATTACTACGCTTATTTAAACGAACAGGATATCGTGGAGCAAATCTTTGATATGCCCGCGCCGATCACGTCCGATCAGTATATCTCGATCCCGTCGCATGACGAGACGCTGATTGGCAAGCGGTACAACCGCACGACCGGCCAGTTTGAGGTGGTCGTCAACTACACGCAGGTGACGGAGGATGACAAGCGCCTGTGGAACAATACACCGCTTACCTCGTTTATGACCCGTCAGTACGGCATCAAGATCAACGGCGGCGAGGAGCACACCGTTACCATTCCGTTTGACACCGGCAAGCCGGGTTACATGCCGAGAAAGGTACGTCTGCAATTTGAGCAGATCAGCGGCGGCGGCTTTAGCGCGGCGCACGATCTGGACGAAAGCGTCATTGTCGTTCTGGAGCGCGACGAGGACGGCGCGCGCCGTCTGTACACCGAGTATTCTGACGATCAGCACCGCCGTGCCAGCGGTTATATCGAGAACGCGGACGCTGAAAACGTATTCTACTTTAAAAAGGATAGCGACGGTACGCTGGGCGGCATCGGCTGCCGCGCGTTTGTCAACGCGATCAACGACAGCAGCGGTAAAATGGGTTATGTCGGCCGGTTCACGTTCAATCAGTCCTCGGTTTCCTATACGATCAAGGTTCCTGCGGAGTATACCTCGGTAACCGGTATGGTACTGGCGAGAACGTTTGTGTATTAAGCGCCGGAGGCATCTTCCGCGAACGGTTTGATACATTGCAAAAGCAGCTTCGTTTCCGAAGCTGCTTTCAGCGTGTCAAAGAACCTTTCGCGCCGCAGCGCGCATTAAATAGGATTTTGCCGCTTGCGGCAAAATTCATAAAAAGCCGCGACATGTGCGTGGCTTTTTATACAAACCGACTTCAAGTGCGGCCCAGGCCGGCTTCTCTTGCCCCAAAGGGGCAATTCACCTTCTGCCTGTAAGGCGCGCGCAGAAGCCGGAATACTCGATCGAAATGGGGCTTTGTTTCGATCGACAGGCTGTCAAAACTTGTTTTTTGACAGCCTGAAAGCAGCTTCGGAAACGAAGCTGCTTTTTCTTTGGATAAAGCCTGATTATATCCAAATACTAATTTTGGAAAGAAGGTGGCGGTTTGAGAATACCGAAACATATTGGGATTATCCCGGATGGAAACAGGCGCTGGGCGCAAGGCGCCGGGATGCACAAGAAGGACGGATACGCGCACGGCTTGACGCCCGGTTTGGAAGTGCTGAAGCTAGCGCGTGACGCCGGTGTGGAGGAAATTACCTTTTACGGCTTTACGACCGACAACTGCGGGCGGCCCGCGGAGCAGGTCGCGGCGTTTTCACGCGCCTGTGTGGACGCGGTGGAATTGATCGCGTCCGAACCGGTTTCGCTTTTGGTCGTCGGCAATACACAGGCCAAAGCGTTTCCGCAAGCGCTGATGCCGTACACAACGCGAACCGATCTGAACGGCGGCGGCACGCGGGTTAATTTTCTGGTGAACTACGGCTGGGAATGGGATTTGGCGGGCTTGGAAGCGCCCGGCAAGGACCGCCGGAAGATTCACGGCGCGCTCTGCTCGCACGATGTGTCGCGGGTCGATCTGGTGATCCGGTGGGGCGGTATGCGGCGTTTATCCGGCTTTCTGCCGGTGCAGGCGGTGTATGCGGATTTCTTCGTCGTGGACCGCCTGTGGCCGGATTTTCAGCAGGAGGACTTCTCGCAGGCGCTCCAGTGGTACCAAAAGCAAGACGTCACGCTGGGCGGTTGAGCGCAAGGGCTTGACGAAAAAGAGCGCGTTGCAAAATAAAAGAAATTCCGTATGTCATTCTGAACGAAGTGAAGAATCTCGCGCGAACGCGCGGAATGAACGTGAAAGCCGCGCGTTCGCGCGAGATTCTACGTCGCTTCGCTCCTCAGAATGACAAGAATTTGGAACATTCTTTTATTTTGCAACGCGCCCTTTTTATGCTCGACTTTTGCCTAAAAAAATGGGGAGACCTACGACCGATCCCAAGCCCTATAAGATCGACGCCCGGCTCAATGAGGAGGATTTCAAGACCTTGATAGATTATTGCCAAAGAAAAGGTTTGAAACGACCGGAGGGCATAAGGGACGGAATTAGGGAACTCAAAAACAAAAAATAAGGAAGCGGCGTCCAACATACGAGTAGCCGCCGCTTCCCCAAAACACGCAACCGCCAAAATGGCAGAGCGCATAAATATTATACACTATGCGTCCTCCATCTTTCAAGCGGTTGTGAAAAGAAAGCGTGATGTTATGGAATGCGGATATCAATCATTTGCTGAGAACTTCAGAGAATGCTGCTTGCGCTCCTGCAACCGTTTAGCATATAAAAGGGAGCAAACAGACCCTGATTACATCGCAGCGTCGGAACAATGCGAGACGCTTTACCAGTCGTTAAAAGAAAGGCTGGAAGGAGACCAACTTTTACTGAACCGGTTTGACGCTGCAAAAAACAATGAAAATGCCATTGCCATGGAGTCTATTTACCAGCAGGGCTTTCAGGACTGCGTTTGCCTGCTGCGTTGGCTTGGCTTGCTGTCATGAAAAAAGGGGCTGCGACGAAACGCGTTTCGTCGCAGCCCCTTAGGCTTTATGCTTCCGCCTGCGTCAGGCGCAGGCGGGCGGCGGCTTCGTCGGGGCAGGGCGCGGCCTGCCCGCGGAGCAGATAATCCACGACTTCCTGCCACTGGGGGAGCGGGTACTTGCCCGGCTCCATGCTGAAAATACAGGCCCGGAACTGCGACGAGCCCAGTTGGCGGTGAAGATCGGATAAATAGGCGCAGCCCATGCGCCGGGCTAGTTCATCCAGTAACGTTACTTGCTGCTGCATCATTGCCGCGTACCTCCTCCGTTTTCGAGCTCCTTTTGATACAGGGTAAAGCGGTGGCGGCCCCGCTTTTTGGATACATACAGCGCCGTGTCGGCGCGCCGGTAAAGCTCGGCAAAGGCCGCGCCGTCCTGCGGGGCAAAGGCCACGCCGATGCTGGCGGTCATGTGCCAAACGCTTTCGCCCTCCGTGTGATCCCGGTCGAGCGCCGCGGTCAGCTCGCGGGCCTTGTCGGCCGCCCACGCCGTGCTGGGAATGGGCAGAAAGGCCACAAATTCGTCCCCGCCGATACGGCCCAGCAGATCGTCGCGCCGGAAGTGCGTGCGGAGGATATCGGCAAAATCCCGGATCACGTTGTCGCCGTAGGCGTGGCCGAAGCGGTCGTTCGCGTCCTTAAACCGGTCGATATCGAAAATGAAAAAGGCGTGCGGCCCCTCCGGGTTTTGGGCAAGCCGCTCTTCGATCGCGCGCTGGGTCGCGGTCTTGTTTAATAGCCCGGTCATTTCGTCGGTGCGGGCGAGCAGCTGCATCTTTTGCTCGCGCCGCTTTTCTTCATCGATGTTCTGCCGGTAGATCATCATATGGAGCGAGCCGTCGCCCTCCGCGACCAAAAGGCGGGCGGTGATCCGCATCCAGTAGTAGCTTTGCCCGTCGTTTGCGATCATAAATTCATAGCGCAGCGATTCCGCGCCCTCGTCGAACGCGCGGAGCACGTGCGCGGGGGAAAAGGTATCCAGATAGCCCTGCCGGAATTCCGGCTTGATCTGCTTTTCCGCGATCATGTGCAGCGCCTGATCGTAGGGCGTGCCGGGCGGCGCGCCGAGGCGGGCGAAGTAAGCCTCGGTCACTTGATCGGATGGGCGGTTGTGCGTGATATCGATCTCGTAGATATCGTCGAAAAGCTGGCCGGTGGCCTTTTCAAACAGCGTTTGCCGTTCCTGCTCGTTGGCGCGGGCCATGGCCGCGATCCGCCGGTCAAAGCCGCGGATGACGCGGGTGATGACCAGCAAAATGATGGCGATAATGGCGACAATGACCGCGATGGAGAGCTTGAGCTGCCGCTGCAAGGCCGCCATGAGCGCGCCGGTGTCCCGCTCCACGACCAGATGCCAGCCGATATCGGGCAGGTAGCGGGTGACAAAATAATCCTGCTTGCGCCCGGCGCCGTCGAACGACCAGAAGCCGGACGCGGCTTCGCTTTCCCGCCAGCCCAGAATGCTGTCGCAGATGGCGGCGCTGTATCCGGCCTGCTCGCGCAGGTTGACGCGCTCGTAGCCCGAGCGGGAGGCGGCAAGCTGGATGACGCCCGCGTCGTCGACGAAATAGGCGCTCACGTCAAAGGAATCCTGATAGCTTTGCAGCGCCTTTTGCAGGTGATCGATGCGCACGCCGACGCCGACCACGCCCAGCAGCGTGTCGCCTTCCCATATCTTGCAGTTGACAAACAGCGTGATCGCGTCCTCCGCGCCCGCCACCTGATCGTTGTCCACATTCATGCTGTATTCTGCGGCGGAGGGCAGGAAATCGTCGAAATACCACGCGTCCTCCGCGTTGCCCGGGGCCAGCACGCGGTCCAGACCGTTAAAATTGTAATAGCGGTTTGAAGCGGCGGAGACAAGGAACACGGAATCGTAAGCATACTTTTGCTGATAGGTCAGCAGGTGCTTTTGCATGGTGCCGATGTACGCGGGGTCGTCCGAATGCGCCGCCTCCCGCGCCAAAAGCGTTTTGAGCAGGCTGTTGTTCGCCATGGTCTGGGAGATGTTCACCGGCTTGGACAGCGCGGTGTTCATCTGGTAATAGACGCCCTCGGACGCAAGATCGGACACCTGAACGATATTTTGGATCGAGGAATGGTAGTTGATCCGGTAGCTGAGCACCGCGGTAAGCAAAAAGCCCACCACGATGACCAGACAGATCGACAGGTTTGTTTTGAGCAATATCTTATTTTTCATGCGGCACCTCGCAGTCGTCTACAGCGGCCCCACGTTGAGGAAAACGGTTTTGCGATGAGGATCATATGCCTTCGCCCCTTCCGGTTAATTATAGTATAGCACAATCGGGCCTGCGCCGGCGTTTCATGATATGTGACGACAGGTTATCGTACGTGCATGGCGCGGGCGCTTGCTTTTGCCGCGGGAAACCGATATACTGTTGCCAGTAGATACTTGGAAAAAGGAAGTGGCTTTGCTTGAGCAAGATAAAATGGAACGGGGGCGCGCTGCTCGCGCCGGTGCCGCCCGCGCTCGTGACGTGCGGGACGATGGAGCGCTCGAACGTATTGACGATCGCGTGGACGGGCATTTTGAACACCATCCCGCCCAAGACCTATATTGCCGTTCGGCCGGAGCGGTTTTCCTACCCCCTGATCGAGCGGCTCGGCGCGTTCGTCATCAACCTGCCCACGGCCAAGCTGGTGCGCGCGGTCGACCTGTGCGGCGTGAAAAGCGGCCGCGATACGGATAAATTCGCGCTGACCGGACTGACTCCAGTACCGGCCGGGGAGGTGCCGTGTCCGCTGATCGCGGAAAGCCCGCTGGCGCTCGAATGCCGCGTCACGCAGAAAATCCCCCTCGGCTCGCACGACATGTTTTTGGCGGATATCGTGGCGGTGGATGTGGAGCAATCGCTCATCGACCGGGCGGGCAAGCTCCATCTCGACCGGGCGGGCCTGCTGGCCTACGCCCACGGCGAATATTTTGAGCTGGGCAAAAAGCTGGGCAGCTTTGGCTACAGCGTGCGCAAAAAGACGCGCCCGCCCCAAAAAAGCCGCGCGGACGGCGCCGGAAGCGCCCGGAAACCAAGGAAGAAGAGATAGACGGAAAAGAACGCGTTGCGGAACCACCCGCAACGCGTTCTTTTTTATATTCGCTTTTTGGGGCTTGACACGAGTACGAAATCGGACTATAATACAGGAGTCCGAAATCGGACAAGGGGGGCTGCGCGTGGATTTTCCGCAAGGGAAGGGCATACGGGAATTTAACCGCTTATATAAGGAGCTGGACGATCTGTACCACGACCTGTCGCTCAAAATGGGTCTTTCGGACAGCGCGTTTATCATCCTTTACGCGATCTGCGAGATGGGCGACGGCTGCTTGCAGCGCGATATCTGCCTGATGTCCTATCTCAGCAAGCAGACGATCAATTCCTCCATTCAAAAGCTGGAACAGGGCGGCTACCTCGTGTTGAAGCCCGGCAAGGGCCGGGACCGCGAGATCTTTTTGACCGGCGCCGGGCGCAGGCTGGCGGAGGAAAAAATCCTGCCCGTGGCGATCATGGAGAACTTGGCGTTTGAAGAGCTTTCGCCCGAGGAAAGCCGCGAGCTGCTGCGGCTGACCGGCAAGTACGTGGAGCGCTTCCGGGCAAAGGCCAAGCAAATTTTATAGCAGTCATCGGAGGACGGTTGGCCGGAGCCAAACCAGTCGGAGAAGATGTCGAGTGCGCTCGGTT
This sequence comes from Agathobaculum sp. NTUH-O15-33, assembly GCF_033193315.1. Lineage (NCBI taxonomy): Bacteria > Bacillati > Bacillota > Clostridia > Eubacteriales > Butyricicoccaceae > Agathobaculum > Agathobaculum sp. NTUH-O15-33. The sequence goes on from NZ_CP136187.1 coordinate 1,286,786, forward strand.
ATGGGGATAACCGGGCGCTTTTTGTACCCCGCAAGAACAAACGGTTTAGGAGTTTCAGACAAAAATGAAAATACAATTATCCGATCATTTTACTTATAAAAAGCTGCTGCGGTTCGTGCTGCCGAGCGTTGTGATGATGATCTTCACCTCGATCTACGGCGTAATAGACGGCCTGTTCGTTTCCAACTTTGTGGGCAAAACGCCCTTTGCGGCGCTCAACCTCATCATGCCGTTTTTGATGATGATGGCGGCGCTGGGCTTCATGATCGGCACCGGCGGCAGCGCGATCGTCGCGATCACGCTGGGCGAGGGCGACAAGGAACGGGCCAACCGCTATTTTTCCATGCTGGTCTATGTGACGCTCGCCGCCGGTCTGGTGCTGACGGTGCTCGGCGTCGCGGCGCTGCGGCCCATCGCGGCCGCCATGGGCGCGGAAGGCGAAATGCTGGAAAACTGCGTGCTGTACGGCAGGATCATCCTGTTCGCGCTGGCCCCGTTCATGCTGCAAAACGTGTTCCAAAGCTTCTTCGTCACGGCGGAAAAGCCCAAGCTAGGGCTTGCGATGACGGTGGCGGCGGGCCTGACCAACATCGTTTTGGACTATGTGTTCATCGTGCCGCTGGGGTGGGGGCTGGCGGGCGCGGCGCTCGCCACCGCGCTCAGTCAGGTCGTGGGCGGCGTGGCGCCGCTCCTCTACTTCGCGCGGAAAAACGACAGCCTGCTGCGCCTGACCCGCGCCTCGTTCGAGGGCCGCATCCTAATCAAGGCCTGCACCAACGGTTCGTCCGAGCTGATGACCAATATCTCGATGTCGCTCGTCAACATCCTGTATAACTTCCAGCTCATGAGCGTCGCGGGCGAGGACGGCGTGGCCGCCTACGGCGTGATCATGTATGTGAACTTTATTTTCGCGGCCATGTTTTTGGGATACGCGATCGGCAGCGCGCCCGTGATCAGCTACCATTACGGCGCGGCGAACCACGCGGAGCTGAAAAACCTGTTCCGCAAAAGCCTGACCATCGTCGCGCTGGCGGCGTTCACGCTCACCATCGTGGCGGAGGCGCTTGCCGCGCCGCTGGCCACGGTGTTCGTCGGCTACGACGCGGGGCTGATGGAGCTGACGCGCCACGGCTTCCGTTTGTACGCGCTGTCCTTCCTGATGAACGGGTTCAACATCTTCGGTTCGGCGTTCTTCACCGCGCTAGGCGACGGGCTTGTTTCCGCGCTGATCTCCTTTTTGCGCACGCTGCTGTTCCAAGTCGCGGCGGTGCTGCTGCTGCCGCTGGTTTTCGGGGTGGACGGCATCTGGCTCGCCATCGTCGCGGCCGAGCTGCTGGCGCTGCTCGTCACGGTATGGTTTCTTGCGCGCAAGCGGACAAAATATCATTACGCCTGATAGAAAGGGCGCATCACGCACAAAATAAGGGAGGACGCTACCATGTACGAAAGAATGCTGGATAAGCAAACCGCTCCGTCCATCGCGGAAATGACAGCCTACTGCGGCGAAAACGCGGCGCGGTTTACCCTGCTGAACGAATGGCTTTCTCAGACCTACGGGACGGAGCGGCAGATTACGTTCCCCTATGGCAACCGATACGGCTGGGGCGTCGCCCACCGGAAAAAGAAAAAGCTGATATGCAACGTGTTTGCCGAGGCCGGTGCGTTTACCGTGATGCTACGCCTGTCAAACGAGCAGTTTGCCGCCGTATACGGGCAGGTGCGGCCGTATACGCGTGACGAGATCGACCATAAGTATCGGTGCGGCGACGGCGGCTGGCTCCAGTACCGCGTGATCGATCAGCAGCATTTGGACGACATTCAGATCTTGTTAGCCGCTAAATGCAGCTGACCGGTGCAATACAAACACGATCGGAGAGAAGGAGCAAAATGATGGACGAAAACGGTAAAAAGAACAACGCGGCCGTCATATGGATGCTGATCGGAGCGGGCCTTGGCGTCGCGGCCGGGGCAATGGCCGGCCGGGCACAGGGGTCGCAGGGCACGGCGATGTGCTACGGGCTGCTCCTCGGCATGGCGGCCGGGGCCGGCATCGGCGCGCTGATCAAAAGGCGGGGCGGGAACACGCCCAAATGACGCGCGGAAAAAGCGGCTTGAATATGCCCCGGAAATTTGCTACAATACACCTGTAGATGGAATTTACCGGGTGAGCACCTAGGGAGCGTTGCAAAATAAAAGAATGTTTCAAATCCTTGTCATTCTGAGGAGCGAAGCGACGAAGAATCTCGCGCGAACGCGCGAAACCCACGTAAAGTCCGCGCGTTCGCGCGAGATTCTTCACTTCGTTCAGAATGACATACGGAAATTCTTTTATTTTACAACGCTCCCTTTTTCTTTATGGGGGGAGGGCAAGACGCTTGCAGGGGGAGAAAAAGCAAAGCATCGCTTCTATTTTGCTCCGATTCAGCCTGCCGCTGATTCTGAGCGGCGTGCTGCAACAGCTTTATAACTGGGCGGACGCGTTCATCGTCGGCAATGTGAACGGCGAGCTGGCGCTCGCCGCGATCGGCGCGACCGGCACGGTCGTCAATCTATACATCATGGCGATCACGGGATTCACGCTGGGCCTTTGCATCCTGTTCGCGCAAAAGTTCGGGGCCGGGGAAACCGAGGCCATCCCCAAAATCCTCGCCACCTTCGCGGCGCTTTTGGGCGCGGCCTTTCTGGCGCTGGCCGGTGCGGGGATCGGGCTGACGGGGCCGCTGCTCCGCCTGATGCACACGACCGCGGACACCGTGCAAATGGCGCAAAGCTATTTGCGCATCGTGCTGATCGGCGTGCCCTTTTTAGCGGTTTATAACGTATACGCCGCCGCTTTGCGCGGCGTCGGAGACAGCCGCGCGCCCTTTCTGGCGATCGTCTTGTCCTCCGCCGTCAATGTGGCGCTGGATGTTCTGTTTGTCGCGCGGCTGCGCTGGGGCGTTGCGGGCGCGGCGGCCGCCACGGTCGCCGCGCAGGCGGTCATGACCGTGTTTTTGATCGCGTACAGCGTGAAAAAGCACCGCATGCTGCGCTTTCGCCCCGGCAAAAGGGCGCTGGATCGGTGGGCGCTGGCGCAGGGCGTTCGTCTGGGCGTGCCGCCCATGATCCAATCCAGCGTGAGCGCCTTCGGCAGCCTGCTCCTGCAAAACTTCATGAACGGGTTCGGCACGCAAACGGTCGCGGCCATCACGACGGCCTACCGCGTGGATACCATGGTTTTGCTGCCGGTCATCAACCTCGGCTCGGGCATCTCGACCATTGTGGCGCAAAACTATGGCGCGGGCGAGAAAGCGCGCACCAAAAAGGTGTTTGCCGTCGGCGCGGTCATGATGGCCGTGGTATCCCTTTTGCTTACCGCGCTGGTCATCCAAACGGGCGGCCATTTGATCGCCATGTTTGGCGTGGGGCCGGAGTCGACCGAGATCGGCTGGCGCTTTTTCCGCCGCATCGCCAGCTTTTACTTGGTCTTTGGCATGGCCACCGCGATGCGCGGCTATTTGGAGGGGCTGGGCGATGTGCTTTATTCCAGCGCGGCGGGCGTCCTGTCGCTGCTGTCCCGCATTATCCTGTCCTACGCGCTGGCCGGGCTGTTCGGCAACATGATCATCGCGTACGCGGAGGCGTTTTCGTGGGTTCTGCTGCTCCTCCTCTACCTCGCGCGGATGGTATGGAAAAACAAAAGCCCGCCGCCCGCGTAAACCGTAAACAAAAGGGATGCGACGTTTCGTCGCATCCCTTTTGTGATATCGGTAGGATGCTTGCTCTTATTTTCGCAAAGGGTTGGGGGGTAACGGGTCAGTCCCGCCCGTAAAAGGCGGCGCCGTTCCCGCCGGCTCGTTTTACTTGGTACAGGGCCGCGTCCGCGTGCTGGTAAAGCTCCAGAAACGCGCGGCTGTCGCCGGGATAGAACGCCACCCCCAGACTGACCGAAACGGGCGGGATAGTCTGATCGAACTGAGAAGCCTTGCGGATCGCCTGAACCAGCCGCCGCATTTTCTCTTGGATCGCCTGTTCGGATGCGATGCCGGTCAGGAACACGCAGAATTCATCCCCGCCCAAGCGGCCGATCAGATCGTTCTCGCGGAAGTGCTCGGTCAGGTAGGCGGCGACCCAGCGCAGCACGGCGTCGCCCGTCACGTGGCCGAATTGATCGTTGATTAACTTGAACCGGTCGATATCGAGCAGCAAAAACGCGTATTGCCGGTCGGGCTTACACAAAAGGCGGCGTTCCACCTGCTCTTGCATGGCCATGCGGTTGAGCAGGTTGGTCATGGAATCCCGGCTGGCCTGCTCCTGCAGGCTGGCGTTTTCGCGCTTCAGGTCGTTGATATCGGTCAGCAGACCGATCACGTGCACCGGCTTGTTCTCGTCGTCAAAGATGGTCGTCGTCTGGTTCCGGCACCAAAGGTACGAGCCGTCCGCGCACTTGGCGCGGTACTCCGCCGCCGCGTGCGGCACGCCGCTCAGGATTTGCCGGATCATGCGCTGCACCTGCGGCTTATCCGCTTCGTAAATGATATCGAACTCTGTAAGATTGGCGATCGATACGTTTTCCGGCGGGCGAAAGCCGAACATCTTCTCATACATCGGGGAAAAGCGGATCTGATCGTGCACAATATCCCATTCAAACACGGTGTCGCGGGTCTGCTCGGAGATGATGCGGTAGCATTCCTCGTTCAGGGCGATCGCCTTTTTCTGCTTTTGCTCCTCGGTGATATCGGTCAGGATGACCTGCATGGCCATATCGGGATCGGTAAAGCCCGTCAGGCGCGAAGCCTTGGCTAAAATCCACCGCTTTTCGCCCTGCTTGGTGAGGATGCGGTAGCTCAGCGACATGCAGTCCCGCTCGGTTTCGACATAGCGCCGCGCCTTGGCAAGCACATCCGCCCGGTCCGCCGGGTGCACGATGCGCAGATACCGCCGCGCGATCTCGCCGCTGTCAAATTCCGCGGGCGTGTAACCGATCTGGCGGTAAAACTCCTGATTGGCGTATTCAATGGTGATGTCGTCCGCAACGGACGCCCGCACAACGCCCGCCGGGATATTGTCCAAAAGGCTTTGCAAGGCGGCTTGGGTGTTGTGGGGCTCCGTCGTGTCCGCGAAAAATACGTCGATCACCTTTTCACCGTCGATCTCAAGAATGCCGGAGCAGTAGGCGGTGTTCCAAGCGATCGAACCGTCCTTCTTGCGAATGCGATAGCTGACGCTCGCGGCCTTATTGGCCGTAAGCAGTTGCCGCAAGATTTGGGCCACGGCGGCGCGGTCCTGCGGCAAAACAAGGTTGATCCCCCGGCTGTGGACGGGGCCTTTCGCGCTCTCCTCCTCGGAGTAGCCGATCATTTTGTAATACCCCTCCGACGCGGCGATGATGCGTAAGTCGTCCTCAACGGCCAGCCGGGCCGTGCCGCCGATCACGGCGTGGGAAAGCATCTCCAAATCAGCCCGCGCCTTTGTTAAAGCGGCTTCCATTTCGGAAATACGATGCGTCAGGTCCTCAAAAGCGCGGTCCTTTTCCAAGGCCCCTATTTCTCTTTCCCGCATACTTGGAATGCCCCCTTTCTTGCGTTACTATATTAAATATAGCGCAAATTTGCATTTTTAACAAGAGCACATTGTGTGTATGGCGTGACAAGGCTGTGAAATTGGAACAAAGCAAGCCTTGTCCGCGCGATTGTCCGGCCAAGGTGGTTCCCAAGCCCCAGCGTTTGTGTTAAGATGGAAGGGTCAATGTCATTGAGATAAGGTCAGGCAAGACAAAACGGTATCGCCAACACAGGAAATTGTAGGGCGCGAGAAGGTGAATTGGCCGAAGGCCAAGAGAAGCTGGTCCGGACCGCGATTTCTTTTCGACCGCGATCGAAAAGCGAAACGCCGCCCGGCGCGGCGCAAAAGGAATATAGAAAAAGGATGTGATCGGCATGGCCAAATTGGCCTCCATGCGAAACATTGGAAAAGAAATGGAAAGAAAACTCGAAGCGATTGGGATCGGTTCGGCGGAAGAGCTGATACAAACCGGAAGCAAAGAAGCGTTTTTACGTTTGAAAGTGCGGTTTCCGCATGTTTGTCTGGTTCATTTATACACGCTCCAAGGGGCGATTGACGGCATCGAATATAACCGGCTGACCGACGCGGTCAAGCGCGATTTGAAGCGCTTCAGCGACGGCCTGATCGGAACTTGAATCGAGGGCGCACATGAATGAAGAATTTATAACCTTAACTTTGGAAAACCTCGCGGACGAGCATTTATGCTGCATCATCCGCAGCAAAAAGCCCCATCCGGGTGTGGAGGCGAAGCGGCAATGGCTGGCCGAACGCATCAAGGAAGGCCATGTTTTCAGAAAGCTCAGGGAAAAGGCCACGGTCTTTATCGAATACGCGCCGCTTGAAACCGCTTGGGTGCCGGTCACGGGAAAAAACTACGAGTATATCTACTGCTTATGGGCTACCGGCGATTACAAGGGAAAAGGCTACGGCAAGCGGCTGATGGAGCATTGCCTAGCCGACGCCAGAGAAAAGGGCCGGTCCGGCGTTTGCATGCTGGGCGCGAAAAAGCAAAAATCGTGGCTGAGCGACCAGTCGTTCGCGAAGAAATACGGCTTCGAGGTCGTCGATACCACGGCGGACGGCTACGAATTGCTGGCCCTTTCCTTTGACGGTACCGAGCCGTCGTTCGCGCAAAATGCAAAAAAGCAAGCGATTGATAGCCAAGAGCTGACGATCTATTATGACATGCAGTGTCCCTTCATCCGCCAAAACATTGAAAAGGTCAAACAGTATTGCGAAGCAAACGCGGTGCCGGTCTCGCTGCTCCAAGTGGACACGCTGCAAAAGGCCAAGGAATTGCCCTGCGTTTTCAACAACTACGCCGTGTTTTACAAAGGCCGTTTTCAAACGGTGAATTTGGCGGACGCGGCCTATCTCGAAAGAATACTCAAAAAGTAAAACCTTTCCCTTTGTGCGGAAGGCTTTCATTACGACTGCAAAAAAGGAGCGTTACAATATGGATAACGAATTAAAGATCAAAATGTACACGTTTACGGTGGATTGCAAAGACCCTTACGCGCTGGCGAAATTCTACGCGGCGCTGCTCCAGTGGGAAATCCCGTTTCATGATGCGGACTGGGCCTGCGTCGGCGCGCCGGGCACGGAGCAGGGCGCGTATCCGGGCATTCTATTCCAGCGCAATCCGGGATATGTGCCGCCCGTGTGGCCGGACAAGCCCGAAGCGCAGCAGCAAATGGCGCACTTGGACTTTGCCGTGAACGATGTGGAAAAGGCGGTGGTGCACGCGGTCCAGTGCGGCGCGACGATCGCGGAGCAGCAGTTTTCCGACGGCTGGAAAGTGATGCTGGACCCCGCCGGGCATCCCTTTTGCTTGTGCCGGATGAAAGAGATGATTGAAAGCCCCCATTTCGCGCTGCGGTAGTACAGAAAATGAAACTGGTTTTTAGGGAGAATTGGATATGACGGAAAGAGAAAAAATGCTGGCCGGACAGCTTTATGACTGCGGCGATGAAGAGCTTCTGACGCGGTGGCATAAGGCAAAAAATCTTGTGCGCGATTATAACCGGATCGATTCGGAAAATTTAGATGAAAAGCACCGCGTTTTAACGGAACTGCTGGGTGGGTTTGGTTCAAACTTATGGATTACCGCCCCGTTTTTTGTTGATTACGGCAACAATATTTATTTCGGCAATAACTGTGAAGTGAACATGAATTGCACTTTTTTGGATGACAACAAGATCATCATCGGCAATAACGCGCTGATTGCGCCAAACGTGCAGATCTATACGGCTTTTCACCCGGCCAATGCGGCGGAACGGTTTGGAGAGCTGAAAAACGAGGGATCTTTTGAATTTTGCAAAACGCAGACGGCGCCGGTCGTCATAGGAGACAATGTTTGGATAGGCGGCGGGGCAATCATCATGCCGCATGTAACGATCGGCGACAATGTTGTGATTGGCGCGGGAAGTATTGTGACAAAGGATATACCGAGCAACGTGATCGCGCTTGGCAATCCTTGCAAAGTCATACGCGAGAATACGTAGAGCGCCGCCAAACCGCGATTTACTCCGGCGGATGCGTGCGGTCCCGCGTATGAAGCAGGGTATTTGGCGGAATTTTGTGACAGAGGGTAGTGAAAATGCCGGAAGCAGTGATGAGAAAAGCGGCGCGCGCGGATATGCGGCAGATCATGCGCTTGCAGGTAAGCGCCTTTACAGGCGAGCAGCGGATTCCTGCGGGGGATATCGCCTTGCCTGACGAAAAGCAGCCGCAGTGGTGGTGCGCGGAGGCCGGTGGGCGCATCGTCGGCGCGGTCGCCGCGTGGCGGGAGGACGGGCAGGCGCATTGGGGCCGGTTCGTGGTGGACCCCAGCCTGCGCGGCCAACATATCGGCACAAGGCTGGCCGCGCATTCGCTCGAGAGCCTGTTTGCGCAGGGGATCGATCAGATCCATATCGACGCGAGGGAAACGACGGTCAAAATCCTTTGCGCCATGGGCGGCCGGATCACCGGCGCGCCGGTCCCGTTCTATGTGGGCACGGTAACGCCCATGGTTCTGGAAAAGGCGCGGTACCGGGCGTAAGTTCACCCGGCCGCCCAAGCAAGGCGCAAACCGTACAGCGGCGGGGTGAGGTCACCCCGCCCTACGAAGGGGCCCGCTCCGCCCAAATGTAGGGCCGGGTGACTCACCCGGCCGCCCAAGCAAGGTGCAAGCCGTGCAGCGGCGGGGTGAGGTCGCCATAGTGATTCAGATTAGAATAACTGACTCCTATACGGCGTAGCGCCACCTTCCCCTCGTGGGGCATAAGCGTAAACTTAAGCAGCGTATGCATAGAGCGCTCTTTGGGCTTCCCCCGACGAGGGGAAGCTGGCACGGCGAAGCCGTGACTGATGGGGGGCGCATGAATTGGCAGCATTGATGCGCGTGGCGGCCTTAAAGTGCGCTATTGGTTACGCCCCCCATTCGTCACGCGCCTACGGCGCGCGCCACCTTCCCCTCGTGGGGGGAAGGCCAGAAAGCGGTCTTTGGCCCCCGCGCATTGCTTAAGTTTACGCATATGCCTCGCTGAGGGGAGCCTATAGGGTGTTCGCCACCCATTTGCCACTAGATTGCCCGTACCTGACGACATTGCCGCTATGGCCGTCCCCCTCGTTTCGCCCGCGCGGACTGGCGCTTTATAAAAATTTCCTCTATTCTCCTTTACAGGGCACGGAAAATTCCCTATAATTTGTGATAGAAGCGGCGGAAAGGGGGGCGGGCATATGAAATTTCGGGTGCGGCTGATGCTGGCGATCCTGCTGGTGGCGCTGCCTGCGGTCGGCCTGCTGTTCTTTTTCAATTACTATATTTCCGCCGATCTGATCGAGACCAACTACGCCAAGACCGTGACCGAATCGATGGCGCTGCGCGCCGAGCAGATCGACAAGGACCTGCGCAGCGTGTACCAGAAAACGACCGAGCTGAGCGTGCAAAAGGGGCTGAAGCGGGCGGTAGCGGACTATGCCGCGCTGCCCCAGCGAAAGAACGAGGACGTGCTGCGGCTCTCGCGTTACCTGAGCGAGCAGAACAGCCTGCCCGAGCTGGTGGACGCTATTTTTCTCTACCTGCCGGACACGCGGGAGATCGTGTGCTCGCAGGAATACCGCAGCGTCATTTCGGTCGCGGACACGGAGGCGTACCCGTGGATCGGCGGCGGCACGCCGGGCGGGTTCGCCCCTTGGGTGCAGAGCGACATGGGCGCGGGCGAAACCAATTTGATCTATTTGTACGCCAAGCCCGTTTACGCGGCGGAGGGCGAGCTGCTCGCCACCGTGGCGCTCAGCGTCACCGAGCGCAGCCTGTATTACGGCCTTTTGGACGCGCAGGACAGCGCGCAGGATTATTTCCTGCTGACGGGGGACGGGCGGGTGTGCTCGGCGCGCCGCATGTCGGCCTTCGGCATTTCGATCGAGGAGCTGACCGGCAAGGGCCTGCCGCAGACCCGCGTCGAGGTGGGCGATTGCCGCTACCGCGGCGAGAAAAGCATTTACGCCGTCGTGCGCGCGCCGTTTTCCGGCCTGTCGCTGCTCTGCCTGACCGGCCGGGCGCTGCTCATGCAGGACATGCGGCAGACCCAGTGGCTGTTCTGCATCGTGCTCCTCCTCATCGTGCTGCTCATCATGCAGCTTTCGCGCGGCATTTCGCAGTACTTAAACCGCCCGCTGGGCGAACTCGTCGGCGCGATGGAGCGCGTCGGCGCGGGCGATTTTGAAACGCGCACCCCGGTGCGCCGCGAGGACGAGTTCAACCGGCTGGGCACGCAGTTCAACGACATGGTCGCCCGCATCGAGGAGCTGATGCAGCAGGTGCTGGCCGAGCAGGCGCACGCGCGGCAGGCCGAGCTGCACGCGCTGCAATACCAGATCAAGCCGCATTTTATGTACAATACGCTCAATTCCATCCGCTTCGCGGCCATCATGCAGGGCAACGAGAAGATCGCCGAGCAGCTTGCCGCGTTCATCGAGCTGCTGGAAGCCTCCCTAAACAAGACCGGCGATTTCATTCCGCTTTGGCAGGAGATCGAGCTGCTGAAGGATTACACCTCGTTGCAGCGCTACCGCTATATGGACTGCTTCACCTTTACCTATGAGGCGGCGGAGGAGGCGCGGGCGTGTCTGGTGCCGCGCTTTCTCTTGCAGCCGCTCATTGAAAACGCGATCTTGCACGGCATGGACGCCAAGCGCGGCGACAATGAAATCCGCGTGGAGGCGCGCCTGATCGGCGGCATGCTGCACATCGCCGTTAGCGACAACGGCAAGGGCATGACGGAGGACGAGCGGGACCTGCTGCTGCGCAAAAACCCGGATGAAAAGCGGCAGTTCAACGGCATCGGCGTGTCCAACACCGTCGACCGGCTCCGCTTGTTTTACGGCGCGAGCATGCGCTTTGAGCTATATACCGCGCCGGGCGAGGGCGCGCGGTACGTGATCGAGCTGCCCGCGAACCGGGGCACGGAAGGGGAGGACGCGCCGTGAAGCAACTGAAAAGGGCGCTGATAGCGCTTCTCTGCGCCGCGCTGCCGCTCGTCTGCACCGGCTGCGCGGAGGGCACGCTGCTGAGCGAGGACCACACGCGCCGCATCGGCGTGGTGCTCAAAACCATGGACAGCGAGCATTGGCAGGAGATACGCTCGGGCATGGAAAACACGGCCAAGGAGCATGGCGCGGCGCTGACGCTTCTATACCCCAGCAACGAATGGGCGGAAGAGGAACAGGCGGTGTTCATCCGCGATATGCTTGCCTCCGATATCGACGCGCTGATCGTCGCGCCCTGCAATTCGACGAGCACCGGCTGGTTTGCCGATCAGGCGGCGGAACAGGGCCTGCCGCTGTTCACCGCGGATACCCGCGCGATCGACCGCGATATCCCGTATATCGGTTCGGATAACAAGACCGTGGGCGCGATGGCGGCGGATTATCTGGTGGAGCACGTCGGGCCGGGCGCGTCCTGCGCGGTGATCGCGGGCGCGGCCGTGCAGGCGCAGACCGTCGACCGCGTGGGCGAGTTCCGCCGCCGCATGCAGGAGCGCGAAAGCGCCCCGCTCGCCGTGCGCATGGAAAACAGCGGCTTTGCCGACGCGATGGAGACCACGGAAACGCTTCTGGAACAGGGCGTGCGCGGCATTTTCTGCGCCAGCGCCGCGATGGGCCTCGGCGCGGCGGCCGCCCGGCAGGAGCGGGGCGCGGACGACCTGTGCATCATCGCGGTCGATACGCAGGACGACGCGCTCAAGGCCGTGCAGGAGGGCTCGCTGGACGCGCTCATCACCCAGTCCGGCTATGAGATCGGGGAAAAGGCCATAGAGACCGTGCTGCGCGTGCTGGACGGCGAAAAGGCCGGCAACGTCTATGTGGAAAGCCGCCTGATCACGGCGGACAACATTGCGGACTTTTTAGAGGAACGGGGAAATCAACGATGACCAAGGTATTGATCGCGGACGACGACGCGTTGGTGCGGATGTTTCTAAAGCAGATGATCCCGTGGGAAGCGGACGGCTATCAGGTCGTCGGCGACGCGCGCGACGGGGAGGAGGCGCTCTCCCTGTTCGAGCAGTTTTCGCCCGATCTGGTGATTGCCGACGTATCCATGCCGGTGATGAACGGCATCGACCTGCTGGGCCGCCTTAAGGAGCGCGGGTTTGACGGCGGCGTGATCATGCTCAGCTGTCACGATGATTTTGAGTATGTCAAAACCGCGATGCGGCTTGGCGCGGACGAATATCTGCTGAAAAACCACTTGAGCCCGGACACGCTGCGCACCGCGCTCGCCGCCGTGGCGGAAAGCACGCAAAAGCGGCAAAACAAAGCGGGCAAGCAGGGCGAAATGGACGCGATACTGGAAAAGGGCCTGCGGCAGGCGCGGCGCGAAGCGCTCCAAAAGCTGCTGGCCATGGACCGGTGCCCGTTCGAGGAGCAGCTCGCCATGATCGAGGCCGCGCGCTTTTCCGGCTCCTACCGCCAGTGCGTGGCCGTGCAGGCGCGCCTTGCGCAGGCCGAGGCGGAGAAGGCGCCGCGCTTTTTCGAGCTGTGCCAGCAGGTGGCGGTGGGCAACCACGCGGACGCGGTGCCCGTGCGCAAAACGGCCTGCGTGTTTCTTATGGATATGACCGGCTACCCTTCCCGGAGCCGCCAGCAGGAGCTGGCCGATACGCTGTGCCACGTGATAGACAGCTACGCGTGGCAGTATTTGCAGCTCCGCGTGAGCTGCGGGGTCAGCTCGCTTTGCGACGGGGACGGCTCGATCGCGCGCGCCGTCCGTCAGGCCGACCGCGCGCTCTTGGCCGCGTTTTACCGCGAGGGCGTTTGGCGGTACGAGGATACGCGCGCCATGACGGACGGCTGCCCGCCCGAAGCGGAAAGGCTGGCCCGCGCGCTGCCGCGGCTGCTGGAAGCGGGCGGCGAGCCCGCGCTTAACGAGGCGGTGGAGCGCGCCGCCGAAGCGGTGAAAAAAGCGCGGGTGATGCCGGGCGCGGCGGTTGATTGGCTGCGCCGGTGCGACGCGGCGGCGGGGCTGGCGCGCCAGCAGGCGGCGTACGCGCAGATCGACAGCTTCGCGGCCCTGCGGCGCGCGCTGGACGAATACGCGGGCCTGTTGCGGCAAGGCGGCGGGGCGGCCCTGCCGGGCGAGGTCTCGCCCGCGGTTGCCGAGGCGGCGCGGTATTTGCAGCAGCATTTCGCGCAGCCCGTCACCCTGTCCGAGGTCGCCGCGCGCGTTTCACTGTCGCCCAACTACCTCAGCGCGCGCTTTAAGCAGGAAATGGGCGCGGGCTTTGTCGAATACCTGACCGAGCTGCGCCTTGCGCAGGTGCGCGAATTGATGCGCAAAAACCGGTGGGACACGGTGAAGAGCATTGCGCGGCAGGCCGGGTTTATCGATTACCAGCATTTTTGCAAGGTGTTCAAGCGCAAGACCGGGCAGAGCCCGAACGCCTACCGGAAAAAGCTGACCGGGCAGGACGAATAAGGCCTATCCCATGGTCATCCTTCGTTTCGCTCGGGATGGCGCCGGAGAAAAGCGTAGAATAAGACAACAAATTAGAAAAACACACACCAAAACGTGGATGCGCATGGGCGCGCGGCGGGTGGTGTGTGTTTTTTTATGCCTCATCGCGGAAAAGTGCGTAAGGAATGACAGGCTTTTCGAGAATCCACCGGATTTTCGGCGCGCCCCCGCGGCCCTATAATAAGACCATAAAGAAGAGGCCGGTACCCAAAACCGCATGCAAACCAAACAAACCGGCCGCGTTCAAACGATAAGAAGGAGGGAGAAATTTCGTGAGCAATCAGCAGCCGTATGTGCTGGAAATGCGGAATATCGTCAAGATTTTCCCGGGCGTCCGTGCGCTGGACGGGGTAAACCTCAAGGTGCGGGCCGGTAAGGTGCACGTCATCTGCGGGGAGAACGGCGCGGGCAAGTCGACCCTGATGAAGGTGATCAACGGCAGCCACGACGCGGACGAGGGCGAGATGTTCTTCGAGGGCAAGCCCGTCGGCAAACACACCATTCAGGATACCATGAAAATGGGCATCGCGATGATCTATCAGGAGCTGAACCCGGTGCTTGAAATGACCATCGCGGAAAACGTGTTCCTCGGCCGGGAACCCAAAAGCGGGCCGTTCGTGGATTTCGCGAAAATGATAAAGGACACGCAGGCGCTGCTCGACCGGCTCCAAATCCCGTACGACGCGCACCAGAAAATGCGGGAGCTGTCGATCGCCGGTCACCAGCTGATCGAAATCGCCAAGGCGATCTCGATGAACGCCAAGGTCATCATCATGGACGAACCCTCGTCCGCCATCGCGGACGCCGAAATCGAGGTGCTGTTCGGGCAGATTTTCAGCCTTAAGGAGCAGGGCGTCGCCATTTTGTACATCACCCATAAGATGGACGAGATCTTCCGCATCGCGGACGATATCACCATCATCCGCGACGGACAGTGGATCGAATCCGGTCCCGCCACGGACTACGACGCGAACAAGCTCGTTTCCCGCATGGTCGGCCGCGAGATCACCAACGTGTTCCCCAAGGAGGACGACATCCCGATCGGCGACGTGGTGCTCGAAGTGAAAAACCTGACGCAGGAAAAGCAGGACGGCGGAAGGTTTGAAAACATCAGCTTCACGCTCCGGCAGGGCGAAATTTTGGGGTTTTCCGGTCTGGTCGGCGCGGGCCGCAGCGAAGTGATGCGGGCGGTGTTCGGTCTCGACCCGTATACCTCGGGCGAAATCCTGATGGAGGGCAAGCCGGTCTCCATCCGCAACACGGCGGACGCGATCCGCGCGGGCATCGCCATGGTGTCGGAGGATCGAAAGGGCTACGGGCTGGTGCTCGGACGGAACATCCGCGACAACATTTCGCTCGTCACGCTGCGGGACTTTGTGAAAAACGGCCTGATCGACGACAAGGCGATCGTGAAGCGCGCCGGTGAAATGGTCGATATGCTGAATATCAAGATCGCAAACCTCGACGTGGCGGCCTCCACGCTTTCGGGCGGCAACCAGCAAAAGGTCGTTTTGGCCAAGTGGCTGATCGGCGACGTGAAGGTGATGATTTTGGACGAGCCGACGCGCGGCATCGACGTGGGCGCGAAAAGCGAAATTCACAAGCTGATGTGCCGGTTCGCGCGGCAGGGCATGGCGGTCATCATGATCTCCTCCGAGCTGCCCGAGGTGCTCGGCATGGCCGACCGCGTGGTCGTCATGCAGGAGGGACGGATAAACGGCGTTTTGGAACGCCGCGAGGCCACGCAGGAAAGCATTATGAAATTGGCAACAAGGGGGAAGAACCGTGAATAACACCAAGAAAAAGTTTAACTTCGGCGAGTTTTATGGCAAGTGGGGCACGCTGATGATCCTCGTGGTCATCGTGATCCTATCCGCCCTGTTCGTTCCGAACTTTGTCAAGCCGCGCAACATCTCGAACATCCTATTGCAAAACGCGGTCGTGGCCATGCTGGCCTTCGGCGCGACCTTTGTCATCATTTTAGGGCATATCAACGTCGCTTACGGCTCGGAGCTGGCCTTCATCGGCTGTATCGCGTGCCTGTCCATGAACAGCCTGCAAACCATGATGCCGCCGGTCGCGGCGGCCGTTATCACCGTGCTCATCGCGATGCTGGTCGGTCTGGTGATCGGCGCGCTGAACGGTCTGGTGATCACCAAATTCGGCATCCCGGCGTTTATCATGACGCTCGCCGTCACAACCATCGCCCGCGGCGGCGCGCTGCTGCTGACGGACGGCACCCCGGTATCCGGCATGAACGATGCGTTCAACTGGTTCGGTCAGGGCTTCATCGGGCCCATCCCGACCTCGGTCCTCATCATGGCCATCCTGTTTATCGTCACGTGGGTGCTGCTGAACAAGACCTGCTTCGGCCGCCACATCTACGCGGTCGGCGGCAATGAAAACGCGGCTATCGCGTCCGGCATCAAATCCAAGAACGTGGTCAAGCGCGCTTTTATCCTCGACGGCCTGATCACCGGCCTTGCGGCCGTGGTGTTCATGGCGCGGCAGGCTTCCGGCACCCCGGCGGGCGGCTTGCAGTACGAGTTTGACGCGATCACGGCGGTCGTCGTCGGCGGCACCTCGCTTTCGGGCGGCTCGGGCAACGTCGTCGGCACCATCATCGGCGCGGTCATCGTCGGCATCATCAACAACGTGCAGAACCTTCTGCATATCAACACCTACTGGCAGCAGGTCGTCAAGGGCCTTGTCATCCTCTTCGCCGTCATCATCGACGTGGTCACCAAGCAGGCCGCGGCCAAGGCGAAAAAGTAAGTTTTCTTAGTGGAAATGCGCCTTGGCGCACCAACATAACAAAAAAGAAGATACGGGAGGAACTGAAAATGAAAAAGTACTTATCTCTGGCGCTGGCCGGTACCATGCTGCTCGGCGCGCTCGCGGGCTGCGGCGCGGGCGGCGGCTCGGACGAGGGAAGCGCGGCGGGCGATGTGTTCACCGTGGCCTACTGCAACTCCGGCGACTCGGACGTGTTCGACAAGCTCAAGAAGGATACCTTTAACGAACTCGTGGCGGGCGACGCGACGATCAAGGTCGTCAACTCCGAAGCCAATATGGACCCCCAGAAGCAGCTCAACCAGATCGACGACGCGATCATGCAGGAGGTCGACGCGATCATCGCGGTGCCGATCGACTATTCCGGCATCACCCCGGGCGTTAAGGCCGCGAACGACGCGGGCATCCCCGTGATCTGCCTCGGCATTGAATCGGAGGGCGGCGATTACACCTTCGTCGGCTGCCAGAACCGCGACGCGGGCGTGATGCAGGCCGAATACATGGCCGAGGTGCTGCCCGAAAACGCCAAGGTGCTCTACCTGTCCGGCACGCCCGGCCTGTACCACTCCGTGCAGCGGCACGACGGCTTCTACGAGACCATGGCCGAAAAGCGCCCCGACGTGGAGCTGATGGCCGAAATGACCGGCGAGTACACCCGCGACAAGGCGCAGAAGGTCGTGGAGGACTGGTGCCAGTCCTACCCCGAATTTGACGCGATCGTTTGCGCGAACGACCAGATGGCGCTTGGCTCCGTCGAAGCGCTGAAGGCCGCGGGCCGCCTCACCGGCGTGCTGGTGGCGGGCGTGGACGCGACCGACGAAGCCCTGCAAAAGATTAAGGAAGGCGAAATGGCCATTTCGATCCGCCAGTCCGCCCCGGCGCTCGCGCAGAACTGCTACGAGACCATCCAGAAGATGCAGAAGGGCGAGGACCCCGGCGAAAAGGTCGTTGTGGATTTCGAGCCTGTCACCGCGGACAACGTAGACGATTTTTTGAAGTAAGAGAACCACCCATCCGACACCAAAAAATGAATTTAAGAAAGTGAGTGTATCAAAATGTTAATTGGCGAAAAGAAGATAGACAGACCGTTCCGCTGGGGCATCGTGGGCGGCGGCAAGACGAGCGGCGTGGGCTACAAGCACCGTCTGGGCGCGATGCGCGACAACACCTCGTTTGTGCTGAAAGCGGCCGCGTTCGATCTGGATTTCCAGCGCTGTGTGGACTTCGGCGTGGCGCTGTGCATGGACAAGGATCGCCTGTACCCGGATTACAAGACCATGTTCGAGGCCGAGGCGAAGCGCCCGGACGGCATCGAAGCCGTGGACATCGCCACCCCGAATTTCCAGCACTTCGAGGTCTGCAAGGCCGCGCTGGAAGCCGGTCTGCACGTCATTTGCGAAAAGCCGCTGTTCTTCACCGTGGAAGAGGGCGAGGAGATCAAGAAGATTTCCGAGCGCGTGGGCAAGCTTGTCTGCGTGACCTACGGCTTCTCCGGCTTCGACCTGCTCACGCAGATGCGGCAGATGATCCTGAACGGCGACATCGGCGAGGTCACCATGGTCGATTTGCGCTACGCGCACGGCTTCGGCTGCGACCCGACCGGCGACACGCAGGCCGAGGGCCAGAAGTGGCGCGTTGACCCCAAGAAGTCCGGCCCGTCCTTCGTGCTGGGCGACCTGTCCACCCATACCTTCTACATGTCCGAGCTGGTCTGCCCGCAGCTCAAACTCAAGCAGGTGCTGTGCGACCGCCAGAGCTTTGTCGGGTCCCGCGCACCCTTGGAGGACAACGCCTACGTGCTGATGCGGTATGAAAACGGCGCGGTGGGCCGCATGTGGGCCTCGGCCGTCAACGCGGGCGATATGTCGAGCCAGCACATCCGCATCGTCGGCACCAAGGCATCGCTGGAGTGGAACGACATGCACCCGGACGAACTGCACTATGAGGTACAGGGCAAGCCCGCGCAGACCTTGGTGCGCGCCATGGACTACCTGACCCCGGAAGCATTGGAGTACGAACGCTTGGGCGCGCTGCACTACACCGGCCTGATCGATTCTTGGTCCAACCTGTACAACCGCTTCGCGGTCGCGATGGACGCGAAGAACCGCGGCGACGAAGAGACGCTGAAAAACCTCGTTTACCCCGATTTGGAGCACGGCATCGAAGGCATCCGCTGGGTGGTCAAGTGCGTCGAATCCGCCGACAAGGGCGCCGTCTGGGTCGACTTCAAGTAAAACCAATTCTTTTCTTTTTTCTTCTTTCTTCTCTGGCCGGCGGGCACGTCCTTGACGTGCCCGCCACAGCCAAAAAACGTTAACGCGGTCACCGAAAAGGTAGGGCGGGGTGACCTCACCCCGCCGTCTCGAAGGGGTGTAACATTTACTGAAAAGCCCGGCCGTACCGGCCAGTTGGCTGATCTTGTGTATCCCGGCGCTTCGCTCTCGGCGTGGTGAGGTCACCACGCCCTACAACATCGGTGGGCCTTAACCAACAAACAATAAAGGAGAGCATTCCATATGAAATTAGCAATTTGCACGGACGTATTCGCGGACCTGTCCTTCACGGACATGCTGGACAAGGTAAAAAGCCTAGGGCTGGACGCGGTGGAAATGACCGCGGGCGGCTGGGGCGCGCGCAAGCATATTGACACCGCCGCGCTGCTGGCGGACGAGGGCAAGCGCAAGGACCTGCTGGCCGAGCTGGACAAGCGCGGCATGCGCATTTCCGCGCTGAACACCTCTTGCAACCCGACGTGGCCGAGCGAGACCGGCAAGGAATACGCGAAAAGCATGTACGACTGCGCCGCGCTCGCGGGCAAGCTGGGCGTGAAAAAGCTGGTGGCCATGGCGGGCCTGCCCGCGGGCGCGCCGGGCGACACCACGCCCAACTGGATCACCTCGACGGTCTCGTGGCCGGACTTCATGGCACCGGCCTATGAATACCAGTGGAAGGTGACCATCGAGTTCTGGAAGGAATTTGCGGCGCATTGTGAAAAGTGCGGCGTGGAGCAGATCGCGATCGAGGAGTTCCCGGGCACGATGGTGTGGAGCGCTTCGACGCTTTTGAAGCTGCGCGAGGCGGTGGGGCCGATGATCGGCATCAACCTCGACCCGTCGCACATGATGGTGCTGGGCGCGGACCCGATCGCGGCGGCGCGAAAGCTCGCGGGCTGCATCTACCACGTGCACGGCAAGGACGCGCGCATCGAGCGCGGTCTGGCGGATGTGGACGGCATTCTGGAGCCCCGCCCGGTCACCGATTCGGCGGAGCGCGTGTGGAACTACGTGGCCGTCGGCTGCGGCAAGGACCTACAGTGGTGGAAGGAGTTCTTCTCCGTGGTCCACATGATGGGCTACGACGGCGACGTTTCCCTCGAAATGGAGGACCTGACCATGTCCACCGAGGCGGGCGTCCTTACCTCCATCGACGCGCTGAAGCAGACCGTCAGCAAATAAAAGCCTAAGCCCAAAAGCAGAGCTGCTGGTTTCAGTAGCTTTGTTTTTGCGCGTTGCAGATAAGACAGCTTATAATAAAAGACTCCACTCAGGGGATAAGAAAAGGGGAAAACGAATGCTTTGGACCTTAGCGACTTTTGTCGGCTTTACGATTCTGGTTGCGGTCATTTCCTATGTCAAGACCAAGGGGGATGATCAGACGACGGCCGACGGTTATTTTCTCGCGGGGCGCGGCCTGCCGGGCTTTGTCATCGCGGGCTCGCTGCTGCTGACCAACCTATCCGCCGAACAGCTGGTGGGCACGAACGGACAGACGTGGAGCGTCGGCATGAGCCCGATGGCGTTTGAGATCGTGGCCGCGCCGTGCTGCATTATTCTGGCGCTTTTTGCCGCGCCGCGCTATTTGAAAAGCGGTATCACCACCATTCCGGAGCTGATCGGCCTGCGCTACAACCGCAACACCAAGCTCTGGTTTTCGATCGCCTATATCCTTTTGTACATCGTCGTACAGATTCCGGTCATTTTGTACTCGGGCTCGCTGGTGTTTGAAAATATCTTCGGCGTGTCCGCCATGCTGGGCGTGACTAAATTCCAAGCCGTCATCATCCTGTGCGTGGTAATCAGCGTCATTGGTTCGATCTACGCGATCTTTGGCGGCCTCAAGGCGGTCGCGGTATCGGATACGGTAAACGGCATTGGCCTGCTGATCGGCGGCTTTATGATTCCGTTCTTCGCGTTCAGCGCGCTGGGCCACATTTCGGGCGGCGAGGGCATTATGGACGGCGTGCGGTACCTAATCGCCAACCATTCGGACATGCTCAACTCGATCGCGCCGGCGGATTCGCTGCCTCCCGCCGTGCCGTGGCCTACCGTGTTCACCGGCCTTTTGTTCCTCGGCTTGCAGTCGTGGTGCACGCACCAGTCGTTCATTCAGCGCGTTTTAGCCGCGGAAAATTTGAAGGAAGCGCAAAAGGGCGCGCTTTACTGCGCCTTTCTCAAGATCATCGGCTTTATGTACCTCGCGCTGCCGGGCGTAATCGCCTTTGCGATGTTTGAACTGCAAGGCGATCAGGTAGCGATGATGGACGAGGCGTACCCTCAGCTCGTGACACAGGTGATCCCCGCGCCGCTGATGGGCTTTTTTGCGGCGGTCATGCTGGGCGCGATCCTGTCCTCCTTCAATTCGGTGCTCAACTCGGTGGACACCATGTTCACAATGGATATTTATAAGGAGTTCGTCGATCCGCACGCCTCGGAAGCCAAGCTGGTCCGGGTGGGCAAAAAGGTGGGAATCGTATTCGCGGTGCTGACCACCATCGTCGGCCCGCTGATCTATTTCTTCCCGGCGGGACTGAAAACCTTCCTCGATTCGCTCGTCATGCTCATCGCGCTGCCCGTGCTTTCGGCGGTGTTCGGGGGCTTCTTCTTCAAGCACCTGCCCGGCTACGCGGCAAAAGTCGTTTTGGGCGTGCATGTGGCCGCTTATGGCTCGTTCCTGCTGTTTCTGGGCGACCGGTTCCACTACTTATACGCCGTGCTCGTGCTGCTGCCGCTGGAACTGGTGCTGATGCTGGTGATGAACTGGTATAACAAGCGCCAAAACCCCGCGCCGTGGGTGCAGAAGGATGTCGGCGCGGTCGACCTGACCCCGTGGAAGTACCGCTGGGTCGCGACCGTGCTCATTATCGTGTGTATCGTTGCCGTTTACACCGCGTTCTCTCCGCTGGGTATCGGCACATGGGGCTATGCGCAGCCTTGGTAAGAATGAAATAAACGCGCCCGCCGCTTCCTCTTAACAGGGAACGGCGGGCGCGTTAGCTTGTCAAAAAACTTCGCGCCGCAGCGCGCAATCAAATGTCATTCAGATAAGGTCGGGCGAGACAAAAAGGTATCGCAAACACAGAAAATGTAGGGCGCGACGTCCTCGGCGCGCCGGAACCGGAACACTCGATCGAAGGGGCGGCTTTGCAGCCCTTTACGCGCCGGTCTGGCGCTCTCTGCGGTATTGGCCGGGGGAAACGCCTACCCGCTTGACGAACAGATTGATCAGGCTGCCGCTCGAAGCGTAGCCGACCGCGTAGGCGATTTCTTCGATGGAACGCGTCGTGCGCAGAAGCAGCACCTTGGCCTGCTCGATGCGGGTGTTGATCACGTATTCCATGGGCGAAAAGCCGGTCTGGCGTTTGAAACAGTGGGAAAAATAAAACGGACTGAGCTTGGCCACCCCGGCCAGCTCGTCAAGCGTGACGCTCTTGCCGACATGGCCGCGGATGTACTGGATGGCGTCCTCGATCGGCCCGCCGATCTCGCGCTCCTGCGCGGTCGGCGCCATGAGCAGCTCGAATAAGCGGTAAATGCGCATGGAGCTGTCAAACGGCGTGTCGATACCGCCTTGGTCGTAAAACTGCACCATATCGTATAGCTGCTTGCCAATCAGCATGTTCGTGTCGCGCCCGAGCAACCAGCCCTGCGTTTCGATGATATGGCGGCAAATATCGTGCGCGTTGGAACCGTCGATATGCAGGTAGAGAAATTCAAGGCCGTTTTCGGCCTGATAATAATGGGGCGCCTGACAATCGATCAGCACCACATCGCCTTTTTTGGCCGTGCGCGCCTGCCCCTGATACTCGAAATGGAACGAGCCCTGCCGCACGAACACAAGCAGCAGCGGCGGATACGACTGGCGGCGTATAAAGTAATTGTCGTTGCAGTAGTAATGTCCGCACCATGTGGGATAAAAAAGCAGCTCCCGCGCAACGTCGGGCGGGGTGAAGGAAAAACAGGTGGAATGGGGCAGAATGCCGGGGTCGACGCTTTTCAAAAAGAACACTCCTTTGCACCCAATGTCATTCAGATAAGGTCAGGCAATGCAAAAAGGAAACGCAAAGACAGAAAATGTAGGGCGCGACGCCCTCGGCGCGCCGAGAGCGAAGCACCGGGATAAGTGAGAGCATCAAACAGGCTGGTACGGCCAAGCGAAGGGACATGGTTTCTCAGGAAGCGTTACGTTCCTTCGAGACGGCGCGCCGAGGGCTGTATAGCCCAGTCACATAGTAAACAGTTTGTCCAAGCACATGGTATACAGTTTAGGAGTAAAATAACGGTATAAGTGGGAAAAGGAGAATTGCTTATGCCGTGGAAAGAGAAAACAGTAAAGTCAGAACGAGAAACGTTTGTAAGGGAGGCACAGCAACGAGAGATAAGTTTTAGCGCTCTATGTAGAAAACACGAAATCACACGAAAAACAGGTTATAAGTGGTTACGAAGGTTTCAGGCTGGAGAGGAACTGACCGACCGCGGTCGGGCACCGACGCATCAAAGAACCCAGACATCGGCAGCAACGCAAGAACTGATATTGTCCGCGCGGGATGAACATCCGGCGTGGGGTCCCAGAAAGCTGGAGCGATATTTGCAAAATAAAGGCTACACAGAACTGCCATGCAAAAGCACAATCGGCAATATTCTTAAGCGAAACGAACGAATCGAACCGGAAATCAGCCAGAAACACAAGCCCATTAATCGCTTTGCCAGAGAATGTCCCAACGATTTGTGGCAAATGGACTACAAAGGCGACTTTACGATGCTCAATGGGCAGCGGTGCTATCCACTGACGATTTTGGATGACCACTCCCGGTTTTCTCTGTGCCTAAAGGCTGAGGACTCATTGTCCTACGAAAGGTTTTATCCTGCCCTTATCCAAGTTTTCGAGATGTACGGTCTACCGCATGAACTGTTGTGCGACAATGGGAAGCCCTGGGGCGACAGCAAGGGGGGTATCACCATGTTCGATGTGTGGATGATGCGTCTGAACATCCGGCCGATCCATGGCCGTCCCATGCACCCGCAGACCCAAGGCAAGGAGGAACGTTTTCACCGTACGTTGAAGGAAGAATTGCTTAGGCACCGCACAATGCTTAACTTATGTGATGCACAACAGGCATTTGATGACTGGCAGTATGAGTACAACTACGAACGTCCCCACTCCGCGCTTGGCCTTGATGTCCCTGCCAAGCACTATAAAGTCAGCAGCAGACCGTTCATTCAGCAGCCCCCGGAACCTGATTATCCTGATGGAGCTAGGCTTAGAAAAGTCAACTACAAGGGCTACGTTAGCATTTGTAGGCATCGCTACTATCTCTCTGAGGCTTTCGCTGGAACCTACCTCCAACTTACGGATTCGGGGGAGAATTCTGTTGACCTCCACTATGGCTCCTTCCGTGTGGCTTCCATCAATCTCAGCGAGAGATTGATTACTTCTAAGCACATTTATTGGGCCACATAAACTGTATACCATGTGCTTGGACATGTTGTATACCATGTGGGCTATACAGAGGGCGGCACGCCCTACAATCTCGGTCAATCCCTTGTTTTTCCTATGCGTTCCCCTTAACTTAATGACATTGCCTTTGCACCGCTTGATTAAGAAAGCAATATCGATGAATTATAAAGCAAAACGCCGCATTTACTAGGCGTTCTCAATAGCATATAATAAAGGCACAGAAAAGGGAATAGGCCATAATAAACAAAGTTTAAACGGCTTGTTTGTGCATTTCTGTTATGCGTTTCAGCCTTTGACGAATGGACGTATGTGAATAACAAAATTCATAAACAAAACAGAAAGTGGGCGTATTAAAATGTTGATTGGCGAAAAGAAGATAGACAGACCGTTCCGTTGGGGCATCGTGGGCGGCGGCAAGACGAGCGGCGTGGGCTACAAGCACCGTCTGGGCGCGATGCGCGACAACACCTCGTTTGTACTGAAAGCGGCGGCGTTCGATCTGGATTTCCAGCGCTGCGTGGACTTCGGCGTGGCGCTGTGCATGGACAAGGACCGCCTGTACCCGGATTACAAGACCATGTTCGAGGCCGAGGCGAAGCGCCCGGACGGCATCGAAGCCGTGGACATCGCCACCCCGAACTTCCAGCACTTCGAGGTCTGCAAGGCCGCGCTGGAAGCCGGTCTGCACGTCATTTGCGAAAAGCCGCTGTTCTTCACCGTGGAAGAGGGCGAGGAGATCAAGAAGATTTCCGAGCGCGTGGGCAAGCTTGTCTGCGTGACCTACGGCTTCTCCGGCTTCGACCTGCTCACGCAGATGCGGCAGATGATCCTGAACGGCGACATCGGCGAGGTCACCATGGTCGATTTGCGCTACGCGCACGGCTTCGGCTGCGACCCGACCGGCGACACGCAGGCCGAGGGCCAGAAGTGGCGCGTCGATCCCAAAAAGTCCGGCCCGTCCTTCGTGCTGGGCGACCTGTCCACCCATACCTTCTACATGTCCGAGCTGGTCTGCCCGCAGCTCAAGCTCAAGCAGGTGCTGTGCGACCGCCAGAGCTTCGTCGGCTCCCGCGCGCCCTTGGAGGACAACGCGTACGTGCTGATGCGGTATGAAAACGGCGCGGTGGGCCGCATGTGGGCCTCGGCCGTCAACGCGGGCGATATGTCGAGCCAGCACATCCGCATCGTCGGCACCAAGGCATCGCTGGAGTGGAACGACATGCACCCGGACGAACTGCACTATGAGGTACAGGGCAAGCCCGCGCAGACCTTGGTGCGCGCCATGGACTACCTGACCCCGGAAGCGCTGGAGTACGAACGCTTGGGCGCGCTGCACTACACCGGCCTGATCGATTCTTGGTCCAACCTCTACAACCGCTTCGCGGTCGCGATGGACGCGAAGAACCGCGGCGACGAAGAGACGCTGAAAAACCTCGTTTACCCCGATTTGGAGCACGGCATCGAAGGCATCCGCTGGGTGGTCAAGTGCGTCGAATCCGCCGACAAGGGCGCCGTCTGGGTCGACTTCAAGTAAAACCAATTCTTTTCTTTTTTCTTCTTTCTTCTCTGGCCGGCGGGCACGTCCTTGACGTGCCCGCCACAGCCAAAAAACGTTAACGCGGTCACCGAAAAGGTAGGGCGGGGTGACCTCACCCCGCCGTCTCGAAGGGGTGTAACATTTACTGAAAAGCCCGGCCGTACCGGCCAGTTGGCTGATCTTGTGTATCCCGGCGCTTCGCTCTCGGCGTGGTGAGGTCACCACGCCCTACAACATCGGTGGGCCTTAACCAACAAACAATAAAGGAGAGCATTCCATATGAAATTAGCAATTTGCACGGACGTATTCGCGGACCTGTCCTTCACGGACATGCTGGACAAGGTAAAAAGTCTGGGGCTGGACGCGGTGGAAATGACCGCGGGCGGCTGGGGCGCGCGCAAGCATATTGACACCGCCGCGCTGCTGGCGGACGAGGGCAAGCGCAAGGACCTGCTGGCCGAGCTCGACAAGCGGGGCATGCGCATTTCCGCGCTGAACACCTCCTGCAACCCGACGTGGCCGAGCGAGACCGGCAAGGAATACGCGAAGAGCATGTACGACTGCGCCGCGCTCGCGGGCAAGCTGGGCGTGAAAAAGCTGGTGGCCATGGCGGGCCTGCCCGCCGGCGCGCCCGGCGACACCACGCCCAACTGGATCACCTCGACGGTTTCGTGGCCGGACTTCATGGCCCCGGCCTATGAGTACCAGTGGAAGGTGACCATCGAGTTCTGGAAGGAATTTGCGGCGCATTGCGAAAAGTGCGGCGTGGAGCAGATCGCGATCGAGGAGTTCCCGGGCACCATGGTATGGAGCGCTTCGACGCTTTTGAAGCTGCGCGAGGCGGTGGGGCCGATGATCGGCATCAACCTCGACCCGTCGCACATGATGGTGCTGGGCGCGGACCCGATCGCGGCGGCGCGCAAGCTCGCGGGCTGCATCTACCACGTGCACGGTAAGGACGCACGCATCGAGCGCGGTCTGGCGGATGTGGATGGCATTCTGGAGCCCCGCCCGGTCACCGATTCGGCGGAGCGCGTGTGGAACTACGTGGCCGTCGGCTGCGGCAAGGACCTGCAGTGGTGGAAGGAGTTCTTCTCCGTGGTCCACATGATGGGCTACGACGGCGACGTTTCCCTCGAAATGGAGGACCTGACCATGTCCACCGAGGCGGGCGTTCTTACCTCCATCGACGCGCTGAAGCAGACCGTCAGCAAATAAAAGATCCCGATGACGCGGGGGCTGCCGAAGCGATTCGACAGCCCCGTTTTGCTTGAGGGCCGACATAGGAGCACGAAACCGGCATATCATATTGACCAAAGAACGGAAAAGTCGTTTAGCTGTTTTGGTTGAACGACTGTTCAGTTTGCATGAATAACGGTTGGTAAAAAAGTGCAGAGTTCACAAAGTGTGAAAAACCAACGAAAATGTCATTGACATAGGAGGAAATATGCGACATAATAGTATCACAACAACAAACGAGTACGTAATCGTAACAAAAGAGTACGTACTCGCTAAAACAAATAGTGCGATTGTAAAGGGTGGTAGAAAATACAAGGATGTGAGCGCCGGATGAAAGTGACAATCAAGGAGATCGCGGAGATAGCCGGCGTACATCCCGCGACGGTAGACAAAGTATTGCATAACCGGATCGGCGTGAGCGACGATGTACGCCAGCGGATCCAGCGGATCATTCAAGAGGTAGGGTACAGGCCCAACCCGGCGGGCCGGGTCTTGCAGCGGCAGGGCAAGCAATACCGCATCGCCGCCATTCTGGTCGAGGTGGACGCGCAGCCCTTTCTCCGGCAGGGCATCGAAAAAGGGGTCGCCGAGCAGGTTGGCTTCGATATTTCGATAGAGTATCATTTTTCATCCTTTCAGGATGCGCAGAGACAAAAAGAGCTGATCGATCAGGCGGTTTCCAACAAGGTCGACGGCATCATTTTAAGCCCCATCAACGCAGGCCGCGTGAAGGCCGCGATCGATCGGGCGGCAAGCGCCGGTATTCCGGTCATCACCACCAATTCCGATGTGGACGGCACCAAGCGCGCCTGCTACGTCGGGCAGGACGGCGTTCGCGCCAGCCGCATCGCGGGCCGCATCATGGGCCAGCTCTTGGGCGGTCACGGAAAACTGGCGATCGTGTCCAGCTCGGTCGAGGTGGAAAACAACAGCTACTACGTCAGCGTGCGCGAACAGGGCTTTACCGATTTTATAAAGGAAAATTACCCCAATATGCAGATCATCGAATGCATTGAAAGCTTCGAGGACCCGCAAATCACCTACGAAAAAACAAAGGAACTGCTGCGGCAGCATCCCGATCTTAAAGGGCTTTATATTACCTGCGGCGGCGTGTCAGAGGTTGGCCGCGCCTTGCAGGAAAGTGGGCGGCACCGCACGGTACACGCGGTATCCTATGAGGATTACCCGCTGATATTGGAGCTGATGCGGCAGGATGTGATCGACTGTACCCTCGCGAGCGAGTTGGAGCGGCAGGGAGAGCTGCCGGTGCAGCTGCTGATGAACGATCTGGTATTTGGCCAGAAACCCGCACAGGATAAAATATTTACCGATGTAAAGATATTAGTAAAGGAAAGTCTTTTCTAAAAAAATATTTGCAGCCGCGCTGCAAATATTTTTTACCGGATTGCGAGTACGTACTCGCAATCCGGTAAAGAACCTTACAATGTGCGATTACGGTCGGTATTTTTTTAAACATGTTTACGAGTACGTACTCGTAAACGAGAGAGGAGGCTACATAGCATTACATACGGCAGCAAATTTTTTTAGAAGATTACGAGTACGTACTCGTAATGGCGCGAAGAAGAAAGAGGAGGGAGAAGGCACATGGCCAATTCGGAATTTGTTCTGGAAATGCGAAATATCGTCAAGGTATTTCCCGGTGTCCGGGCGCTGGACGGCGTTAACCTAAAGGTAAGGCCGGGCAAGGTACATGTCATCTGCGGCGAGAACGGCGCGGGTAAGTCAACACTCATGAAAACCATAAACGGCACCTATGTGGCCGACGAAGGCGAAATGTTCTTTAAGGGTCAGCAAATCGGCAAGCACTCGGTCGAGGATACCATTAAAATGGGCATCGCGATGATCTATCAGGAGCTCAACCCCGTGATGGATATGACAATCGCGGAAAACGTCTATCTGGGCCGCGAGCCGATGAAGGGCATGTTCGTGAATTTCGGCAAGCTGTACAGCGATACCCAAGCGCTGCTCGATCAGCTTGAGATTCCCTACAACGCCCATCAGAAAATGCGGGAATTATCGATCGCCGGGCATCAGCTGGTCGAGATTGCCAAGGCGATCTCGATGAACGCGCAGGTCATCATTATGGACGAACCGTCGTCCGCCATCGCGGACGCCGAGATCGAGGTTTTATTTAAGCAAATATTCAAGCTGCGCGAGCAAGGCGTTGCGATTTTATACATCACCCATAAGATGGACGAAATTTTCCGTATCGCGGACGAGATCACCATTATCCGCGACGGCAAATGGATCGAATCCGGCCCGGCGAGCGATTACGACGCGGGCAAGCTCGTATCCCGCATGGTGGGCCGCGAGATCACCAACGTTTTCCCCAAGGAAACCGACATACCGATCGGCGAGGTCGTGCTTGAGGTGAAGAACCTGACGCAGGAAAAGCCGGACGGCGGGCGCTTTGAAAACATCAGCTTTACCCTGCGCAAGGGCGAGATTCTGGGCTTTTCCGGTCTGGTCGGCGCGGGCCGCAGCGAATTGATGCGCGCGATCTTCGGGCTGGACCGCTATACCAGCGGCGAGGTGTACTTAAACGGACAGCAGGTGCATATCCACCACACGGCGGACGCTGTAAAGGCGGGCATCGCCATGATCAACGAGGACCGCAAGGGCTACGGCCTTGTGCTGGGCCGCAGCATCCACGACAATGTGTCGCTCGTCAATCTGGATAAATTCACGCACGGCGGCCTTGTCAACGATCAGGAAATCGATAAAGACACCGAGGAAATGGTAAAGCTGCTGCAAATCAAGGTGGCGAACCAGAACGTGGCGGCGGGCACGCTTTCGGGCGGCAACCAGCAAAAGGTCGTCTTAGCCAAGTGGCTGATCGGCGACGTGAAGGTGATGATCCTCGACGAGCCGACGCGCGGTATCGACGTGGGCGCGAAAAGCGAAATACACAAGCTGATGTGCAAGTTCGCGCGGCAGGGCATGGCGATCATTATGATCTCCTCCGAGCTGCCCGAAATCCTCGGCATGTCGGACCGCGTGGTCGTCATGCAGGAGGGCAGGATGAACGGCATTCTGGACCGCGCGCAGGCAACACAGGAAAGCATTATGACACTGGCTACAAAGGGGAGAGGTTGACAATGGAAAAGACGAAAAAAGAATTTAACTTCGGTAAGTTTTACGGTAAATACGGCACGTTCCTGCTGTTGGTCGTCATTTTTGTGGCCGCCAGCCTGTTTGTGCCGGACTTCTTCGGCAAGGATAACCTGACCAACATCCTGCGTCAAATCGCGGTGGTGACCATTCTCGGCTTCGGCGTGGAGTTCGTCATCATCCTCGGCCACATCAACGTCGCGCTCGGTTCGGAGATCGCGCTGATCGGCTGCGTGTCCTGTATGGTCATGGTCGCGACGCAGGGCTCCATGGGCGCGGGCCTCGCGCTGGTTGTTTCCATCGTAGCGGCGCTCATCTTGGGCGCGGTCATCGGCGGCATCAACGGCTTTGTCATCACCAAGTTCGATATTCCCGCGTTCATCATGACGCTGGCCGTCACCACGGTGGCGCGCGGTTCCGCGCTGCTCATCACCGGCGGCAAGCCGGTTTCCGGCATGGACGGTATCTTTAAGTCGATCGGCCAAGGCTATCTGGGCCCAATCCCGATCTCGGTCATTATTCTGGTCGTACTGTTTGTCGTGTGCTGGGTCATCCTCAACAAGACCAAGTTCGGCCGCCATCTGTTCGCGGTGGGCGGCAATATCAACGCGGCGGAAGCGTCCGGTATCAAATCCAAGAACGTGGTGCGCAAGGCGTTTTTGATCGACGGCCTGATGGCGGCGATCGCGGGCGTGCTGTTCATGAGCCGCATGGGCACCGGCCAACCCTCCGCGGGCGTTTCCTACGAATTTGACGCGATCACGGCCTGCGTGGTCGGCGGCACGTCGCTGGCGGGCGGCTCGGGCACGATCACCGGCACGCTGATCGGCGCGATCATCGTCGGCATCATCAACAACGCGCAGAACCTTTTGGGCATCAACGCGTACTGGCAGCAGATCGTCAAGGGCCTGATCATCCTGATCGCGGTCATCGTCGACGTGGTGACCAAGCGCGCGGCGGCCAAGGCCAAGTAAAAGAAGTGAGGCGCGGCAAGGCGCTTTGCAATAAACGAAGAGAAAAATAGGAGGAGAAATAACATGATGAACCTAAAAAGACTGGCCGCGCTCGGCATGGTGAGCGCAATGACACTGGGCATGCTGACCGGCTGCGGAGGCGGCGACAGCAAGGGCGGAGACACGGGCGACACCGGCGCTTCCGGCGCGGGCGACAAGTATGTGGTCGGCTACTGCAACGGCGCGGATTCCGACGTATTCATGGTGGCGCGCAAGGACGCTTTGATCGCCAAGGTCGAAGCCGAGGGCGCGAACATCGATCTGGAATTTGCGGACGCCAATCAGGATTCCACCAAGCAGCTCGGCGACGCCGACACCTTTATCGCCAAGGGCGTCGACCTGCTCGTGCTGGTTCCGAACGACGCGGAAGCGATCGTACCCGCGGTGGAAGCCGCGAACGCCGCGAATATCCCGGTCGTATGTCTCGGCATCAAGGCCGCTTCGGGCGATTACATCTACGTGGGCTCTGAAAACTACGACGCGGGCCACATGCAGGGCGAATATCTGGCCACCACGCTGCCGGAGAACGCCAAGGTACTGTATTTGGCGGGCACAGCCGGTATGCAGCACTCGACCGACCGCCGTCAGGGCTTCCAAGACGCGCTGAAGGAAGCGGGCCGCGACGATGTGGAGATTCTTGCCGATCTGGACGGCAACTACGAAATGGCTAAGGCCATGCAGATCACCGAGGACTGGATTCAGAAGTACCCGCAGTTTGACGCGATCGTGGCCGCGAACGACCAGATGGCGCTGGGCGCAGTTGAAGCGCTCAAGGGCGCGAACCGTCTGGAAGGCGTACAGGTGACCGGCGTGGACGGCCTTGCGGAAGCTTATACGGCCATTCAGGCGGGCGAAATGGTACAGACGATCCTACAGGACGCGCCCGGTCAGGCGGAGGCCGCCTACGGCGTTATGACCAAGCTGATGGCGGGCGAGGACCCGGGCAAGGAAGTGCTGGTTCCGTTCCAGTCCGTCACGGCGGACAACGTGGCCGAGTACGCGGGCTAAACGCGGAAGGGGCGGAACAGACCCGCCCCAACGAATAGGAGGAAGGTATCATGGCGAAAGAACTGAAAATCGGTATCGTCGGCACCGGCGCGATCGGACGCACCCATATTGAACGCATCAACAACAAGCTGTCCGGCGGCAAGGTCGTTGCCTGCGCGGATCAGAACGCGGATTTCTGCAAGTCGGTCGCGGAAAAGTACGGCCTCAAGGCCTTTGAGACCGGCGAGGAAATGATCGCGTCGCCCGAGGTGGAGGCGGTCATCGTCACTACGCTCGACCCGTTCCACGCGGAATATGTGCTCGCGGCGATCGCGGCGGGCAAGCCGGTGTTCTGCGAAAAGCCGCTGGCTCCCGAAGCGGAGACCTGCAAAAAGATCGTAGACGCCGAAATGGCTTCGGGCAAGCATTTGGTGCAGGTAGGCTTTATGCGCCGCTACGACGCGGGCTATAAGCAGCTGAAAGAAGCGATCAGGTCCCGCAAATACGGCGAGCCGCTCATGCTGCACTGCGCGCACCGCAACCCGGGCGTGGATACCAACTACGACACGCCCATGGAAGTGGAAAACTCGATGATCCACGAGATCGACGTGCTGCGCTGGCTGCTCGGCGAGGATTACGCCACCGCCGAGGTCGTGTTCCCGAAAAAGACCCGCAAGGCGCATGAAAACCTACAGGACCCGCAGATCATGATCTTGACGACCAAGTCCGGCGTGCGTATCGATGTGGAGGCGTTTGTCTGCACCGGGCACTGCTACCAGATCAAATGCGAGGTTTGCTGTGAGGACGCGATCCTCAACCTGCCCGAATCCCCGACGATCAACGTCTGCGCGGAGGCGCATGTCGGCCACGATATCGACGCCGATTGGTCGACCCGCTTCGCCGACGCGTATGATACGGAATTTCAGGAGTGGATCAATTCCACCAAGGAAGGCCGCGTGGACGGCCCGACCGCTTGGGACGGCTATGCCGGTCAGGTGGCCGCCGCAGCCGCGTCCAAGGCGCGTGACACGCAAAGCGTTGTGGAGATCGTATACGATCCCATGCCGGCGTTCTATCAATAAGCTCATATCATTTCATTTTCTTCTTTCTTCTTCTCTGGCGGGCGCGGGTGCGCCCGCCAGAAGGCGGTGAGGGCAACTTTTAGATATAAGGAGAGCATTCCATATGAAATTAGCAATTTGCACGGACGTATTCGCGGACCTGTCCTTCACGGACATGCTGGACAAGGTAAAAAGCCTAGGACTAGACGCGGTGGAAATGACCGCGGGCGGCTGGGGGGCGCGCAAGCATATTGACACCGCCGCGCTGCTGGCGGACGAGGGCAAGCGCAAGGACCTGCTGGCCGAGCTGGACAAGCGGGGCATGCGCATTTCCGCGCTGAACACCTCCTGCAACCCGACTTGGCCGAGCGAGACCGGCAAGGAATACGCCAAAAGCATGTACGACTGCGCCGCACTCGCGGGCAAGCTGGGCGTGAAAAAGCTGGTGGCCATGGCGGGCCTGCCCGCGGGCGCGCCCGGCGATACCACGCCCAACTGGATCACCTCGACGGTTTCGTGGCCGGACTTTATGGCCCCGGCCTATGAATACCAGTGGAAGGTGACCATCGAGTTCTGGAAGGAATTTGCGGCGCATTGTGAAAAGTGCGGCGTGGAGCAGATCGCGATCGAGGAGTTCCCGGGCACGATGGTATGGAGCGCTTCGACGCTTTTGAAGCTGCGCGAGGCGGTGGGGCCGATGATCGGCATCAACCTCGACCCGTCGCACATGATGGTGCTGGGCGCGGACCCGATCGCGGCGGCGCGAAAGCTCGCGGGCTGCATCTACCACGTGCACGGCAAGGACGCGCGCATCGAGCGCGGTCTGGCGGATGTGGACGGCATTTTGGAGCCCCGCCCGGTCACCGATTCGGCGGAGCGCGTGTGGAACTATGTGGCCGTCGGCTGCGGCAAGGACCTACAGTGGTGGAAGGAGTTCTTCTCGGTAGTCCACATGATGGGCTACGACGGCGACGTATCCCTCGAAATGGAGGACCTGACCATGTCCACCGAGGCGGGCGTCCTTACCTCCATCGACGCGCTGAAGCAGACCGTCAGCAAATAAGAAATCCTATGATAATGGGGCCGCCGAAGCGCTTCGGCGGCCCTCTTTTTCGCATGAAGGCCAAATGAAAAGATGGAAAAATACGCACATATATACCGATATAAAAATAGTGGTGACGTTCCCATTTTAAAAAAATGATATAAATATGTGAATATTGTTAACAAAGTTCGCGCGGCAAGATTGTGAGAAATATGCATTGCGAAGCAGCGGCAGGCCGCTTATAATAAGGCTATCGAAAGAAGAAAATTTGGCTTGCGGAAATGAGGTCGGCCGGTGATGCGTCCCACGATCAAGACAATAGCAGACGAGGCCGGAACCTCCAAATCCACGGTGGACCGCGCGCTGAAAGGGCAGTCCGGCGTCAAGCCCGAACTGCGCGAGCGCATCCTTCGCATCGCGGAGGAGAGCGGGTACCGCACCAACGCGGCCGGCCGGGCGCTGCGCAGGCAGCGTTCGCCCATGCGGATCGCGGTGGTTTTTCGGTGGCGCGTGTTTGAACAGCAGATTCGCGAGGGGCTGGAAGCGGCGCAGAGCGAATTCTACGATCTGGGCATCCGGTTGGAATTTTACGATATGCACACGGGCGAGTACGAGGAGCAGTACCGCCTATTGCGGCAGCTCGCGGCGAGCGGCGTGCGCGGCGTGGTGCTCAAGCCGGTGCTGCATCCCCGCATCATCGAAGCGGTCAACCTGCTCGAAGCAAAGGGCATACCGGTCATCACGGTCAGCTCGGATTTGCCGCAGTCCAAACGCTTTTGCTTTATTGGACAAAACTACTTTCAGGCGGGCCGCGTGGCGGGCAGCCTGATGCACACGGCGCTGGGCGGGCGCGGAAACGTAACGGTCTTTCAGGAAAGCGCCCAGTACCACGCCTATACCGAACGGCTAAAGGGCTTTCAGAAAGCGCTGGAGCAAAAGGGCGGCTCGGTCGCGGTGCGGCAGGTGGGCTGCATCGGCGAGGGCGACCCGCAGAACTACGGGCAGGCGCTCGCCTATTTCCAAAGCGCGGAAAAAAACGACGGCGTGTTTTGCACGGGCATCAGCTATCCGCAGATCGCGCAGGCGGCGCTTGACAGCGGCCGCGCGCACATCGCCTTGATCGGCTGCGATATTTTTGAGGAGACCATCGAACTGTGCCGTAAGGACGCGGTCGATTTTGTAATCACCCAAAACCCGTTCCGAGAGGGCTATGAAAGCATCAAGGCGCTGTATCAATACCTGCTCAGCGGCGACAGGCCGCCGGAGCCGACGTTTTATACGCCGCTGAACATAGCGAACAAGGAAAGCCTTGAAAATCTGGACCCACAGATGAGAAACCGGATATGATTTTTTTGCGCCCAATATGGGAACGTTCCCGTCTTTTGCGTGTCAATAGTAATCGGCATTCGCCGGACGGGGCTTTTGAAAAGAAAGGGTGATAGACCATGGATAAGAAAACAATGCAGGCGGCGGTATTCGAGGGCGGCGGCGTGATCCGCGTGCGGGAGATACCGATCCCCCGGATCGAGGCGGCGGACGATGTGCTGCTGCGCGTGGAAGCGGCGAGCATCTGCGGCAGCGACCTGCACATTTTGAAGGTGCCGCAGGGACAGCGGGGCGACCCGGGCACGACGATGGGGCATGAATTCGCGGCCACGGTGGCGGCGGTCGGCAGCGGTGTGCAAAACGTTGCGCCGGGCGACCGCGTGGTGGTGGAGCCGAACATCCGCTGCGGCGTGTGTCCCGCATGCAGAAGCGGCCATGAAAACCTGTGCCGCAACGCGCAAAACATCGGCCAGTGGAAAAACGGCGGGTTCGCGGAATACTGCGTGGTACCGGCAAGGCAGCTGCATCCGATCCCGCCGGAGCTGCCCGCCAAACTGGCCGCGCTGGCCGAGCCGCTGGCCTGCGTGCTGAACGGGGTGCGGCGCATCCGTCCGCTGCCGTTCGAGCGCGTGGCGCTGTTTGGCGCGGGGGCGATCGGCCTTATCTTTCTGCGGGTGCTGAAGGTTTGCGGCGTGCGCCATGTGGCGGTATGCGAAACCATGGAGAGCCGCCGCCGGGACGCGGCGCGCTGCGGCGCGGACGCGGTGATCGACCCGGCGAAGGAACCGCTGGCCGAGGCGCTCGGCGCGTGCTGGGGCGAGCCGGCCGATATTGCGATCGACGCGGTCGGCGCGGGGCCCGTGCTCGCGCAGGCGATCGATGGGATGAAATGCGGCGGCCGCATTCTGGTGTTTGGACAGGACGGCACGCAGCGGTCGTCCATCCGCCCGGCGGACATCAACATCAAGGAGCTGACCATTACGGCGACGCTGAGCACGCTGCACAGCTTCCCGCCCGCGATCGAGCTGCTGCAAGACCCGGCGCTCCAGCTCGACCGGCTGATCACGCACGAGCTGCCGCTGGACGAAATAGAAACGGGCATTGCGCTGATGCGCGCGCGCGAGGCGGTCAAAATCGTGCTGTACCCGCGCGGCGCGGACGGACAGAGGAGGGCGTAACATGGAAAAAAAACTGCGTTTTGGCATGGTGGGCGGCGGCAACGGCGGCAACATTGGTAACAGCCACCGCCGCGGCGCCGGAATCGACGGACTGGCGGTGCTTTCCGCCGGGTGCTTTACCCGCGACCCGGAGCGCAACCGCGCGGACGGCGAATTTTGGGGCGTGCCGCCCGACCGGATTTACAGCTCCTACGAGGAGATGGCCGAAGCCGAGGCAAAGCGGCCGGATGGGATCGACTTTGTCAGCATCGTCACGCCCAATAAGACGCACTACGGCGTGACTAAGTGCTTTTTGGAGCATGGCATCAGCGTGGTTTGCGAAAAGCCGTTCACGCTTTGCGTCCGCGAAGCGGAGGAGCTGCGCGATTTGGCCGAGAAAAACGGCCTTGCGGTCTGCGTGCCCTATACCTACGCGCACTATCCCATCATGCGGGAATGCAAACGGCTGATCGAAGCGGGGGAGATCGGCAGGATCACCGATATTGTGGCGGAATACCCGCAGGATTGGATGATTCTAGGGTTAAACAGCGGGGAAAAGAACTTCACGAGCTGGATCGGCGACCCCGCGGTCTCGGGAAACTCCAATGTGACGGCCGGTATGGGCGTGCACCTATACTATTTGATCCGCTCCATGACCGGCCTGCGGCTGGACCGCGTGCTGGCCGATTTCAGCTATTATCCGGAAGGCGCGCCGCTTGAAACAACCGCCCGCGTGCTGCTGCGCTGCGCGGACGGCACGGGCGGGCTGCTGTGGACCTCGAACACGGCGATCGGGCACGATTGTACGATCGAACTCAAGATCATGGGGGACAAGGGCACGGTCGAGTGGTCGCACGACGATCCGACCCACCTGCGGCTGTCCAAGCTGGGGGGAACGGTACAGATCTTGGCCGCGGGGCGCGATTACTTGGGCGCGGACAGCAGGGCGGCTTCCCGCCTGCCCGCCGGTCATCCGGAAGGGTTTTACGAGGCGTTCGCCAACCTGTACCGGGCGTTCTGCCAGCACCTGCTGGATCGGAAAAACGGCGTTTGCGAGTCGGACGACCGCTATTTCTACCCGCGCGCGCAGGACGGCGTGGACGGCGTGCGCTTTGTGCAGGCCTGCGTCGAAAGCTGCCGCGGGGGAAACGTCTGGGTGCGGCTGGACGAGGTGCAATGACGGGGCGGTAGCGAACGGCCCGGCGCGCAGGACGAAAACAAACGATAAAAACCCGGCGCCCCTCTTGGCTTTCGCCAGAAGGGACGCCGGGTTTTCTCGCTATACCGCACTGTCGGCGCTATGGTTCCGGAAAGCAAGCGGCGGCGCGCTACCCGGCGAACGCGGGCGCGCCGGTTTTGACAAATTCCTTGATCGCTAGGCTGTCCGGCAGGTGCATCATGTGGTGGCGGGTGAGGGGCAGCAGAATCAGCCCGGCCACCGTATGCTTGCCCCAGAAAGCCTTGAGCCATATCGAGTTTTTGCACGCCAGCAGGCCGCCCTCGCCGTCAAGCCGATCCAAAGCGGCGGGCGCGGGCTTTCGTTTCAGGTCGTCGGGGGTCAAGCTTTTTAAAAGGGCGCGCGTTTGGCGGCCCACCGCGTCGCGGTACGCGATCAGCGCGCGCTTATCGACCCGCTTGCTGAGATCGATGATCTGCGCGTCCGTCATGGCGTTGCCGGTGTCCTTGACGGCGACGCCCAGCCGGTCCAGCCATGCGTCGTTTAAAACTTGGTCTTGCTCCGCGATCAAAAGATTGCCCACCAGATCTTCGATTCTGGCGATGTGCCACAGATGCCACGCGATGGTCTCATCTTTTTTCGTGGGCATCACGCTGTACGCCTCGTCGGGCAGACCGTCCAATATATCGTCGCAGAACGTGGGGCGGCCGCTGCCGGATACCGTGCCGGTGTGCGTGACCGCGTGTATGGAAAGCGCCAGCTCCATCGCCTCCTCAAAGGCTTTGGAGGATTTGACCAGCCTGCGCAATTTGTCAATTTGGGGTTTGTAGTCGCTCTCTATATCAAACATTTCACGCGTCTCCTTTTTTATAGTCAGTATAACTGCTTTGCGCGCTTTTTTCAATGCGGCATTAAGTTTTGGATTTTACACCCCGGCGGCAAAGCTTTAACCGTTTTGTTGTTGCATCAAAGAGGCGAATCGTCTATAATAAGCACGGACTATCCGGTCGAAAAATGGCGAACAGATATATGGCCGTTTGGGATACGTGTATTGTTTTTGTGAAATTGCGCATATATAGAGACAGCGAAAAAAGGAGACCTCTGATGTTTGGCAGCAACGATAAGCAACCAAAGAAGGGAGCGCACATCGTGCAGAAGCAGGATAAAGCGCCAAAGTCCGCGAAGGGCAAAAGCCGCGCGCCGCTGGCCGCCGCGATAGCGGGCGGCGTGTTTGCGCTGCTCGTTTTGCTGCTGTGCGGGTTCACCTATCTGTACCCGAATGTGTTCCCCGGCGTTACCGTGGGGTCGATCCCCGTGGGCGGCATGAACCGAACCGAGGCGCTGGAAGAGATTGAGGAAAAAAGCGAGCCGCTTTATAAAAACGCCGCGGTATCCGTTACCATTTATGAAAAGACCTATGATATCCCCGTGACCGACGTGCTCGAAGGCATTGACGCGAAGGGCTCGGTGGAGAACGCCATGGCGGTCGGCCGCACGGGCAACCCGTTTGCGCGCATGTGGCAGGTCGTTTCGGCTGTTTTCGGTCAGGGCGAGGCGCAGCTTGCCGCCACGGTGGATGAAGAGGGCCTGCAAAAAACGCTGGCCGATATCGGCGCCGAAGCGCTGACCGACCCGGTCGAGCCCACTTGGGACATCGGCGAGGACACCATGACCATCCACGCGGGCAAGCCCGGCGTGAAGTTCGACAGCGCGGTGGTCGAGAAGGCGCTCGCGGGCAAGATCCGGCTGATGGATTTTGAACCCTACGCGGTCGACACCACGCTGACCGAGACCCCGCAGATCGATCTGGATAAGATCGGCGAGGCCGTGATCGGCGAAGCCGTGAGCGCCACGGTCGATAAGAAGGACGGCAAGACCATTGTGCCCGAAAAGCCCGGCGTGCAATTCGATATGGAAGAGGCAAAAAAGATCGTGGGCGACGGCTCGGCCGAAAGCTATCAAATTCCGATTAAAAAGACCCCGGCCAAGGTCACGGCGGCGGATTTGAAGGAAAAGCTGTTCCGCGATACGCTCGCGCAAACCTCCACCTATCTGGACGAGGGCAACACCCAGCGCACCAACAACGTGCGCCTCGCCTCCAAGGCGATCAACGGCACGATCCTAAACCCCGGCGATGAATTTTCCTACAACGGCGTCGTCGGCGAGCGCACCGAGGCGCGCGGCTACAAGCCCGCGCACGCCTATGTAAACGGACAGATCGTGGATGAATTCGGCGGCGGCGTGTGCCAGCCGTCCTCCACCCTGTATATGGCCGTGCTCCG
This sequence comes from Agathobaculum sp. NTUH-O15-33, assembly GCF_033193315.1. Classification (NCBI taxonomy): domain Bacteria; kingdom Bacillati; phylum Bacillota; class Clostridia; order Eubacteriales; family Butyricicoccaceae; genus Agathobaculum; species Agathobaculum sp. NTUH-O15-33. Next base: position 1,326,812 of record NZ_CP136187.1, read on the forward strand.
CGCCGATTTGGCGGTTACGGAGCGCACCAACCACAGCTTCACCGTGGCCTACACGCCGCTGGGCGAGGACGCGACGGTGGACTTTGGCAATCTCGATTTCCGCTTTAAAAACAGCACCGATTATCCGATCAAGATCTTGGCCCAGCAGACGGACGGCCAGATGATCATGACGCTGGTCGGCACCAAGGTGAGCGATAAATCGGTCAAGACCCGCACCGAGGTGCTCGCGACCTACGCGCCGAGCACGGTGGAAAAGAAGGATAATTCCATGACGGTGGGCCAGACGCGGCTGGATCAGAGCGGTATCACCGGCTATTCCACCCGCACCTACAAGGTCGTGACCGAAAACGGCAAAACCACCGAAGTGCTGGCCAACAATTCGAGCTACCAGAAGCGGGATAAGATCGTTTATGTCGGCACCATCCAGCCCACGCCGCCCAAGACCGAAACGCCTAAAACGGATACGCCCGATCCCGAAGCGCCCAAGAGCGAGGGCGAGGGCGCGGAATCCGGCGGGCAAGCGCCCGCGGAGGGCGCCGGCGAAGGGGACGGCGGCGAGGGCGCGCAACCGGCGGCCTGATCGGGCCGCCGCAAAATGAAGGGGGAAAACAAGATGGGTAATTTCGCAGAGATACGAAAGCAAGTCAAGGCAAGGAGCAAGGAGCAGGTGACCGAGCACCTCGGCCGCTGCATCGGCGTCAACGTGCTGTTCGCGCTGCCGCTGATCCTGATCCTGATCATTTGGATGTTCATTGTATTCGCGCCGCTGCTCCGGCTCAGCTTCATGGGGGCGGCGCCGTCGCCCGCGCAGGTGAGCGGCGCGCTGGTCAATCTATACGGCAGCTATTTTCTGCTGATCGCGCTGATGTTCTTTGTCGCGGGCCCGCTGACCTACGGCATGCAGAAGTTTTACATAGGCCTGTCGCGCGGGGAGGAGCCCGGCGTTTCGATTCTGTTCCGGCCCTTTACCTCGCTGCGCTCCTACTGGACCGGCGTGAAAATGAGCGCCTGTCTGGCGCTGCGCGGCTGGCTGTGGATGCTGGCGCCCACGGTGATCTATACGGTCGTTCTGGTCGCCGCCACTATTTCCGAGGCAATGCGCCAGTCGCAGATGTACGGACGGGGCTATGGCTTTGATACCACCGGCGGTTCGGGCGCGGGCGCGGTCATGCTCGTGGCCACCATTTTGTTCATTATCGCCGTCCTGATTCTTTCGGTCAAGGTCGGCACCTATATGGCGGGCTATGCGCTGGTGCACGAGGATGAGCGGCGCGGCGTTTGGGCCGCCACGCGCGAGGGCAGCCGCGCGTTCAAGGGCAACCTGTTCCAGCTGTTTGTTTTCTATCTCAGCTTCATCGGCTGGTACCTGCTGTTTTTCGCACTGTATATTGTGTGCGCCCTGCTGAACGCTATGGGCGGCAGCCTGCTGATCTCCGCGCTCTCCGTGATCGCGCTGCTTTGCATCTGCTTGGTGCTGGGCACCTTCATCGGCGCTTACACGACGACTTCGTTCTACGGCCTGTATCAGGCGATCGCGCCCGCCATGCCGCGCGGCCCGGTCGATGTGTTCGGCGTGCCGATCGAGAACGCCGCCCCGGCGGCGGCCCCGCAGCCCGCGCCGCTGCCGACGCCCGAACCCGCGCCCGCCCCGGAGCCTGTGGCCGGTCCCGAACCCGCGCCCGCGCCGGAGGACCAGAGCGGTGCGGACGGCGGCGACGCGCCCACGCCCGAAGCGTGATTTGGACGCTTGACTTCGCTTGCCTCCTCTGCTATACTAAAGGCACGACAAGACAGGGGTGCCGCCACCGGCGGCTGAGAAATACCCTATGAACCTGATCCGGGTCATGCCGGCGGAGGGAGTCCAAATAAACAGCAAGGCGCGTTTCATTTTTGCGCTGCGTCAGCTTTTTTGAACGCCCCCGGCCGCATGGCCGGGGGCGTTTTTCCGTCTTGCGGTCAATCGAAGGGGAGGAATATAGAAATGACTGAAACAAAAAGCATGAGCCATATCCACGTGCTCGTCGAGTGCGCGCTGATGGTGGCGCTCGGCACGGTGCTGATGATGGTAACGCTCTTCAAAGCGCCCAACGGCGGCTCGGTCACCTTGCTGAGCATGCTGCCGTTCGTGCTGGTATCGTTCCGGCACGGCACGAAATGGGGGCTGCTCACCGGCTTTGCCTGCGCGCTGATGCAGATGCTCACCGGCTGGGCCACGCCGCTTTCCGGCACCGTTCTGGCCTATTTCGGCATGATTATGCTGGACTATGTGCTCGCGTTCACGCTGCTGGGCACGGCAAACGTGTTTGCAAAGCCGTTTAAAAACCGCATGCTCGGCATCGGCGTGGGCACGGCGGCCGTGTGTCTGATCCGCTTCTGCTGCTCGTTCGTCTCCGGCTTTCTGATCTGGGACAGCCTAGCGCTGAGCGGCTGGGGCGCGGTGACGTTTTCGTTTAGCTATAACATCGCCTACATGCTGCCCGAAACCATTCTGACCACGGTGGCGGCGGTCATCCTGTATAAGGTCGCGCCCCGCCTGTTTGGGAGCGAAGCATAACACCACGCGTCAATCATGACAGGGGTGCGACGAAACGCGTTTCGTCGCACCCTCTTTTTATCGCCGTAAATGGTGCAGCAAATACCGGCGCAGGCGGCGCTCCCAGCCGGTTTCGGAGGTCCAGCCATCCGGTTTTCGCTGCACCGCTTGCAGCAGCGCCAGACAGGCGTGCGGGCCGTACCAGTCGAACAATGCGTCGCATTCCTCGCCCCAAAAGCAAAGGTTCAGCACCTCGGTCAGATCGCGCAGCGCGTGCACCGAACGGGTGACAAGCGCCGCCTTGTCGCTCAAAAAGCGGCATTCGCCAAGCGCCGCGATCAGTGCGCGCAGCGCTTCGTCCGGCATGGGGGCGCCGTCCACCCAGACCGGCGAAAGCTTTGGCGCGTCACACAGGGGGAGGGGAACACGCCGTCCAGCCGCCCCGCGGAAAGCGCGGCGTTTATGCGCGGCGCGAGCGCCAAAGCGGCGCGCCGCAGATAGGCGCGGTCCTCGGGTTCGTTCAGCGCATAGCGGTCGGCCAGCGTATCCGCCGCCGCTGCAAGGGCATGGTTCAGCGCGCCGCCGTCATGGGCGGTAAAGCGGCGCAGCAACGCCGCGCGCCCCTCGGCCGTCACATGAAGCGGCGCGGGGTCCTCGTGCAGCAGGGTCAAAGCCAGCGCGGCCGCCGCGACCGGTTCGTATAGGTTCAGCGACATGGCGTCCGGGTCGGGGCCGCAGCCGGCGAGCAGGGCCTCGGTCTCCGACGCGCCGAATAAGCGCAGCAAACGGTTTTCCAGCGCCATGCGGCGCAGGTATTCCTTGAGGTAGCAAATCCCCTGTATTTGTTCCTCCACCGCCCACGCGAGGGGATAATCGATATCCGCGGGCACCACATGCGCGAAAAACAAACGATCGTACCGCTTGCGATAGCCGGTCATGCTGGCGAGCGTGTCGTGGTACGCCTGATTGGTGCGGGGCGGCGGCGTTTCCGCGAGACCGCGGAGCAGCCGGTCGCAGTCCTCCATCAAAAGCGCGAGCGCATGCTGTCCGGCGGCCAGCCGCGCGGCCGCGCCGCCCGCATTCCCGCCAAGGGAAAGGGTAAAGACAATGGAACGCAGCAGTTCTTCCGCGACCTCGACGGGGACCGAGCTGCTGTCTCCGGCGGTATAGAGCACGGTCTGCCGGGCAAGCAGCGCAAACAGCTCGGCCTGCGTCGCCTGTTCCGGCTCCGGCGGCAGGGAAGCGGGAAGCGGCCGTTCATTCATCCGCGTCCTCCCATTCTCCCGTGCGCATGGCGCGGCACAGCTCTTCCAGCGAGGTGCCCGCCAGATATTCGAGCGAGCCCTCGCACACCCCGTCGAAATATTTTTTCATCAGGTCGATCAGATCGTCGTCCGGGATGCGGTCGGCGGATTCGTTTTTGAAATAATAGAAGCAGTCCTGCAACTGAAACAGGGTGTCCGCGAAATCGTGGCGGTTCAGATACGGCGAATCGCAAAACGTCTTGGCGATCTGCGGCAGCACGCCCCCGCCCAACTCCACGCGCCCGGTGCTGCGCAGCGCCTCAAAGCGGCGCTCGGCCAGCTCCGCGATTTCCGCTTCGGAAAGGGCGAGGCCGTAGGCCGCGGTCACCTCGTTCGCCGCGCGCAGCTGCGCGCACAGTTGCTGCTTCCCGGCTGAAAGCAGGGTCATAGCAAAGGATGGTTCCATTTTCATCGCCTCCTTCAGACAGTTTACAGCGGCGCCGGAAGCAGTACAAGACTTGAAAATTTGCCGGTTTTGTGGTATAGTGATAACAGAAAAAATCCCTTTGACCGCCGGTTAGGCGCGGTCAAAGGGATTTTTTTAGTATTTTTCGCAATAGCCCTCGCCGCCGTTCGACAGCGACTTGAGCGTTTCTGAGATGCGCTCGTCCGGCGGGTCGCCGATCGCGGCGTGATCTATCAGGTTTTCGCGCTGCTCCCGCGTCAGCTCAAAAAACCGGTCCATGGCGCGTGTGTTATGGCCCATTTCCTCTAAAAACGAAAAGGGAATATCGCCGGAAACCTCTTTTTTATCCATGCTGCAAGCCTCCTTTCGATTGCAGTATGCGCAGTGCACATGATATAATACAAAGATAGGAAACTAAAGATAGGAAGCCAAAAGGAGCCCGAAACAGATGGAGCTTGTGAAAAATAAAATTTATCGCGCGCAGATCATGGATTATACGGCGGATGGCGCCGGTGTGGCCAAGGTGGACGGCGTGGCCGTATTCGTGCCCCGCGCCGCCGTTGGCGACCAGTGCGATATCCGCATCACCAAGGTGGGGAAGAGCGTGGCGTTCGGCCGCATCGAAGAGATCGTTGTGCCGTCCAAGCACCGCATCGCGCCCCTGTGCCCGGTGGCCGCGCAGTGCGGCGGCTGCTGCTACCAGCACATCACCTACGAAGAGGAAAAGCGCGCCAAGGAGAAAAAGGTGCGGGACGCGCTTGTCCGCATCGGCGGGCAGGACGGCGCGAAGCTCATCGGCATCGTGGGCGCGCCGGAAACCGCGCACTACCGGAATAAGGCCCAATACCCGGTCGGCCTGAACGCGGCGGGCCGGGTCGTGACCGGCTTTTACCGCCCGCGCAGCCACGATATCGTGCCCGTGGAAAAATGCCTTATCCAGTCCGAAACAGCAGACCGCGCCGCCGCCGTGGTGCGCGATTGGATGAATCAAAATCAGGTGCCGCCCTATGATTACGGAAAAAAACGGGGCACGGTGCGCCACATCTATGTCCGCGTGGGCGAGGCGAGCGGCGAATGCCAGCTAACGCTCATCTCCGCCACGCGCAAGCTGCCCGCGCTCGACGCGCTGGTCGATTCGCTGCGGGCCGCGCTGCCGTCCCTCACGGGCGTGCTGCTTAACCATAACCAGCGGGACGATAACGTGATCCTCGGCGACCGCACCGACGTGCTCTGGGGCGAGCCGCTGCTGGAGGACCGGCTGTGCGGGCACTCGTTCCTGCTTTCGCCGGCGGCGTTTTATCAGGTCAACCACGCGCAAGCGGAAAAGCTGTATGAATGCGCCTTGGATTTCGCCGGCCTGACCGGCAGCGAGACCGCGGTGGAGCTGTACTGCGGCGCGGGCACCATTACGCTGTCGCTGGCCGAGCGGGCTTTGCGCGTCATCGCGGTCGAAATCGTGCCCGAAGCGGTGGAAAACGCCCGGCAGAACGCCGCGCGAAACGGCGTTACCAACGTGGAATTTATTTGCGCGGACGCGGGACAGGCCGCCGCCATGTTCGCGGGGCGCGGCGAAACGCCCGATGTGCTCGTCGTCGACCCGCCCCGGAAAGGGCTGGACGAAGCCACGCGCGACGCCATCCTGCGCATGCTCCCGCCCCGCGTCGTCTACGTCTCCTGCGACCCCGCCACCCTCGCCCGCGACGTAAAAGAACTCACAAACGCCGGCTACACCCTAGAAAAAGCCCAAGCCTACGACCTGTTTCCGAGGACGAGCCACGTTGAGTGCGTTTGTTTAATGACGAGAAAAGACAAGTAAAAGTGCTGGAAAAGCCGATGAAATGGGCATTCTTCGGAAGTTGGCTTTCAGCGCAAGTGAGCAGGAAATTTGGGAAATAGGGCGAGGTTTCAATGATGCCTTGATGAGATTTTGAAATCTGCCCTATGACTTATTATTCGATATTGGCTTGGTGAGTGCTTAGGACTGCTGGCATAGTGCGAGTGTATAGTGCTATTGACAGCAATCGGAGACACTGAAATGCAAGCCAAATGGCTGATGCATGGAGTTGATGTCAAAATGGACAGGGAGGGATTTAGAGTGATAAATTTAGGGCAGCTTAAAGAGATAAAGGATTTAAGAAAAGTGTGGCCGCACGAAGCATTGGATTTCACACCGTGGCTTGCAGAGGAGGATAATCTTTCTCTGCTGTCAGATGCTGTGGGATTGGAGATTACCGTGGACGAAACGGAATCAAGTGTCGGCGATTTTAATGTGGATATTTATGCGACTGAGACTGGGACGGACAGAAAGATTATTATTGAAAATCAACTGGAAGATACCAACCATGACCATCTTGGCAAGTTGATTACATATGCATCAGGGAAAGCAGCGGATATTGTGATTTGGGTTGTAAAGCGCGCTCGTGAAGAGCACAGGGCGGCAATCGAATGGCTGAACAACCATACGGATGAAAATATTGCATTTTTCCTTTTGGAGGTTAAGTTATTTCAAATCGGCGATTCAGATATTGCTGTAAAATTTGAAGTCATTGAGAAACCCAATGACTGGGCGAAGGAAATTAAGCGTCAAACAAGCAGTTCTCCCACATTGCAGGCGAGATATGATTATTGGGCTGCCTTTAACGAATATGCTTTTCATAATGCGGCGTTTGCTAAGGCCTTTAGCAGAAGAAAAGCCAGCACTGACCATTGGATGACTTTAAGTGTTGGTTCTTCTGCCTGTCATATTGATTTGCTGCAAGTGAGGAAGGACAACAACATTACCGTTGAATGGTATATCACTGACGATAAGGAACTTTATCAGAAATTTTATTCCCACAAGGCGGACATTGAATCGGACATGGGAATGGCACTGGATTGGAGAGAATTGCCGGATAAAAAGGCAAGCAGGATTTTGGTAATTCATGAGGCGGATTTTGACAATAAGGATAAATGGCCAGAGCAGTTTGAATGGGCGATGGATGCTGCGATGAAGATGAAAAAGGCGTTTAAGAAGTATTTGTAGAGTATCATTCAGACAGAATATAAAAAATTAGAGAATTAAAGGAGCGCCAACCAATAGGGTGTACGCTCCTTTACTGTCTTGGTTGGACTGTCTAAATGGTATTTAGATGCCACCCTCGATATCCACTTCAAATTTGTCATAAATAAAGTCAAGCAGTTCCGCTGCTGTAGGGGTATCTCCGGCTTTTCTTATACGTTCCCAATATCGCTTGTATTCAGAAGCCAGCCCCTCTGCAATATATTTATCAAAAATTTTAGACAGGTCATTTTCTGCCATGCCGCAGCGTGCAGCCATATGCTGTAGGACGGTCTTTCCATCAAATCTTAATCCCTGCATATATGACTTGCTGTATGCCAGCCGGACTGACCTGAGGGCATTTTCTTTAATCCGCTTTACCTTGTCAGTGGTTATTTTTTCAGTTTTGGCTACTTTTGTGTATTTTCTTAAGTAATAGCATTTCAGAAGAATATTGAATTGCTCTTGGGTTAAAGGTGCATAATTTTTCATGAGCCTATACCACTTCCATATCTGACGGTATTATATCCAGAAGAAGCTGGAACATCTGCCTGCTAGTTTCAATGTCACGATAGGTTAGTTTGTAGAGTAATTCATCCGTAAATCCCTGTGCAAACAAAGCGGAAGCTGGTGCAATAATAAACCGCTGCTTTATCCGGTGATTTAATTCCTCCAGCATTGATTCGCCAGCTATATGAGAAATCTGGTCATAAACTTCCTGCACCCGTATGATGTCCACCGAGCCGCCAATGTTAGTCACCTGCTCTTTTACAAACTTTTCTGTGGAATCCGCCATTGCTCCGTCTGCCAAAAAGAGAAGCAGTATGGAAAGATTAGTGTAGCGTTCTTGGAAAATCAGTTTGTCTGTATACCGTTCGTAAAGTTCTTTGATTCGTGGGTAGAGCGGATGCTCATGCTGTGGTTCTGTTCCATCCAGAACGTGAAACAGCAGGCCTTGCAGTTCGCCTCCTGTTCGGAAACCCTCATCTGCAGTTTCAAAGGCAAGTTGGTCACCACTCATACCTTCAAAAATCATGGAGAGGTAGTGATCCAGCAAATACCCTTGTTTGCCAAGCCGCAGACGAATCTGCTTTGCCAGTTTAAAAATTGACAGCAGAGAGTCTTCGGTGACTCCGCTGTCTGGACAGCTGAAGAAGCTGTCTGTGTGATGAAAAATGTTCATGTTATCCCGACCTTTCATTTATGGGGTCGGGTATTTCCCGTATCTTCAAAAGCGCATGCAAAGGCGGAGGATGGAATCCTCTTTTCCCATGCACGCGCTGTTAATTGCTTATTGTGCAGCTGAGACAAATGCGATATAATAGCCTTGTCGTGGTGCCGCTTTTGCGGTTGTGCTGGGTGGCTCAATCACCTTAGTGCAGGACTGGTGTGGTGCAAACACATCAGTCTGCCATGACGTTTTTTATTGTCGGGGAAACCCCGCCGCTGTTATATAAACTCTAAAAAGACGGGTTGTCAAGTCCTAGTTTACTATGTGGGAAGGTGAATTTTAAAATTTGGAAAAAGGAGGAGGCAGTTGCGTGATTGATACAAGGATTAAAGGCTGAAAGTGGCTTAGAATAAGGCTTTCTGTGAATGATCGAGGATATCGGTCTTGCTTTTTTGCCCGGAACAAGAAAATGGCTGCACCCAGAATGCCGAAAACGGTCGGAATTTGCATACCTATTAACGATTGCCGAGGGGGATAGTAACAAAGTTGAATCCTATAACAACTGTACGATTCTAAAATATATTCGGATAAAATAGTTGAGAAGTATTCAACTATTATCAGACATATGGTGTCTAAAATAAAAGGTATTATACAATAATAATTACGTTATAAATAACTTTTATGTTATAAAAAATAATCTAATTAGTATTGTAAAACAAAGAAATTTGCGATATACTGTGAATAGACTATATCGTCATATAAACACCTTTTTGGTGAAAAGGAGGACGCTCATGATATTAAACAATGTCGAAAAGGACATTAAAATGAAATGTTTAGAAAATGACATGACTCAAGTAGACCTTACTCAAAAAATAGGCACTACGGGGCAGTATGTAAATAAAATCGTAAAAAAGAACCATGATGTTTTAAATAAGACCTTTGTGCAAATGATGGAAGGTTTGGGATACGACATACAAATATGCTATGTAAAGAGAGGATAAATAATATGAATAAACAGCAACTAGCTTCAACAATATGGGAATCCGCAAACCAAATGAGGTCTAAAATTGAGGCAAATGAGTACAAGGATTTTATTCTTGGTTTTATCTTCTATAAATACTTGTCAGAAAAAGAAGTGGCATTATTTAAAAAAGAAAACCTAAAAGACGAAGACATAAAAAAGTTAAATGAAAAGGATGAGAAATATGCTGCTCATGTAAGAGAAAAATTGGGCTATTTTATCTCTTATGACAACCTTTTTTCGACGTGGCTTGAAAAAGGCAATGACTTTGATATATCGAATGTACGTGATGCCTTGGCATCTTTTGAACTAAACATTGACAGTGTATATAAAAAGCTGTTTGAAAATATCTTCAAAACACTGCAGACGGGTCTGTCTAAGCTTGGCGAAACAGCGCAGGCACAAACTAAAGCTGTAAGAGGCCTGCTCAAATTGATCCGCAAAATTCCTATGGACGGAAAACAAGACTATGATGTTCTTGGCTTTATTTATGAAGATCTAATAAGCAAGTTTGCATCTAACGCAGGAAAAAAAGCTGGCGAATTTTACACACCTCATGAGGTGTCTGTTTTAATGTCGGAAATTATTGCAGAACACTTGCAAGACAGAGAGCAAATCAAGATATATGACCCTACCTCGGGGTCGGGGTCGCTCCTAATCAACATCGGTAATTCTATTGCGAAATACATAGAGGGTGAAAATAAAATAGATTATTACGCTCAGGAACTTAAGGAAAATACCTACAACCTCACACGAATGAATCTAGTTATGCGTGGTATCAATCCTGCCAATATTAACGTGCGAAATGGCGATACACTGGAAGAAGATTGGCCGTTTTTCGAGGATTCCGACAAAGACAAGACTTATCACCTGATTCGTGTGGACGCTGTGGTTTCCAATCCGCCGTATTCTCAAAAATGGGATTCAACTGAAAAAGAGCATGACCCACGGTATAAAAATTACGGTGTTGCTCCAAAAGGTAAGGCCGATTATGCGTTCTTGTTACATGAACTATACCATCTCGAGGATGATGGCATTATGACCATTGTTCTTCCCCATGGCGTTCTTTTTAGAGGCGGTGACGAGGGCAAAATTAGAACAAATCTAATTGAAAAGAACAACATTGACGCCATCATCGGTTTGCCTTCCAACATTTTCTTTGGAACTGGTATACCTACTATAATCATGGTTTTGAAACGTAATCGTCCAACCTCTGACGTTCTCATTATTGATGCTTCTAAGGGATTTGAGAAAGCTGGCAAGAACAACAAACTAAGATCCTGCGATATTAAGAAAATTGTCGACACGCTTAAAAGCAGAGCTACAATAGACAAATATTCAGCAGTTGTTACAAAGAAAACTATTAGCGACAATGATTACAACTTGAACATTCCTCGTTATGTTAACTCTTTAGAGCCTGCAGAAAGTTGGGATATTCATGCAACTATGTTTGGCGGAATTCCAGTAAAAGAAGTAGACCAATTGGCTTCATATTGGGATGCTTTCCCTAATTTAAAAGAAGATATTTTCACTAGTATTTCTGATGAATATTTAGAAATGGCCCATGAGGACATTAAGTCCGCTATTATGAATCATGCTTCGCTCGAATACTACAAAAGGATTTTCTCAAGAGAATTTGATGGGTTCTATGCGTCACTAAAAGCAGATTTAATTGATGGGATTTTAGATGTAAGTGCTGAGCAACAAAAAGACATTGTTAGCAATGATATATTTGCAAGGATAGAAAACGTGAAGCTTACCGACAAATATAAAGCATTCCAAATATTGTCCGATAATTGGGATGTTATTTCTGCTGATTTAGAAATGCTACAGTCTGAGGGGTTTGAAGTAATTAATCAAGTTGACCCCAATATGGTAATGAAAAAGAAAGAAGCCAATGACGATGAAGTTCCAGAGGTTCAGGAAGGTTGGCGAGGACATATTTTGCCGTTTGATTTGGTCCAGAAAGAGATGTTAACAGCAGATTTAGCAGAGTTAAAAGCAATAGAAAAGAGACTATCTGAAATCACTGCACTATATGTAGAAATTATGGAAGCTTTTGATATGGAAGAAAAAGAAAGCGGTGTTTTAAACGATACAAAGGACGCTTTTGTGGCAAAAGAGGTAAGAAACTTTATATCAGAAGCAATTAACGATTATAAAAACCCTGAAATTAAAGCCTTACGAGAATATCTCAAGCTAACTAAGAAAAATGAAAAACTTGCATATATCATTAGTTGTAAAAAAGTTGACTGGGATTTGATGGAGAAGGGTGCAGATGGCACTTATAAGAAAACAACGGTTAATACTAGAATTAGCGAATTGCAACGAAAGTATGCTTTACCAGACGGTTCTTTTGAACAAAAGATAATGACGGTTTTATCCCTTATAGAGGAAGAAAGCCAAGCAAAACGAGTGTTAAAACAAAAATCAGATGCACTGCATCTCAAGACAAAAGATACCATTGAGAATTTGAGCGAAGAAGAATCGTTATACCTACTGGAGCAAAAATGGATAAAACCATTGGTGGATTCACTGTTTGCTATACCAGATGAAATTATTGAAGAGCTGATTAGTAAGGTGTGTCATTTGCACGAGAAATATTGCACTACTTTTTCGGATATCGAAACCCAAATAGAAAAAACAAGCACAGCGTTAGGTGGCATGATTGATGAATTAGTAGGCAGCGATTACGACATCAAAGGTTTAGCAGAACTAAAGAACATTTTGGGGGTGGAATGATGTCAACACAAGCAAAAAAACCTGAAATTCGATTTGCAGGCTTTAAAGATGAATGGGCAAAGAAGAAATTTGATGATGTGTTTGATATGCTTTCGAATAACACCCTTTCAAGAGATGCCCTAAATTCAGAGACTGGCGCTGCAAAAAACATTCATTATGGTGATGTTCTTACAAAGTTTGGAGAATACATTGACGTCAGTATTGAGAAACTACCTTTCATCAGTGACCCAGCTATCGCAACAAAGTTCATCAGGTCTCATCTAAAAGAAGGGGATATTGTAATAACAGATACTGCCGAGGACGAAACCGTTGGAAAATGCACTGAAGTGATTAGTGTTGAAGAAATGCCGATTATCGCAGGACTCCATACTATGCCTTGTCGTCCGAAAGAAAAATATGCACCAAAATACATGGGGTACTACCTTAACTCACATAAATACCACAACAACCTTTTTCAGCTTATGCAGGGCGTGAAAGTAACATCTATCTCTAGAACTGGTGTAAAAGAAACCGAGGTAATTCTATCGACAGATTTTGACGAGCAAGAAAAAATTGGTGAACACCTATCTTCTTTAGATAATATGATTGCTTTAGAAACAGCGAAGTATGAAAAGCTGGTAATTGTAAAAAAGGCAATGTTTGAGAAAATGTTTCCTAAAGAAGGATGCGATGTGCCAGAGATTCGTTTTACAGGATTTACTGAAGCTTGGGAACAGCGTAAGTTCTCGGATATAACATTTCTATCGGGTGAAAAGAACAAAGAAAACCTGCCGTTGGAAAGTTATTCCATAACAAGTGAACACGGATTTGTACCACAAGATGAGAAGTTTGAGAATGGCGGTACTATGCGTGAAGCGGACAAAAGAATGTATTATATTGTCAGCCCGAATTCGTTTGCATATAATCCGGCAAGAATAAATGTTGGTTCTATTGGATACCAAAAAACCTCTAAAAATATAATAGTCAGCTCGCTTTATGAAGTTTTCAAAACAACAGATGATATAGATGACCACCTTCTGTGGCACTGGTTTAAGTCACCTGATTTTCAGAAGCTTATAGTACAATTACAAGAAGGTGGAGTGCGCCTTTACTTCTACTATGACAAGCTTTGTATGGGAGAAGTGGCATTGCCCAAAATTGAAGAACAACGCAAGATTGGGCAGTTCCTTGACAACCTAGACAACCTTATCACCCTTCATCAACGCAAGCTTGAAAAACTAAAAAACATCAAGTCCGCTTGTATGGAAAAAATGTTTGTATAGGAGGTGTATTGCATTGTATTTTGACAAAGAAAAGGATTTTGAAGAGGCGGTCATAAAAGCTCTAATAGATTGCGGTTGGGAGTCTACTGTACTGCGCAACCCTACCGAAAAGCAATTGATACAAAACTGGGCAGATATTTTGTTTAATAACAACCGTCAAAAAGTGAGGTTGAACGAATGCCCATTGACAGAAAGCGAAATGCAGCAAATTTTAGAGCAAGTGAATCTACTGCAATCACCATACAAACTAAATGGCTTTATCAATGGTAAAAGCGTATCTATAAAGCGTGATAACCCCGATGATACCACTAATTTCGGCAAGGAAGTCAGTCTTAAAATATATGACCGACAGGAAATTGCCTATGGTGAAAGTCGCTACCAAATCGTGCAACAACCACACTTTTCAACTAAGTCTCCCATATTAAATAACCGCCGTGGTGACTTGATGCTTTTGATTAACGGTATGCCTGTTATCCATATAGAGTTAAAAAAAGCGGTATACCCGTTAGCGAAGCATATAACCAAATAGAAAAGTACACTTATGAGGGCGTTTTTAGAGGACTGTTTTCATTGGTGCAAGTTTTTGTGGCAATGCAACCAGAAGAAGCCGTATATTTTGCAAACCCCGGTGAAGGTGTTAAGTTTAATAAGGCATTCTATTTCCACTGGGCAAATAGCGATAACGAACCTACAAATGAATGGCACAAAGTCATTCTTGATTTGTTGAACATTCCAATGGCGCATATGCTTATTGGTTTTTACACTATTGCCGATACCGATGAGGGTGTGCTGAAAGTAATGCGTAGTTATCAATATTATGCGGCAATTGGTATTGCGGACACAGTGGCAAAAAAGAACTGGGCAGACAATAATCAGTTGGGTGGTCATGTATGGCACACCACAGGCTCAGGCAAAACAATGACCAGTTTTAAATCTGCCCAGCTTATTGCAAGCTCTCATGATGCTGACAAAGTAGTTTTCTTGGTGGATAGAAAAGAACTCGGCATACAATCATTAAAGGAATATCGGTCTTTCGCTAATGAAAACGAGTCCGTGCAGGCGACTGAAAACACCGATATTTTAATTTCCAAACTTAAGAGCGATGATAAAGATATTAACTTGATTGTCACTTCCATTCAAAAACTGAGTGGTCTTACAAAAGAGGCTGGAGAGGATGATTTAAAGAAGATTAAATCAAAACGAATGGTAATCATTATCGACGAGTGCCATCGTTCTACATTTGGAGATATGTTAACGGCAATAAAAACCACATTTAAAAATGCATTAATTTTCGGATTTACCGGAACCCCGATCCAAGAGATTAATATTAAAAAAGACAGCACCACCCCTACTATATTTGGTGATGAAATACACCGCTACACTTTGGCGGATGGAATACGTGACAAGAATGTTCTAGGCTTTGATCCTTATATGGTGAAAATTTTTGATGATTCTGACGTTAGAGAGCAAGTAGCACTTCACAAGGCGAAAGCCTCTACTCAGGCAGATGTTATAGGTGATCCGCAGAAAGAAAAAATGTTCTATAAATACATGGACTCCTCTCAAGTTAAAATGTATGGCGAACTAGTTGATGGAAAATGGGTCAGCGGCATTGAAGATTTTATTCCAAATGAACAATATCAGTCTAGCCAATACAGAGATGGGGTTATTTCTGATATAAAGAAAAAGTGGATCATTTACAGCAGAGGCAGAAAGTTTCATGCAATTTTTGCTACTAGCAGTATCCCTGAGGCAGTGGCTTACTACCGATTAATGAAGGATCAAATGCCAGAATTAAATATAACTGCTATGTTTGACCCTACCATCGACAACGAAGGTGGCGGCTCATTAGACAAAGAAGATGGTATTGTGGAAATGCTTGAGGATTATGAAAGCAAATTCTCACAACCTTTCACTATGGCATCTTATGACAGATTCAGAAAAGATGTAAGCCTGAGATTAGCACATAAAAAACCTTACGAGCGTATTACTACTGATGAACAGATCGATATTCTAATAGTTGTGAATCAGATGCTTACAGGCTTTGACTCCAAGTGGGTGAATACGCTCTATTTGGATAAGGTGATGGAATATGAGAATCTTATTCAAGCGTTTTCGCGTACCAATCGTCTATTTAATTTGGTGGATAAACCGTTTGGCATCATCAAATATTATAGACGCCCAAATACTATGGAGAAAAATATTGAGGCAGCGGTTAAAGCATACTCTGGTGACATCCCTACAGGATTGTTTGTTGATAAGCTACCTAATAACCTGCGCAAAATGAACGAACTGTTTGATGAGATATCTGAACTGTTTAGCAATGCTAGAATTAAAGATTTTGAAAAACTACCTGATGAATCATCGGTTAAGGCTAAGTTTGCAAAGCTTTTTAAGCAATTTTCAACGCATTTAGAAGCTGCAACAATCCAAGGTTTTAATTGGACTGAAAATATTTATCAAGATGAACATGGCTCAAATATTGTGATGAAATTCGATGAAATGGCATACCTAATTCTTCTTGCAAGATACAAAGAGCTTGCCAAAGGCGGTGGCGGTGGTCGTGGTGGAGATGTTCCCTACGAAATAGATACACATATTACCGAGTATGACACAGGGAAAATTGATGCGGATTATATGAACTCTCGATTTGAAAAATTTCTCAAATTGATAGAAAACGCATATGATCCAGCGTCATTGGAGAGTACATTAAAAGAACTCCATAAATCTTTTTCTATGCTGGATCAAGAGGAGCAAAAATACGCAAATATTTTTATTCATGATATTCAGATAGGAAAGGTGCAGATTGTTCCCGGAAAATCATTCAGAGATTATATTTCAGAGATGATGAAAAGTGCAGAAAATGACAGAATTAGCTTAGTGGCAAAAAGGCTTGGTTGTTACGAGCGTTTGCTTAGAGAACTTCTGGAGCGAAAAGTGACCAAGGAAACGATTGAGGCACATGGTAAGTTCGAAGAACTAAAATCCTCGGTAGATACAAAAAAGGCAAAGACGTTTTTTGAACGAGTGGAGAAATCAGAGTATCAAGATTCTCGCTTAATAATGTACATCGAAAGATATTTGCGATACTTTTTATTGAGCGGTGGAGAAGATTTATACCCTGAGAAGGAGACAAATATTCCAACAAATGATACAAAGGAAAAACGTGTTGTTGGCGTTGTAATATCGGAAGAAAATATGATCGGCAAAACCTATGTGTCTTCTGTAAAGACTTCTACCCTGCAAAACTGGTGTTCAGAGAGCAAGGCTCTGTCTTGCATGATTGAAACGGACTGTTTTGCATACATCGAAAATAAGCTATGCATAAATGATAGTAAGTATATCGAGCGTGATTCGAATGGTAGAATACGCCTTACAACCTATGCAAAAACTCATGAGGAAGAATGCTTTCTTCAATTCGTTGTAGATAAAGAGACAGGTCAGTTACACTACATTACACTTCCAGCAGCAATGGCAAGTAAATCATTTAATTACTATGATGAAATTGACGAGGATTTAGTTAATCAATATGGATTGGTGAACGAAATGTCTCAAGAGATGCTTGCAGCTATTAGCGGTTTAGAATTTGGCGAGGCATTAAAAAAGCTAATGAGCAAAAATATATGCAATTATTCGTTTAGATTGCTAGAGGATACTACAGGTTTGGACAAAAATACAATCAGCAATCTTCGAAAGGGAGCGAATCTCACGAAGCTAAATGTTATATCAACATGTTTGGGCATACATATTCCATTTCTTGTTAGCAACAAAATGCTTGAACTTGCAGAACTAGCCCTTAATCTATATCTGCCCGGAAAAGCAGGTGCAGAAAATGGTATATATGATTCCCTACTACATTTAAAATGGGCAACTGATTATGATGACATCTATGAGGAATTGACAGAGCAAAATTATGAGTATTTAATTCATCAACCAAAATAAAAAAATATTTATCCAAATAGATCAGATGTAAAAGTCTGGTCTATTTTTTTTACCCAAAAATAATTTTGTTGAACTTTCGTCAACGAATATGCACACCTATGCCTCGAATTTTATTATGAATTCGAGATTTTTTGTATCTTGATTGGTAAATACAATGCTTTGCCCATTGAACTATGTTCAACGGGCAAAAAGCACAGAAAGAGTATCATTAGTGTGGCAAGAGCAATTCTTGCTTTTATACACCCCCGTTTCAATGTTCATCGCCTGATCAGCGGTGCCCAGAACGGCGAAACGGACACAAGTTAATATTAGTCAACCCACTGGGACGGTTGGCCAGTTAAGAAATGAGGATTTCATTCTTATGGCCAATGATTATGGGAAGTTCAGTGTGGATCCTCATTTCGGTTTTCAGACCGAAGGAGGGTCTACACAATGGACAAATTTGAAAATCTACAGACAAGCAGTGAGAACAAGCAGCACTACATCCCTATGGAGGTAACCCCGGAAACCATCAAGGATTTCGGTATCAACCCGGCGGATGTGGTATGGATGAGAATCGGAAACAAACCTAAGAAGGTTATTATGATTCCCGTGACCGAGGAGCAGTATTACGAATATATGCGTCCTCTTTGGCGTGAGGACAAGCGTCAGCAGAGACAGGAGCCTATGGCATCGCTGGATAAGATGTACGAAGAAAACGAGTACGAAGCCGCTGACACTTCAGGCCTTGAAGCCGATGTTATGAAGCAGATTATGATTGACGAGTTGTATGCGGCTCTCGATGGGCTGGAAGAAATCGACCGTACCATCATGGAGATGTACAGCACAAACCACAGTGAAGCGGAAATCGGACAGGCTGTCGGTATGAGTCAGCGTGGTGTCGGTAAGCGTAAGCAGAGAATCCTGCTGAAGCTCCGCACCTGTCTGCAGGACTATAAATAAGGAATAACTTCCTTGCCTGTTCCATCACAGCAGTATGTGGTGGAGCAGGTTTTTATATTTTTTTTGAAATTGCGGTTCTTAAAACAGCCGAGGATGTCCTTTCACTCTCAGAGGGGCAAACGAAGCACCTCGGAAAGGACGGAAATGTATGACAAACCGATGCAGGACAGGCACGGACGGATGCAAAAGTCAGGAACTCGACCGAGAGTTATCTGATGTACTTATTGCAATCAGTGTCGTGTCAAAACGAATTGCTGACAGGCTTTCAGTAGTCAGCGGCGATGAAAAAGTGAATATGGAAGGAGGAAGTCCGAATGGGAAAAGTAAGCGAATTGTCCATGATCGTTGATGAACTCAAAAAGTGCGGCCAAGTATTAATTGGCATTTCGGAGGGGCTGGCTGATATGTTCAGCGGTTCAGCGGAAGAGGAAAAACAGACTGCAAAAAAGAGTGCTGGAAAAAAGAAAGCCGCCGAGGAGTCTAGGCCGGAAGTGCCGGAGAAAAAGGCACTCACGCTGGAAGATGTCCGAGCCGTGTGTGCGGATAAATCTCGCAAAGGCTATACGGCAGAGGTCAAGGCAGTCCTCACAAAGCATGGTGCAGAGAAGCTGTCCGAGGTAGACCCGGCGGAATACAAAGCACTGCTTGCAGAAGTGGAGGTGCTTGGAAATGCCGGATAAACAGAAGGTGAATTGCACCGCAGGTGCAAGAGAGGCTGGCCTGGGCCACGCAGTATTATCAGCATCTTCCAGTCACAGGTGGCTGGAATGCCCACCCTCGGCTCTGCTCTGTTCCAAGGCAGGAGATACAGCCAGTGAGTTTGCAATGCAGGGCACCGATGCCCACAGCCTTTGCGAACATAAGCTGAAAACCGCACTGGGACAGAAGTCAAAAGACCCTACGGAGAATTTGCAGTATTTCGATGAAGAAATGGCAGACTGCTCCGATATGTATGCTCAGTATGTGATGGAGCAGCTTGCGGCGGCAAAGGAAAAGTGCAAAGACCCCATTGTTCTGATTGAACAGCATCTCGATTTTTCCAGATGGGTGCCGGAGGGATTTGGCACCGGGGACTGTGTCATCGTATCAGATGAAACCCTTACCGTGATTGATTTCAAGTACGGTGTCGGAATTTTGGTAGAAGCCGAAAAGAATCCGCAGATGATGTGCTATGCACTGGGAGCCTTACAGCTGTTTGACGGCATCTACGATATTGATTCGGTGACCATGACCATCTTCCAGCCGAGAAGGGACAGAGTCAGCACATACACCATTTCCAAGGAAGAACTTCTGGAATGGGCGGATGAGGTGCTTAGTCCCACAGCACAGCTGGCGGCAAAGGGCGAGGGTGAATACAAAGCCGGAGACCACTGCCAGTTCTGTAAGGTAAAAGCTACCTGCCGAAAGAGAGCCGAATACAATCTTGAACTTGCGCGCTACGATTTTGAGATGCCTTCCACACTTGAAGATGATGAGATAGAGGCCATTCTTTCAAAAGTAGACGCACTGGTATCTTGGGCGGGCGATATTAAGGAATATGCTTTGCAACAGGCAGTCAGCGGTAAGGAGTGGAAAGACTGGAAGATTGTCGAAGGACGCTCCAACAGAAAATATGTAAATGAAACAACCGTGGCAGATACGGTCAAGGAAGCAGGATATGACCCATTTGAACATAAGGTTCTGGGGATTACGGCAATGACTAAACTGCTCGGCAAGACAAGATTTGAAGAACTGCTCTCCGGGTTTATTGAAAAACCGCAGGGCAAGCCAACTTTAGTTCCTATGTCGGACAAGCGTCCGGCAATGAATACAGCAGCAAACGATTTTAAGGAGGACAAATAATATGTCAAAGAATTATACCAACCCTACCAAGGTTATCACTGGAGTAAACACCCGCTGGTCTTATGCAAATGTGTGGGATGCGAAATCCATCAACGGCGGCGCACCGAAGTTCAGCGTGAGTCTTATCATCCCGAAGGATGATACTGCAACGGTCAACAAAATCAAGGCGGCTATCCAGTCTGCCTATGAGGAAGGTCAATCCAAACTGAAGGGCAATGGCAAGACCGTGCCTGCACTTTCTGTACTTAAGACTCCACTTCGTGACGGCGATCTCGAAAGACCTGATGATGAAGCCTATGCAGGTTGCTATTTCGTCAATGCCAACAGTGCATCTGCACCGGGCATCGTAGATGCAGACCGTCAGCCTATCATCGACCGCAGCGAGGTGTACAGCGGTGTGTATGGTCGTGCCAGCATCAACTTCTATGCCTTCAACTCCAACGGCAATAAGGGTATTGCCTGCGGTCTGAACAATCTTCAGAAAATGAAAGACGGAGAGCCGCTTGGCGGAAAGAGCCGTGCAGAGGATGACTTTGCAACCGAAGCTGATGAAGATTTTCTCGGATAAGGAGGGCGGATTATTATGACTACAGTTCAGAATTTGATGCTTTCCGTGTGTTTCGGTGCTGTGATGGGTACCTTCATTGCAAATGTGGGGTTCATCATCAAGTGTGCAATTGACACCCGCAAGGAGAAAAAGCGTAAGAAAAATGAAGAGTCTGCTAATAAGGCAGAGTAAATGACAGCGGGCGGCGGAGGTGCATTCTTCGCCGCCTTGCTTATATTAAGGATGGTGACAATATGGGAAAAATTAATACACTCTCGATTGATATTGAGAGTTACAGCGATGTGGATTTGCAGAAGTGCGGGGTCTATAAATATGCCCAGTCCCCTAACTTTGAAGTCCTGCTGTTTGGTGTATCAGTCAACGGCGGTAAGGTCACGGTTTATGATCTGGCACAGGGAGAGAAACTGCCGATGGATATTATTACGGCACTGACGGATGATACCGTACCCAAATGGGCATTCAATGCGGCTTTCGAGAGGGTCTGTCTTTCGGTGTGGCTGCAAAGGAACTACCCACAGTGCTTTTGCAGCTACAGCATAAATGAGGATACAGTGGGAGATTATCTTGACCCGGCGGCGTGGAAATGCTCCATGATATGGTCGGCATACATGGGACTGCCATTATCCCTTGCCGGGGCCGGTACGGTGCTTGGGCTGGAAGAACAGAAGCTGAAGGAAGGCAAAGACCTCATCCGATATTTCTGTGTTCCCTGCAAGCCGACTAAGGTCAATGGCGGCAGGACACGCAATCTGCCGGAGCATGATATGGAAAAGTGGAATCTGTTCAAGTTCTATAACAAGCGGGATGTTGAAGTGGAAATGTCCATACAGGACAGACTGAAAAAATATCCTGTGCCGGATTTCGTGTGGGAGGAATACCATCTCGACCAAGAAATCAATGACCGTGGGATTGCCCTTGATATGGATGTGGTGGAGAATGCCATTGCTTTTGATGCGAAGTCCAAAGCGGAACTGGCAGAAAAAATGCAGGAACTGACTGACCTTGATAACCCCAACTCTGTGGTGCAGATGAAGCAGTGGCTTGCGGATAATGGTCTGGAGATGGACAGCCTTGGGAAAAAGGAAGTGGCACAGGCGGTCAAGACTGCTCCCAAGGAACTGGCGGAGGTTCTGACCCTGCGGCAGCAGTTATCCAAATCTTCTGTAAAGAAGTATCAGGCGATGCAGAATGCAGTCTGTGAGGACGGCAGGGCGAGAGGAATGTTTCAGTTTTACGGGGCCAATCGCAGCGGCCGATGGGCAGGCAGAATGATACAGCTACAAAATCTGCCCCAGAACCATATGCCGGATTTGGAACAGGCTCGTGGTCTTGTGGAGTCCGGCAATTATGATGCAATGGAACTTTTATATGATGATATCCCGGATACTCTGTCGCAGCTCATCCGCACAGCCTTTGTGCCGAGAGCCGGGATGAAATTTGTGGTGGCGGACTTCTCTGCAATTGAAGCAAGGGTGCTTTCGTACCTTGCCAAGGAAAGCTGGCGAAGCGAGGTCTTTCAGAATAACGGTGACATTTATTGTGCATCGGCATCTGCCATGTTCGGTGTTCCTGTTGAAAAGCATGGTGTCAACGGGCATCTTCGTCAGAAGGGCAAAATCGCAGAATTGGCGCTTGGCTACGGCGGTTCGGTCGGCGCATTAAAAGCGATGGGTGCCTTGGATATGGGACTTAAGGAGGAAGAACTCCAGCCGCTGGTGGATTCATGGAGAGCCGCCAATCCTAACATCGTGCGTTTCTGGTGGGATGTTGACCGCTGTGTGAAGGATACTGTCAAAAACAGAGTGACCACGGAGACACACGGCATTCGCTTTTTCTACCAGAGCGGGATGCTGTTCATTCAGCTGCCAAGCGGCAGACGGCTTTCCTATGTGAAACCGCGCATGGGAGAGAATCGTTTCGGCGGTGAGGCTGTGACTTACGAAGGTGTGGGCGGCACGAAGAAATGGGAACGCATCGAAAGCTACGGTCCCAAGTTCGTGGAGAATATCGTGCAGGCAATCAGTCGTGACATTCTTGCTTATGCTATGCGAACCTTGTCCCACTGCTTTATCTGCGGTCATGTTCATGATGAACTGATTATTGAGTGCAGCACGGGAGTTTCCCTTGATGCGGTGTGTGAGCAGATGGGCAGGACTCCGCCCTGGATTTCAGGGCTTCTGCTCCGTGCGGACGGGTATGAATGCAGCTTCTATAAAAAAGATTAAAAATACGGTTCTTAAAGTTTAGGGTTTTGTCCTTTCACTATCAGAGGGCAAGACCCTACTTTTATGGAAGGACGGTATTTTTATGAAAGAACTGATACCAAAAGACGAATACGGCATCTTTGCCGATGCTCATGACACAGCGAGGGCGGACAGCCTGTTTGTGGCAGATTTCTTTGAGAAAAGGCATGACCATGTTCTTAGAGATATTGCAAAAATCACTGCCCCCAAATCTGGGTTGAGTGAGGAGTTTGTAAAAGGCAATTTCGCAGCTGATAAATACCACGATGCTACGGGCAGAAAACTTCCGTGCTATCAAATGACCCGTGACGGATTCACGATGCTAGTTATGGGATATACAGGCACAAAGGCTATGAAGTTTAAGGAACTCTACATTAAGCGTTTCAATGAGATGAATAAATTCATCAAAACACTGGTTTCCGCAAGACAGGAGTTTCCGCTTCTTACGGCAAACATTAAGCTGCTCCACGATACTCCGAAGCCTTACCATTTCAGCAACGAATGCGATATGTTAAACCGCATTGTGCTGGATATGACCGCAAAGCAGTTCAGACTTGCAAACGGCATTGAAAAGGGCAAAAGCATCAGACCGTACTTGTCAAAGGAACAGATTGATATGCTGGAAACTTTGCAGAAGGTCGATGTTGGACTGCTTGTGGCGTTTCCAAATTATGAAGACCGCAAACGCCATCTGGAATGGTACAAAACCAAATTAGAGGAGGACAAATAAGTATGTTTTATGTGAAAGAACAGCTGAATGATGCGATGGAAGTTTCCATTGAAATTAACGATGAGAATGTTTTCTGCCGCTGTCCGCACTGCGGCTCGGAGGTGCAGGTTGACCTTGCAGAGGTGTTTGCTGATGGCGAGATTGACCTTTTCGGTACGGCGGTGATGTGCGATAACTGCAGCAGAAAAATAATGGGAGGTAAGCCTTGTGGGTGTGAGCAGGTATAACAGCGAAGGCTATCCTGATCCAACCGCCTGCGGTGCCTTATCCAATATTGAAAAGGAAACGAGGGCGGCAAGAGCATACAGACCAATGGTGTATGTATGTTCCCCGTTTTCGGGAAATGTTGCCGGGAACATTGCAAATGCACGAAAGTACAGCCGTTTTGTTGTGGAGCAGGGGTATATCCCCATTGCTCCGCATTTGCTGTTTCCGCAGTTTCTTAACGATAACGATTTAACGGAACGTGAACTGGGGCTGCATTTCGGAAATGTGCTGATGAGCCACTGCAGCGAGGTGTGGGTGTTCGGAGAAACAATATCAGCCGGAATGAATGCTGAAATCAGGAGAGCCAAGAGAAAAAATTACAAACTGCGATATTTCGGCAGTGATTTGAAGGAGGTAAACATTGATGCGTGATTTGAATATTGCCTATGGCAACAGCAGGACGGCAAAGCAGTGGAGCAATAAGACCATCCGCTTTGCCGATTTGAAGGAACGTCTGAAAACAACCATCAGAACCTCGGATTCGGCGGAGGAATATGCCAAGTTTACCAAGGCACAGCGTGATGCCGTAAAAGACCACGGAGGTTTCGTTGCCGGGATACTGAAGGGCGGCAGACGAAAGATTGATACCGTGGAGTCCCGTTCTATGGTGGCGCTGGATGGAGATAGAATCGATGCGGAATTTCTGAAGGATTACGAGAAGAATGCACCCTACACCTCTGCCCTTTACACTACCCACAGCCATACAGATGAAAATCCGAGAGTGCGTCTGGTATTCCCGCTTACAAGGGATGTGACCTCCGAGGAATATGTAGCGGTGGCACGGTATCTGGCACAGTCACTGGGCATGGATTATTTTGATGAATGCTCCTATCAGCCGAATCAGCTGATGTACTGGCCAAGCACTCCGTCAAACGGTGTATTTGTGTATAAGGAAATCGACAAGGACTGGCTTGACCCGGATGAGATTCTATCGGTGCACCCGGAATGGACAGATCCTACCAGACTCCCTACCTCATCAAGGGAGAGCAAGGCAAATACAGCCAGTTTCAAAAAGGTGCAGGATCCGCTTGGAAAAGAAGGTGTGGTGGGTCTTTTCAACAGGGTCTACTTCCCTGTGAACCTTGCTGTGGATGAGTTCCTTTCCAACATTTATGAGCCGACCGACACGGACATCCGCTACCATCTTATTGAATCCAGCAGTATGGCAGGTGTGGAAATCAAGGAGAACGGAAAGTTCGTCTACAGCCACCATGCCAAAGACCCTGCCTACCTAAAGCTGTGCAATGCCTTTGATATCGTCCGTATCCATAAATTTGGCGATGATGATAATAAATCATTCAAGAGTATGTGCGAATTTGCAATGAAGCAGGAAAAAGTGAAACTCCGTGCTTTGGAAGAAAGGCAGTTACAGATAGACGAGGACTTTGCAGATGAGTCGGACTGGAGGTCAAAACTCCGCTATATGCCGAGAAGCAAGTGCCTTGAAAACAGTGTGTGGAATCTGATGCTGATTTTAAATAATGATCCTGACTTTGCCAATATCGCATATAACGAAATGGCGGGAAGGATTGAAATCACAGGCACGGTGCCGTGGGAGCGTCCTATGGACAACAAGTTCTGGCGGGATGCAGATACTGCACAGATGAAGGCACTCATTGATATTAAATATCAGTCCTTCTCCAGCCGCAATCACGATGTGGCTTTTACGAAAATTGTAGAGGACAGGCATTTCCATCCTGCAAGGGAGTATTTTGAGAATCTGCCGGAATGGGATCGTGTAACAAGAGTGGAAAATCTGCTGATTGATTATTTTGGTGCAGAGGACAATTCCTACACAAAAGCGGCAATACGAAAAACGCTGATTGCAGCGGTGGCAAGAACCTATCATCCGGGTATCAAGTTTGATAGTGCCTTAATCTTGGTGGGCGCACAGGGCATCGGCAAGTCTACCTTCTTTTCCAAACTGGCGGGCAGTTGGTTTTCCGATAGTCTGACT
Source organism: Agathobaculum sp. NTUH-O15-33 (assembly GCF_033193315.1). NCBI lineage: Bacteria > Bacillati > Bacillota > Clostridia > Eubacteriales > Butyricicoccaceae > Agathobaculum > Agathobaculum sp. NTUH-O15-33. Next base: position 1,352,779 of record NZ_CP136187.1, read on the forward strand.
CTTACAGATATGAAGGACAAAGCAGGTGCGGAGAAACTGCAGGGATTTCTGATTCTGGAGCTGGGAGAAATGGCTGGAATGAAAAAGGTGGATATTGAAACCATCAAATCCTTCTTAAGTCGCACCGATGATATTTACCGCCCGTCCTATGGCAGAGTGGTGGAAAGCCATCCGAGACAGTGTATTGTGGTCGGTTCTACCAATGCGGAGAATGGATTCCTTCGTGATATTACGGGCAATCGCCGTTTTTGGCCTGTGAATGTATGTGGTGATTCCGCTAAGAAATCGTGGCAGTTAAAAGCCGATGAGGTATCGCAAATTTGGGCGGAAGTTCTCTATCTGTATAAGCAGGGTGAGAACCTGTTCCTTGAGGGTAAGGAAGCCGTAATTGCAGAGGAGCAGCAGAGACAGGCAATGGAAACAGATGAAAGACAGGGACTGGTGGAGAATTATCTGAATACACTGCTCCCGGATAACTGGGATGCCATGAGTCTGTTTGAGCGAAAGAACTTTTTAAGCCGCGATGATTTCGGCGGGACGAAAGCTGGTACTGTGGAAAGAACGCAGGTAAGTAATGCGGAAATCTGGTGCGAATGTTTCGGCTGCAGTTTGTCTGCCATTAAAGCATCCGACTCCTATGCGATAGCGGCTATTATGATGAAGATCGAGGGGTGGGGAAAAAGCGGCAAACGAAAAAAGATACCGTTGTATGGTCAGCAGAGAATGTATGAAAGGTTGTCACAGCCGTAAAACGGCATAAACAAAGGATTTTTTGACCTCGTATGACAATTATGACAACTACTATATATAGATTAAAATATATGAATTATTGATATGAGTGTATGTCTATACGCACGTAAGGATTATATAGGAAATGCTGTCATACTTGTCATGTTGTCATTTTTTAGGAGGAAATATGAGAGAAAAAATCATAGAACAGAAACTTGTAACAGCGGTAAAAAAGCATGGCGAGATATGTCCGAAGTACGTATCTCCCGGCTTCGATGGTATGCCAGACCGCTTGGTTCTTCTTCCACATGGCAGGTTCGCCTTTGTGGAAGTAAAAGCACCGGGAGAAAAACCAAGACCCTTGCAGCTGGCAAGGCACAGATTACTGAGTCGTCTGGGATTTCGTGTGTATGTCCTTGACAGCGAGGAGCAGATTGGAGGGATTATCGATGCAGTACAATCCACATAGCTATCAGCGGTTTGCAGCTGACTATATTGAAACCCATCCCATTGTGGCAGTCTTACTTGATATGGGACTTGGTAAGACGAGCATTACACTGACAGCACTTTCCAATCTGCTGTTTGATAGCTTTGAAATTCACAAAATTCTTGTTATTGCACCCCTGCGTGTGGCTTCTGTTACATGGAGTGCCGAAATCGAAAAATGGGAGCATCTGCATCTTTTGCAATATTCGGTGGCGGTGGGTTCTGAAACGGAGCGTCTGTCAGCACTGAAGGCACAGGCGGACATTTACATCATCAACCGTGAGAATGTGCAGTGGCTTATTGAGAAAAGCGGAATCCCATTTGATTTTGATATGGTGGTTGTGGATGAGCTGTCCTCCTTCAAGAATTACCAGTCCAAGCGGTTCAAGGCACTGATGAAAGCAAGGCCAAAGGTAAAAAGAATGGTGGGGCTGACAGGCACTCCTTCCAGCAACGGTCTGATGGATTTATTCGCAGAGTTCAAACTTCTGGATATGGGTGCAAGGCTTGGCAGGTTCATCGGTCAGTACCGAACCGCCTACTTCTCCCCAGATAAGAGGAACGGTCAGATTGTTTACAGCTATAAGCCACTGCCCAATGCCGAACAGCAGATTTATGATAAGATTTCGGATATTACGATTTCCATGAAGTCCACTGACCATTTGAAAATGCCGGAACTGATCAGCACAAAGTTGGAGGTGGATTTGTCAGAAGCGGAAAAGAAAAAATATGAGGAACTGAAAAAAGACCTCATCCTTCAGCTGCCGGATGGAGAGATTACAGCCGCCAATGCAGCATCACTGACAGGCAAGCTGTCCCAGATGGCAAACGGAGCAGTTTATTCCGATGATGAGAGTGTTCTGGAGATACACCAGAGAAAGCTGGATGCATTGGAGGATATCATCGAATCGGCAAACGGGAAGCCTGTCCTTGTGGCATATTGGTTTCGTCACGATTTGGAGCGTATCCGAAAACGCTTTGATGTGAGAGAAATCAAGACCGCAAAGGATATAGCTGACTGGAATAACGGCAGTATCCCTGTTGCGGTGATACATCCGGCATCTGCAGGTCATGGACTGAACCTGCAGAGCGGAGGTTCTGCCTTGGTGTGGTTCGGCATCACATGGTCGCTGGAATTATATCAGCAGACTAATGCCAGACTCTGGCGGCAGGGTCAGTCGGCAGAAACCGTGGTCATTACCCACATCATAACAAAAGGCACCATTGACGAGAGGATTATCAAGGCACTGAAAACCAAGGACACTTCCCAGTCTGCCTTGATTGATACCGTAAAAGCCAATCTATGAAAAAATGATGTTTTCGTTGTGTGAATTGTGACACTATCAGACTGGCAAAACAATAATTGTGGGAAATCGTGATAGTGTTACAATTCAAGACCACAAGACAACTTCAATTTGAAAATCAGAGTCAACCTATGACAATCCAAGCCAATCCGAGTGGAATACAAAATTTCGGAGGTAAGGATATGACAGAAAAAGAATATTTATTGCAGGCACGATATCTGGATGAGCGTATTCACTCCAAGGTTCAGCAGGTGGAATCCTTAAATGATTTAGCTACAAGCTGTTCCGCTGTAATCAGTGATATGCCGAGAAATCCAAACCGTGGCGGTTCCAAGATGGCAGATGCCGTAATCAAGATTGTTTCTTTGCAGGAAGAAATCAATATGGATATCAATGCTCTTGTAGAACTGAAGCGTGAAATCATGGGTGTTATAAAAGCCGTGCCAAATGTTGAATACCAGACGCTGTTGGAAAAACGATACCTGTGCTTTATCTCATGGGAGCAAATTGCCGTGGATATGAATTATTCCATGCAGCACATACACCGAATGCACAGTGCGGCACTAAAAGAAATCATCGTGCCGCCGGAACATGAGAGTTAATGTGATAGAATGAGAGTAAGCACCTGTGATATTATTATAATAGCGAAAAGCAAAAAAATATAAACGGGAAAAGCCGTAGAGAGCCTTGTGGGTCACACCGACCTGCAGGGCTTTTCTTATGCCAAAAAGGGGGTGAGCCGAGTGCCAAGGAAACCATTACAGCCCTGTGCCTATCCCGGATGTCCGAGGTTATGTGAGGGCAGATACTGCGAGGAACACAGGAAGATGGAAGCCAAACGCTACGAGACGTACAGCCGTGACCCGTCAGTACGCCGCAAGTATGGCAGAGCGTTGAAACGCATCCGTGACAGCTATGTCAGGGAGCATCCATTCTGTGAACAGTGCTTTGAGCGTGGGATATTGGTTCCCGTGGATGAGGTGCATCACAAGGTGCCTGTATCCAAGGGCGGAACACACGAGCGAAGCAATCTGATGAGCCTTTGCCGTTCCTGTCATAACAAAATCCATGCAGAGCTGGGTGACAGAAACGCACGGAACTGACTGGGAGGGGTGGTCTGAATCTCTGCGGGTCCAATACCGGGAAAACGGCGCCCCCCTTCGTGCAGAGAAAAGGCGATTTCAAAAGGGTAATAAAGGAAGGTGAGAAAAAATGCCAACAAAATCGAACAACATCGGCGGCCGTGGCGGTGCAAGACCGGGAGCCGGCCGTAAGAAATCTCCTGTGAAGGAAAAAGCGAAGAATGGGAATCCGGGCGGCAGAAAGCTGGAGGTTTTGGACATCCCAGACATCGAGGGTGTGGAGATGCCGAAACCTCACGATTTCCTATCCGCAGAACAGCGTGACGGCAGTGAACTGCAGGCCGCTGATATATACAGAGAAACATGGGCGTGGCTGAAAAGCATCGGATGCAGTGCCAAGGTATCCAGTCAGCTTTTGGAACGGTATGCGATGGCATCCGCCCGCTGGATTCAGTGTGAGGAAATGACCAGCAAACTTGGTTTCCTTTCCAAGCATCCGACAACGCAGAAGCCTATCCCTTCCCCATTCATCAATATCGGGATTAACTATATGAACCAAGCGGTGCGTTTGTGGAATGAGATATTCCAGATTGTGAAGGAAAACTGCAATACCGAATACAGCGATGAAGCACCGCAGAATGATGTGATGGAGCGTCTGCTCCGTGCAAGGAAAGGAATGTGACGGCATGATAGAAAAAGTAAATCCGAGCCACCCGGATAAGGTGGCAGACCGCATCGCAGGAGCGATTGTGGACTTGGCATACAGAGCCGAGGAAAATCCGAAAATTGCTGTGGAGGTGCTGATTGGACATGGCAGGTGTCATGCGATTATCGAAACCACGGCACAGCTGTATGAAGCAGATATTTGTGATGCCATCGCCCGTATCGCAGGCGATGTGGAAACCGATATTGTGATTGTTCCGCAGGATGTACATCTTTCGGATAATCAAGCGGACGGTGTTCGCTGCGGAGATAATGGTATCTTCAAGGGAATGCCGCTGACGGCAGAACAGAAGGAACTGTCTGTGGCTGCTCACAGTATTTATGAAAAGCATCCCACAGACGGAAAGTACATTCTTGACGGTATCCGCCTGATTATCTGTCAGAGCAATACCGATGCAGAGGAACTGAAAAACACATATCCGGGAGCAGAAATCAATCCGCTCGGCGGCTGGACTGGCGGCACGGATGTGGATACAGGAGCCACGAACCGCAAGCTGGGTTCTGATATGGCTGATTCCGTAACAGGCGGCGGACTGCACGGCAAGGATTTATCTAAGGCTGATGTGTCCGTCAATATTTATGCGTTCCTGAAAGCACAGAAAACAGGACAGCCTGTTCATCTGGTCTGTGCGATTGGTGACAGTGAGGTGGACGGTATCCCTTATGCGGATATTGTGGCGCAGGCGAGAGATTACATTGACTCCATTGGCGGCTTTGAGAAATTTGCCGAATGGGGTCTGTTCTAAGGAGGTGTCGGATTATGTCGAAAACGACAACGGAAATGCAGTTGGTGGCGGTATCCAAATTGGTGCCGTATGTGAACAATGCCAGAACCCATAACGCACAGCAGATTACGAAGCTCCGCTCCTCCCTGCGCGAGTTCGGTTTTATCAATCCCGTCATTATTGACCGGGAATACAATGTGATTGCAGGGCATGGACGTATCCTCGCAGCAAAGGAAGAAGGCATCGAGGAAGTTCCGTGTGTATTTGTGGACTATCTTACTCCGGCACAGAAGAAAGCATATATCTTGGCTGACAACCGTATGGCGATGGATGCGGGCTGGGATGAAGAACTACTGCGCGTGGAGATTGAAGCCTTGCAGGCAGAGTCCTTTGATGTGGGCCTGACCGGGTTTGATGAAAAAGACATCGCTGAACTTTTCGCAGGAGAATACGATGATGCACAGGATGATGATTTTGATGTGGATGAGGAATTGCAGAAACCGCCTGTTTCCAAGAGCGGTGATGTGTGGCTGCTTGGAAATCATCGTTTGATCTGTGGGGACAGCACCAAGGAAGAAACCTATGCGGTTCTCATGGACGGCAAGAAAGCAAACCTTGTGGTAACGGACCCGCCTTACAACGTCAACTACGAAGGCAGTGCCGGGAAGATTCAAAATGACAACATGGAGAATGACAAGTTCTATCAGTTCCTGCTTGATGCGTTCTTGAACATGGAAAAGGCAATGGCAGACGATGCCAGCATTTATGTGTTCCATGCGGACACCGAGGGACTGAATTTCAGAAAGGCATTCTCAGATACAGGCTTTTATCTGTCCGGGACGTGTATCTGGAAGAAGCAGAGCCTTGTGCTTGGCAGAAGTCCCTACCAGTGGCAGCATGAGCCGTGCCTTTACGGCTGGAAGAAGAAAGGCAGGCATCAGTGGTATTCCGACAGGAAGCAGACCACCATCTGGGAATTTGATAAGCCAAAGAAGAATGGTGACCATCCGACCATGAAGCCAATTCCGCTGATTGCCTATCCGATTAAGAACTCCAGTATGAGCAACTGCATCATTCTCGATCCGTTTGGCGGCAGTGGTTCAACACTTATTGCCTGCGAACAGCTGGGCAGAATCTGCTTTTGCATTGAACTGGATGAGAAATACTGCGATGTTATCGTAAAACGCTACATCGAACAGGTCGGTGCTGCGGATAATGTATCTGTTATCCGTGACGGCAAGACCATTCGATTTGAGGATTTGGAGATCAGAGCCGATGGAGAATAAAAACTTAACACTGGGAAGTCTGTTTGACGGCAGCGGCGGATTTCCACTGGGAGGCTTGATTTCCGGGATTACCCCTTTGTGGGCATCGGAAGTTGAGCCTTTTCCTATTCGTGTGACCACCAAAAGGCTGCCGCAGATAACACATTACGGTGATGTCAGCAAACTAAGCGGTGCGGAAGTTCCACCAGTGGACATCATCACATTCGGAAGCCCCTGCCAAGATATGTCGGTAGCGGGCAAACGAAGCGGGCTGGACGGTGAGCGTTCCAGCCTGTTCTATCAAGCGGTGCGAATCGTGAAGGAAATGAGGTGTAAGACAAATGACAAGTATCCAAGATTTGTGGTCTGGGAAAACGTCCCCGGCGCATTCTCCAGCAACAAAGGCGAAGACTTCAAGGCAGTCCTCGAAGAAATCTGCAAAATCAAAGACGAACACATTTCTGTTCCTCAGTCTGGAAAATGGACAAATGCAGGAGAAATCGTGGGAGAGCAGTTCTCCCTTGCATGGCGAGTGCTTGATGCGCAGTATTGGGGAGTTCCCCAAAGAAGAAAACGCATCTACCTTGTCGCAGATTTTGCAGGCCAATGTGCCGGAAAAATACTATTTGAGTCAGAGAGCGTGTCAGGGTATCCTCCGAAGGGCATCTGCCCGTGGCAAGGAACTGCCGGAAATTTTGAAGGCTGCACTGGAGCGGCAGGCACAGTCTGCTTAAATGACCAAGGCGGCAATCGTATGGATGTAACAGAGGGCATGACCTGCACTCTCCGTGCAGAGTCAAACCATCCTCCGCTGGTCTTTGAAAATCATAGTCAGGACACGAGATACACGGGTCCTTTGGAACAGGCTCCTACGGTCAGTTCCACCTATGGGACTGGCGGCAACAATCAGCCGTTTGTACTGGAAACACCGAAAACGCTGAAAATCCGAAGTGGATGTGAAGGCGGCGGTAAAGGGGCATTGATTCAGGATGATTTATCTGCCACCCTCGGCTGTAATAATGACCAGACACTATTTGTACCAAAGGCATACGGCATCTGCTCCAAGGACAGCAATTCCATGAAGTCGGACAATCCCAAGAGTGGATTTTACGAAGCAGATACTTCCAGATGCATTGATGCCAACGGCGGCAACCCTGCCTGCAATCAAGGCGGCATTGTTGTGGTGGAGGGCAATGGCAGCAGACCATCACACAAGGGTGACGGCTATAAGGAATCCGATGTCATGTATACCTTGAATACCATCGAACAACACTCAGTGGTGTATGCCATTGACCGTGAAAGCTATAACTGCGGTCAGAATTATGCGAGAAAGATGGGCATTTCGGAGAACGGCATCAATTCCACGCTGAATGCACAGGGGCCGAGTGCCGTGGCGGCACCTGTCTATTCCTCCAGCAAGGCATCCTTCTTTACTTCTGCGGAGGAAGAGCTGGCGAACACACTGGTGGCTACGGATTATAAAGACCCGCCCATCGTAAATGATGTGAGTGAGATGCCGGAGTACATTGTCCGCAGGCTGACCCCTACGGAATGTGCAAGGCTGCAGGGATTCCCGGACTGGTGGTGCAGTGACCTTGGCACGGCAGAACCGACCGAGGAAGAAATCAAGTGGTGGAGGGAGGTGTTTGAAACCCATCGTCATATCATGGGGACTTCCTCAAAGCCAAAGACAGAAAAACAGATCATCAAATGGCTGAAAGACCCGCATTCCGATTCTGCGGAATATAAGATGTGGGGCAACGGAGTGGCACTTCTAAATGTGGTATTCGTGCTTTCCAGCATCGTGTACTATTCACAACTCCCGGACTTTTTATTGTGAGATATTCTCCTACAGAATGACTTGCTATTTATCGCCTTTAGAGTGATATATGTATGTACCAAAAGCCAAGTAAGTTGGCTTCAAACAAAGTAGGTACTTACCATGAAAGTTATTTACAACATTACCGACAGAAAGCCTTTTGTAAAGGCACTGGAAGAAATCACAGGGGCGAAAGCAGTCTACATGAAAACCCCAACCTACGCATACACGGTGGATTATTTTACCGTGACCCGTGAGGGCAACCTTACCTTCAATGACACGGCAGACAGCGAGGAAATCGAGCGTGTGCTTGAGGAACTTGACCAGAGAGGTTTTCACTGCGAGAGTTCCGAATATGATGAACCCCAGCCGGAAATGGGCTGTGAGGAGCCTTTGGAGGACTGCCCGCCTGCATACGGACTGCCGGAAATCGAGCCACAGGGCGAAACCGTGGGGCTTACAGTGGCAATGCCGCTTGATAAGGTGCTGGTCGGCAACCTTACGAACCTCTTGGAAGCCAAGGACAGCCTTATCAAAAAGGCACTGGGAATCAGCGCACTTCCGATTGAAATCACAGAGGAGCAGATTTCCTTCCCTTGGTTTTCAGACGGCTTGGATGCAGAAACGGTCAAAGCCTACACCGACTTCATTGCAGCCCTCTGCAAAATGAGCCGGGAGCAGAAACGCATCTCCAACATGGAAAAAGCGGTGGAGAATGAAAAATACGCATTTCGATGCCTGCTCCTTCGGCTGGGATTTGTGGGTGCCGAGTACAAGGCAGACCGAAAAATCCTGCTGAAGAATCTGACGGGCAGCAGTGCATTCAAGAGCGGTTTGAAAAAGGAGGCGGCAGGCGATGAGATTTCCGAGTAAAGAGATTGTGGAGCGGGTACGCAGTCAGTACCCCGCAGGAACGAGAGTGGAGCTGGTGCAGATGGACGATGTGCAGGCTCCGCCAGTCGGCACAAAAGGAACTGTATGGGGTGTGGATGATACTGCCGCCATCATGGTTCGCTGGGACAACGGAAGCGGACTCCATGTAGTCTATGGCGAGGACAGCTGCAGGATAATCCATGAGGAGTAACCGCCATAAAATACACAGTTTTAGCGGCTTCATGAGGGCAGATATTTGTCCAGTATATATCGCTGAAATGACTTGCTATTATGTGGTTTTAGAGCGAATATGTGTACTACCAAAAGGAAAACACACCAAACGGAGGTACATACGATGAACGAAAAAATCACAAGACAGGTTGAAGAAATGAAACAACAGACCATCGGAGTTGAGGTCGAGATGAACGGCATCACAAGGGATAAGGCAGCAAGGCTTGCAGCCACTTACTTCGGAACAGGCAGATACGAGAACACAGCCGGACGCAACGGCTACAGCACTTGGTCAGCTTGGGATACAGACGGCAGAGAGTGGAAGTTCCAAAAGGATGTCAGCATTGCAGGCTGCGACAGCGAGAAATGCGAGCTGGTAACCCCAATCCTTCACTACGCAGACATTGAAACCTTGCAGGAACTTATCCGCAAACTCCGCCACGCAGGAGCGAAAAGCGATGCCACAAGGGGCTGCGGAGTCCACATCCACATCGGAGCAAACGGGCATACCCCACAGACCATGAGAAACCTTGCGAACATCATGGCAAGCCATGAAAGCCTGATAGCGGATGCCCTTGACCTCGACAGAGGAAGGATGCACCGCTACTGCAGAACAGTTGACCCACGGTTCTTGGAGCAGGTCAACAAGAGAAAGCCGAAGACGATGGCGGCACTTGCAGACATCTGGTACACCTCAAACGGAGCCAACTACGGCAGAGACCACCATTACAATGACAGCCGCTACCATATGCTTAACTACCATGCGACCTTTACCAAAGGGACCATCGAGTTCAGACTTTTCCAGTTCGATGCCCCAGCAGACGGCAAGCTGAACGGACTTCATGCCGGACAGCTGAAAAGCTACATTCAGCTTTGCCTTGCACTGAGCCAGATGGCGAAAACGGTAAAGACTGCCAGCCCCAAGCCACAGCAGAATGAAAATCCTAAATACGCCATGAGGACTTGGCTCCTCCGACTCGGCTTCATCGGAGAGGAGTTCAAGACGGCAAGAGATATCCTTACCAAGAGACTGGCAGGAGATACAGCCTTCAGAAACGGCAGAGCCGCTTGAAGGAATCGCAGGAGTTAGCCTCCTGCCACCTTACCCCGACCGCTTCGGCGGTCTTAAGGTGGTAGAAGGGTAACCCCTTCGGAAAGGATGGATACCATTATGAAGAAACGATACTACCTTGCCTACGGCAGCAACTTAAACATCCGTCAGATGCGGATGAGATGCCCATCGGCACGAATCATCGGAACAGCAGAAATGAAGGATTATGAACTGATTTTCAAAGGCAGTCAGACAGGTGCATACCTTACCATTGAATCCAAACTTGGAGCGAGTGTTCCCGTGGCCGTCTGGTCGGTGACCGATGAGAATGAAGCGGCACTTGACCGCTACGAGGGTTTCCCCACCTTCTACTACAAGAAGGAGATGCAGCTGCCGATTAAGGGCATCAAGTCCGGCAAGACCAGAATCCGCGACTGCTTCGTGTATATTATGCACGAGGAGCGGAGCATCGGAGTTCCGTCACTCGCCTATGTGAGTATCTGCCTTGAGGGGTACATCAGCTTTGGATTTGATGAACATTTCCTTGCAGAAGCACAGCTAAAATCAGAGGAGGCATTTGGATATGAAAACAGAAATCGCTGAACTTAAAATCTGCCCACGCTGCGGAAAAGCCTACCACGGTGCGCCTGCCCTTTCGAGGGCAGACAGCGAGACCCTCATCTGCCCGGACTGCGGCACCAGAGAAGCCTTGGAGAGCATCGGTGTAAAGCCATCTGAGCAGGAAGAAATCCTCGAAACCATCCATCGCTCCATGCGTGGATAAAACCGTAAAATACACAGTTTTCCGCTTAAAAGATTGTGTAGTATATGCCGAGAATTGAGTGGATATATAGTGCTTTCAGCGGTAATATGTGTACTACCGAAAGGGAAAAACACAAACGGAGGTACATAAAATGACAAAATTTGAAAGAGATTATAAGGATGCAAAAGAAGGAAACGAAATCGAGGTAATTACAAAGCGCAAAGCGGAAATTGAAAAGCTTACCCGTGAGGGAAAAAGCTGCAAAAACAACTTTCGCAGAACCTGCATTGCACAGGATTTAACCAGATTAAAGGCAGAACTTAGAAAGATTGAAGAACTTTTCTAAACACAAACAAAACTGAAAATTCCAAGAACGGAGCCAAACGGCTCTGTATCTTGTTCGAGATTTGCCTATGGCAGTTCATTTTTTATGCCATAATGAAGGGAGTGGCGGCATTTGCGAAAACTGAAAAAATACAAACCTACCAAGTTCAAAGTAAAGGACAGTCATTATGATGAGGATGCGGCGGACTTCGCTGTTGACTTCATTGAGAGCCTGTGCCACACCAAAGGCACATGGGCAGGAAAACCCTTTGAACTAATCGACTGGCAGGAGCAGATTATCCGAGATATATTCGGAACACTGAAACCAAACGGGTATCGGCAGTTTAATACAGCCTATGTGGAGATCCCAAAGAAGATGGGAAAATCGGAGCTGGCGGCGGCAGTCGCACTTCTTCTGACCTGTGGGGACGGAGAGGAACGTGCCGAGGTTTACGGCTGTGCTGCCGACAGACAGCAGGCTACCATCGTGTTTGATGTGGCGGCGGATATGGTTCGGATGTGTCCGGCACTAAATAAGCGTGTGAAGATACTGACCTCGCAGAAGCGGATCATCTATACCCCTACCAACAGCTTCTACCAAGTGCTGTCGGCAGAAGCCTATTCCAAGCACGGCTTTAATATACACGGGGTGGTATTTGATGAGCTGCACACTCAGCCGAACCGAAAGCTGTTTGATGTTATGACCAAGGGTTCCGGCGATGCTCGTATGCAGCCGCTGTATTTCCTTATCACAACAGCCGGGACAGATACCAATTCCATCTGCTATGAAACGCATCAGAAAGCAAAGGACATTCTGGAGGGCAGGAAAATTGATCCTACCTTCTACCCAGTGATTTACGGTGCAGATGAAGCAGATGATTGGACAGACCCCAAGGTATGGAAGAAAGCCAATCCGTCTCTTGGCATCACGGTTGGACTGGATAAGGTCAAAGCCGCCTGTGAATCGGCAAAGCAGAATCCGGGCGAGAAGAATTCCTTCCGTCAGCTTCGTTTGAATCAATGGGTCAAACAGGCAATCCGCTGGATGCCTATGGACAAGTGGGACAAATGCTCCTTTGCCGTCAGCGAGGAAGATTTGGAGGGGCGTGTCTGCTACGGCGGTCTTGACCTTTCCTCTACTACGGATATTACGGCATTCTTATTGGTGTTCCCGCCACTGGATGAGGAGGACAAATTCAGCATCCTGCCATTCTTCTGGGTGCCGGAGGAAACCCTCGACCTGCGTGTCCGCCGTGACCATGTTCCCTATGATGTGTGGGAACGGCAGGGATATTTGCAGACCACAGAGGGTAATGTGGTCCATTACGGCTACATTGAGAAGTTCATCGAAAAGCTGGGAGAACGATTCAATATCCGTGAAATAGCCTTTGACCGCTGGGGTGCTGTGCAGATGGTGCAGAACCTTGAGGGCATGGGATTTACAGTCGTTCCATTCGGACAGGGATTTAAGGATATGAGTCCTCCGACCAAGGAACTGATGAAACTGGTGCTGGAGCAGAAGGTTGACCACAGCGGCCACCCGGTTCTTAGGTGGAATATGGACAATATCTTCATCCGCACCGACCCTGCAGGAAACATCAAGGCGGACAAGGAAAAGTCCACAGAGAAGATTGACGGTGCAATCGCAACAATTATGGCGCTGGACAGAGCCATCCGCTGTGGAAATGATACCGGGGATTCCGTGTATAACCATCGTGGGATTTTGTTTATCTGATGCAGATTGTGCAGCCGCCTATGATTTTCTAAAATCATAATCCGGCTGCAGGTTTTTCTGATATACTTGTCTTATCAGAAAGCGGGAGGTCAGCCAATATGAACAGAGAAACAGAATTTGAAAATTTTTTGATGCTGGAGAAAACAATCAATAGCAAAAAAGCAGTGTCCTCCAGAATGTCGAAAGCAAGAAAAGCTGAAGATATACTCGGACAGAAATTAGATATCATCGTGTCAGATGACAATCTGATGTATGATTCACTGGTTGCATTGAAGCCACATGAAGACCCAGCGCATACACCAATGCAAAATGCTGTGAGAAAGTATTATAAGTTCTGGAATGGAAAGGAATTCCCACAGCTTCGTTATTACAGAAGATAATGTGATTAGGCGGAGAGCATCTATCAGCAATGGTAGGTGCTTTTCTTATACCAGTTTTTGAAAGGAGCGTGATTTTTATGGGATTATTCAGCGGACTTTTTAGGTCGAGAGATGCACCTACAAACAGTACGGCAGGCAGTGCCTACCGATTTTTCCTTGGCGGAAGCACCTCCGGCAAGCCAGTTAATGAACGGTCTGCCATGCAGATGACGGCGGTGTACTCCTGCGTGAGAATACTATCGGAAGCTGTGGCAGGTCTGCCCCTTCATTTATACAAATACAGTGCAGATGGCAGTAAGGAGAAGGCAGTGGACAATCCGCTGTATTTTCTCCTGCATGATGAGCCGAACCCGGAAATGACATCCTTTGTATTCCGTGAAACGCTCATGACTCATCTTTTGCTTTGGGGAAACGGCTATGCCCAGATTATCCGAAACGGTAAGGGCGAGGTGGTGGCACTGTATCCGCTGATGCCGAACCGAATGACGGTTGACCGGGATGAAAAGGGCCATTTGTACTACCAGTACCAGATGCAGGATTCCGATGCGCCCACCATGAAAAACGGTACTGTTACACTGAAGCCTACCGATGTGCTTCACATACCGGGTCTCGGCTTTGATGGCCTTGTTGGCTACTCTCCCATTGCGATGGCGAAAAACGCTATCGGCATGGCGATTGCCTGCGAGGAGTACGGTGCCAAGTTCTTTGCAAACGGTGCGACACCCGGCGGACTTCTGGAATATCCGGGAACGGTCAAAGACCCGGAGAAAGTCAGGGAGTCTTGGAATAAAGGATTCGGAGGGAGCAGTAATTCCAACAAGGTAGCAATCCTTGAGGAAGGAATGAAGTACACACCGATTTCCATTTCCCCAAATGAAGCACAGTTTTTGGAAACAAGAAAATTTCAAATCAATGAGATTGCTCGAATTTTCCGAGTGCCGCCCCACATGGTCGGTGATCTGGAGAAATCGAGCTTTTCTAATATTGAGCAGCAGTCTTTGGAGTTCGTGAAATATACCTTGGAACCGTGGCTTATCCGATGGGAGCAGGCTATGGCGAGGGTACTGATTTCACAGAATGACAAGGCTGCATTTTTCATCAAATTCAATGTGGACGGACTGCTCCGTGGGGATTATGCAAGCCGTATGAGCGGCTATGCCACTGCAAGGCAGAACGGCTGGATGAGTGCAAACGACATCCGTGAACTTGAGAACCTTGACCGCATCCCTGCTGAAGACGGCGGTGATTTATACCTCATCAACGGTAACATGACCAAGCTGTCAGATGCGGGAATATTTGCAAATGGGGACCCCGGCAAGTCGAATGACTTGTTGGGGAGAGGACGAGCAGTGAAATGAGTGAGTTTTTGTGCTTGCACGGAAATGAACGATATGAAACTTGCGAGGACGAGGAAAGGAGGAAAAATCAGATGAAGAAGTTTTGGAACTGGATGAACAGGACGGTGGCCAATCAGGAAACACAGGAGAGGACGCTGTTTCTAAACGGCACAATCGCAGAGGAAAGCTGGTTTGACGATGATGTAACACCACAGCTTTTCAAGGAAGAGCTGGAATCCGGCGGCGGTGACATTACTGTCTGGATTAACAGTCCCGGCGGTGACTGCGTGGCGGCCGCCCAAATCTACAATATGCTGATGAACTACAAAGGCAGTGTGACGGTCAAGATTGATGGCATTGCGGCATCAGCGGCGAGTGTCATTGCAATGGCAGGAACAAAGGTGCAGGTCTCCCCTGTGTCCATGATGATGATTCACAACCCTGCCACCATTGCTTTTGGAGATACAGCGGAGATGGAGAAAGCCATCGCCATGCTCTCCGAGGTAAAGGAATCCATCATCAATGCCTACGAAATCAAAACGGGATTGTCCCGTGCCAAGCTGTCGCACCTTATGGATGCGGAAACTTGGATGGATGCCAACAGTGCTGTAGAGATGGGATTCGCAGATGAAATCACACAAAGGAGCAGTACGGATACCGTAGAAGCTCCGCAGGTCAGCATGGTGTTTTCCCGTGCGGCTGTCACAAATTCCCTTATGGATAAGCTGGCAGCCAAGTGCAGAATCGCACAGAAAACGAAATCAGAAACCAAACAAATCACAGCCGACTCCCTTATGGAGCGACTGGACTTAATGAAAAATTGGAGGTAAGAGATTATGACTATTTTGGAACTGAGAGAAGCACGTAACAAGGCATGGCAGGGTGCCAAGGCATTCGTGGAAAGGAAGCGTGACAAGGACGGTCTGCTTTCTGCGGAGGATGCAAAAGCCTATGCCGATATGGAAAAGAAAATCAAGGATTACAGTGCGGAGATTGAACGCATGGAGCAGATGGAAGCAATGGAGAATGAACTGAACAAGCCTGTGAACATTCCGATTGTCGCAAAGCCTATGACGGCTGACAATAATGAAAAGCCTAAGACAGGCCGTGCATCTGATGAATACCGTGAGGGTATGCTGAAGGCGCTCCGCACCAATTTTAAGCAGGTGTCCAATGTTCTGCAAGAAGGTGTGGATGCTGACGGCGGCTACCTTGTGCCGGAGGAATACGACCATCGCTTGATTCAGAAGATGGAGGGTGCAAATATTATGCGTTCCCTTGGTCATGTTATCACAACCAGCGGTGAGCATAAAATTAACATCGCTGCCACCAAGCCTGCAGCGGCATGGATTGAGGAGGGCGGTGCGCTTACCTTTGGCGATGCGACCTTCGACCAGATCCTGTTGGATGCACACAAGCTACACGTTGCCATCAAGGTGACAGAGGAGCTTCTGTATGACAATGCATTCGGTCTTGAGAACTACATCATTGATGAGTTCGGCAAGGCACTGGCAAACGCAGAAGAGGATGCATTCCTCAATGGTTCCGGTGTAGGGCAGCCTTTGGGTCTGTTCGCTGAAACCGGCGGTGGTACGGTTGCAAAGACCGTTGCAACCCTGACTGCAGACGATATCGTCAATCTGATTTACGCTTTGAAGAGAGGTTACCGCAAGGATGCGTCCTTCATCGTGAATGACCAGACCATCGCTCAAATCCGTACCTTTAAGGACAACAACGGAGCCTATATGTGGCAGCCTTCCTTTCAGCAGGGTGAGCCGGATAAGCTGCTTGGCTATCCTGTGCATACTTCTCAGTTTGCACCTGTGGATGCCATTGCTTTCGGTGACTACAGCTACTACAACATCGGTGACCGTGGTACCCGTTCCTTCAAGCAACTCGTAGAACTGTTCGCTGGCAACGGCATGATTGCCTATGTAGCGAAAGAGCGTGTGGACGGCAAGCTGATTCTGCCGGAAGCTGTGCAGATTTTGAAAATCAGAGGTACGGCAGCAACTGCGAAAACTGCAAGCAAATAAGAAACCTGTGGTGCCGTCCTTTTGGGCGGCACTGCTTATTTTATGAGAACGAGGTGGTGACAGATATGATTGTAACCCTTGAGGAGATGAAGCAGTATCTCCGTGTAGATTTCCCGGATGATGATTCGCTGATTGAGTACCTGCTTTCCAGTGCAGAGAAAATCTGCATGGATATCATGCGAACAGATGATGCCAATGCGCTCCAATCTGAGCCGAATGCAAAGACAGGGGTTCTGTATACGGTGGCATATTTATATGAACATCGTGAGGATGCAGACTATCATGCGCTGATGATTACCCTTCGAGCCTTGCTCTTTGGCAGCAGACGGGAGGGATTCTGATGGACATTGCACTTTTGAATGTAAGGGTGGTATTCCAAAAGTCCACTGTAGGTGTGGATGCCATCGGCAATCACAAAAATGAATGGACAGAATCCTATTCCTGCTATGCCACAGTCAGCGGAGAGAACGGTAAGGAAACCACAGCGGCGGGCATTACCGTGGACGATTCCGATTTAAGTTTTTCTGTCAGATATAGTCGAGCCGTGTCGGAAATCAATAACACGGAATACCGAGTCCTCTTTGGCGGAGAGATTTACAACATTCTGTCGGTTGACCACATGAATTACAGGAACAAGTCCGTGAAATTCAAATGCCAGAAAGTGAGGCGGTAACATGGCAAACAACAGTATCAGTCCAGATCAGCTGGCAGCTGCCGTCATGGAAGGTCTGAAAGAATATGCGGACCTTGCCACAGATGATATGAAAAAGGCAGTTAAGAAAGCCGGGACATCCGTGAAAAAAGAGATACAGCAGAATGCTCCTTCTGACACTGGTGCTTATGCGAAAAGCTGGGCAGTAAAAACGGAAAAGGAAACCTGGGATTCCATTCAGCTGATTGTTCATTCCAAGAACCGCTATCAGCTGGCACATCTTCTGGAGCATGGTCATGCCAAGCGTGGCGGCGGCCGTGTAGCAGGAAAAGTACACATTGCCCCGGCAGAGGAAAAGGCTGTCCGTCAGCTGGAGGAAGAAATCGAAAGGAGCCTGCAGAATGGATAAACTGATACAAATCATGAACGAGGTGGGCATCCCCTTTGCCTATGACCATTTTGCAGAGGGAGAATCGCCTGACCCGCCGTTTATCTGCTATCTGCTCCCCGGCAGTGACAACTTCGCTGCGGACGGCAGAGTTTATTATAAGATAAACGATGTGCATATTGAACTGTACACCGACACCAAGGACTTGTTGGCGGAACAGAAACTGGAGGATGTGCTGGATAAATACGGCATCTTCTATGCAAAGTCCGAAACGTGGATCGACAGCGAAAAGCTGTATGAAGTCCTATATCAATTTGAAATGGAGGGTTTGAAATGAGCCTTAAAAAGAATAAAGTAAAATTCAATATCTGCAACGTGCATTATGCCCTGCAGACACTTGCCGAGGACGGAACGATGTCCTTTGGTACACCTGCCCCTATGCCCGGTGCAGTATCCTTGGCACTGGATGCAAATGGTGAGCCGTCCAACTTCTATGCAGATGGATATTCCTATTACACCATTTCCAACAACATGGGTTATGAAGGCGATCTGGAACTGGCGATGGTGCCGGAGAAATTCCGTACCGAGGTGCTGAAGGAAGAATTGGACAGCAATAAGGTGCTGGTAGAGAACGCAAATGTGGAAACGGCAAACTTTGCACTGCTTTTCGAGTTTGACGGTGATGTGAAGAAAATCCGTCATGTCCTGTATAACTGTGCGGCAAGCCGTCCGAGTATCGAATCACAGACCAATGAAGATGAGATTGAAGTGCAGACGGAAACGCTTGCCCTGACAGCTACTCCGCTTGCCAACGGTTATGTGAAAGCAAAGACCGGGGATGATACTGCGGATACGGTATATCAGAACTGGTACAGTGCCGTTTATCTTCCGACTGCGGAGGAAACACAGCCTGCAGAACCTGCGGTGCAGTCTGCATCCGTTACTGCAAAAGCAAGTACAGCAGCCAAGACCACAGCTGTGAAGGAGGGTTAAGCTATGAGCATGAAACAGAATATTGAGATTGATGGCAAGCAGGTGCCTTTCAAGGCATCTGCCGCCATTCCCCGTATCTATCGCATGAAGTTCCATCGTGATATTTATAAAGACCTGCGTTCCTTGGAAAAGTCGGTCGGTGACGGCAGCGAGGAGAATTCCAATTTGGATATGTTCTCCCTTGAGATGTTTGAGAACATCGCCTATATCATGGCAAAACACGCTGACCCGACTATCCCGGATTCCCCGGAGGACTGGCTGGACGGCTTCAATACGTTTTCCATCTATCAGATTCTGCCCCAGCTGATTCAGCTTTGGGGACTGAATACACAGACGGATGTCCAGTCTAAAAAAAACTTCGCTCAACTGAGCGGGAAATGACAACCCCGTTATTTCTGCTCCGATGCGTACAGCTTGGTCTTTCCATCCGTGATTTGGATTTGCTTACGATTGGCATGGTCAACGATATGTACGCAGAGAGCAGGAATGATGATTATAAGTACAGAGAGGTCGCAATACAGGAGGACTTTGATAAGTTTTAATCCCCAAACATGTTGTTGAATTGTTGCACACAATGCAATATAATTATGCTAAGTTTAATTTCAAAAAAGGCGGCATATTATATGAGTTCAAATTCAAATACAACAATAAAATGGGTGTTGAATGCTATGAAAAACAAAATAATCATTCAACAGGAAATTTTCGATGCAAGCAAACCAATAATTGGGATATATGGAATATTCATTAGCATAGATAAACAGGAGCGCTGCGTTTATGTTGGACGTTCAAATAACATATATCTACGAATGTTTAGTGGTGATGATGCACACATAGTAAAACTTAAAAAGGGCATTGGTGAAAACACAGAGATTAATTTAGCGATGCAAAATAAAAATGCCAAAATAATTGTAAAGGTATTAGAGACAGTTCGATACGATTATGAAAACTACAACAAAGATATGCAAACATTAGCGTCAAGGGAAAATCACTATATTGATATCTATCAAGCATTGGGACAGTGTTTAGAGCAACGTCCAGATGGAAGTAATATGGAGTACAATGTATGGGAAACATATAAAAATGAAATGTAAATAAATTGTACAAGCATCTATCAGAAATGGTAGGTGCTTTTCTTATGCTCGGAGAAATCTGGGCTATTTTTATGCCTATTTTATGGAAGGAGGTGCATTTTCGTGGCAAACAGAATCAAGGGTATCACAGTGGAAATCGGCGGCGATACTACAAAACTACAGACGGCTTTAAAGGGTGTCAATGGAGAAATCAAGAATACGCAGGCGCAGCTGAAGGATGTGGAGAAACTCCTGAAACTGGACCCCGGCAATACGGAGCTGCTTGCGCAAAAGCACAGGCTCCTTGGGCAGGCAGTAGAAGAAACCAAAGGAAAGCTGCAAACCTTAAAGGTCGCGGCGGAGCAGGCGAACACGGCTCTTGCCAATGGGGACATTTCACAGGAACAGTATGATGCTCTTCAGCGTGAAATTATAGAAACGGAGCGTAACCTCGAAGATTTGGAGAGAGCGGCCAATGAATCTTCCGTGGCATTACAGTCTGTTGCTGCCAAAGGAGAACAGCTGAAAACGGTAGGCTCAAATATTTCATCGGTGGGTACTTCACTTTCAAAGAATGTGACAGCACCCATTATTGCAATTGGTGCTGCATCTGTGGCCGCCTTTAATGAGGTGGATTCCGGGCTGGATATTATCGAGCAGAAAACCGGGGCTGCAGGGAAAAGTCTGGAAGAGATGGAATCCATCTGTAAGAACATGGCTACAGAAATTCCTACGGACTTTGAAACAGCAGGTGCGGCCATCGGTGAGGTCAATACAAGATTTGGTGTGACGGGAACTGCACTGGAAACCCTCTCAACCAAATTTGTGAAGTTTGCATCCTTGAATAATACGGATGTTTCCACTTCCGTTGATAACGTGCAGAAAGCACTGACCGCTTTTGGTCTTGGCGCGGATGATGCCGGAGCAATGCTTGATACCATGAATGCAGTAGGACAGAAAACAGGCATTTCAATGGATACGCTTTCTGCATCTATGGTGTCCAACGCATCGGCATTTAAGCAGATGGGACTGTCGGCATCGGATGCCGCTGCCTTCCTTGGGCAGTGCGAAGTGTCCGGGACTGATACCAGTGCCGTTATGACGGGTCTTACAAAGGCATTAAAAGAAGCAACGGATAATGGGCAACCACTTGATCAGGCACTGGCTGATATCCAAAACAGTATGGTCAATGCAAAATCAGATACAGAGGGGCTATCCGCAGCGTATGAAATGTTTGGTTCCAGAGCAGGTGGTAAAATCTATGAAGCCTGCAAAAGCGGTTCTCTATCTTTCGAGGCACTTGGAACTTCTCTGACCGACAACCTCGGCAGTGTGGACGATACTTATGCGGCAACACTCGATGGAACGGATGCAATGGTTACAGGTATGAATGCACTAAAGATTGCAGGAGCGGCAGTGGGAGATGCCATTGGAACGACCCTTGCACCTATCCTGCAGGCATTGGCAAAAAAGCTGAAGGAGTTTGCTGACTGGTTTACAAAGCTGTCTCCGGGTATGCAGCAGATGATTGTAAAGATTGCGATGATTGTTGCAGCTGTGGGGCCAGTACTTGTTATCATCGGCAAGGTCGTATCCGCTGTTGGCACGATTATGACTATCGTTCCAAAACTGGCAGGAGTCATCCATGTAGTCAAAGGAGCATTTGCTGCACTGAATGCAGTCATGCTTGCTAATCCTATTATGCTGATCATTGCGGCGATTGCAGCCCTTGTGGCGGCATTTATTTATCTTTGGAATACCAACGAGGACTTCCGCCAGTTCTGGATTGACCTGTGGGAGAACATCAAGGAAGTAGCCATTGCCGTATGGAATGCCATCAAGGAGTTCTTTGTTGCTGTATGGGAGGGCATCAAATCCGTTGCAGAAACGGTATGGAATGCGCTGGCATCCTTTTTCACTGGCTTGTGGGAGGGCATCAAGACTGTATTTACTACGGCAGTCACAGCAATTTCCACCTTCCTATCCACTACTTGGAATACGATAAAAACGGTGGTTACTACTGTGTTTACAGCAATCCAGACCTTTTTCACTACGGTGTGGAATACCATCAGCACGATTGTGACAACCGTGGTCACGGCAATTCAGACGTTCCTTACCACAGCTTGGAATGCCATCAAGACGGCAATTACTACGGTTCTGACAGCCATTCAGACAGTGGTAACTACAGTATGGAATGCTATTAGCACCTTTATCGCAACCATCATTACGGCAATCCAGACTTTCCTGACTACGGCTTGGAATACCATAAAGACGGTCATTACCACGGTATTGAATGCGATAAAAACAGTATTCACAACCATCTGGAATGCAATAAAAACGGTCATTACCACTGTGGTAAACGGCATTAAAAATACAATTACCACGGTCTGGAACAACATCAAGTCCACAGTATCCTCTGTGGTAAATGGTATCAAGTCAGCAGTGAGCAATGCCTTTTCTGCTATGTGGAACGGCATCAAAAATACCATCAGCGGTATCTACAATACCATCAAGGGTGGATTTGACAAGGCAGTCGGCTATATCAAAAATCTTGCATCCTCTGCCTTTAACTGGGGCAAGGATTTAGTCATGGGCATCGTAAACGGAATCAAAAGCTGTATCAGTGCGGTAGGTGATGCCGTCAGCGGTGTGGCAAATAAAATCAAGTCCTTCCTGCACTTCTCCGTGCCGGACGAGGGTCCTTTGACGGATTACGAAACTTGGATGCCGGATTTCATGAGCGGACTTGCCAAGGGCATCGAAAAGAGCAAGGGTATGGTTGCAAATGCGATGGACGGTGTGGCTGCTGATATGGTGGTAAATCCGAAAATCAGCACGGCTGATACCAGCGGAATCCTTGGCGGTGCATCTGCAGGAGATGCTCTTGCTGGCATTACTACAGCAATTACCGAAGCACTGGCAGGTGTGGGAGGTCAGGGCGGTGACATTGTTATCCCGGTTTACCTTGGTGGCACCATGCTGGACGAAGTGGTAGTGAATGCACAGCAAAGAACGAATTTAAGAAGCGGAGGGAGATAAGCGATGGCATTTATACAGTATTTGAATTTTGATAATACGGCTCTCCCTCTGCCGGATTCGTATGATCTGGACTTAACGGATGTGGAAGCAGACTCCGGCGGAGAAACAGAAGCCGGAACAACGCAGCGTGATGTGGTGCGGGCAGGAGTGGTCACGATTAGTGTGTCCTTTTCTGTCAGTGCCGCATGGCTGAAACGGCTGACGGCTTATTCCAAACAGCCGAAAATAGCCGTGCAGTATTTTGACACAGAGGATTTAGCACTGAAGGAAACAGAAATGTATATCACAGGTTATAAGGCGAAGCTCTATAAGGATACTTCGTACAAAAGTTTGTGGTCGGTGTCCTTCACGTTGAACGAATTTTAAGGAGGTGGTGTCTTTGTATCCTGTATCACAGGCATTTATGGATGCAATCGAAAGCAATACAAGAAAATATTACTGGACAGGCACCATTGTCACGAAGAACAAAAAAGAATATGCCTTTGGTAATGAGGATATCGTCAAGGGCAGCGGATATATCACAAGGCAGTGCTGCGGAAGCAGTGAGATTGAACTGGGTACGGTCTATGCGGCAGAGATGGGCATCACACTGTTTTCAGACATTGACCGCTACACCTTGGATGAGGCAGAGGTCAGGATATACTTCCACCTCATGCTCCCGGACGGAACAGAAGAATCCATTCCTATGGGTGTTTTTGAAATCAGCGAAGCCAACAGGCATATCAAAACGCTGGAACTTAAAGCCTATGATTATATGCTCCGATTTGAGAAAGCACTGAAACTGACAGCATCCGGCGGTACTGCTTATAGCTTTCTTTTGATGGCGAGTACCGAGTGTGAGGTGGAACTTGCACAGACCAAGGCAGAAATCGAAGCCATGCCAAACGGCAAGGAAACACTGGGTATCTACTCGGACAACGATATGGAAAGCTACCGTGACCTCATTTTCTATGTGGCACAGGTACTTGGCTGTGTGTGTCTGGTAAACCGGGAAGGAAAGCTGGAACTCATCCCTTACGGTATTTTGCCCGTGGCGGAGGTGACCAGCAGACATCGTTATGACAGCAGTTATTCTGATTTTGTCACACGGTACACTGCGGTATCCTCCACAAACCTCATAACAGAAGAATCAGAGTATTACGCACTTGACCCGGATGATGCTCTGACACTGAATCTTGGTGTCAATCCGCTTTTGCAGTTTGGTCTGAAAACTACAAGAGCAAGGCTGATAACCAATATTCTGAATGCCATCGCTGTGGTGGATTATGTACCGTTTGACAGTACCACCATCGGCAATCCGGCATTTGACCCAATGGATGTGCTGCGCTTCTCCGGCGGTCATGCCGATGAGAAACAGCTCTCCTGCATTACAAGCATTACCTATAAAATTAATGGAAAGCACAGCTTGAAGTGCGTGGGTAAAAATCCCAAGCTGGCTGCGGCAAAGAGCAAGAATGACAAGAACATCACTGGCCTGCTGAATCAGATTGAAGCTGGAAAAATCGTGGTGTATAACTTTGTCAATGCTTCTCCCTTTACCATTGGCAGTTCCAATACAGAGATTATGGCGATTACCTTTACCTCCAAGGAAGAAACCACCGCCACCTTTTTGGCAGAAATTCTCTTTGAAGTTGTAAATGATGAAGTGATACGCACTATTCATGGCACAGTACCGACTACCGATGAAGAAGGAAATACAGACAGCAAAGAAATTGATTTTACTTTTTCAGAGGTTGGGCAGTCAGAACTTACGGTTACCTACAAGATGAACAATGAAGAGATCAAAACCTTTTATCCGAAAAAGACCTGCATCAACGGGAAGCACATCCTTACGCTGTTTCTCCCAATCACGCAGGTTATCGCCAACAGTGAAAACACGCTGTCGGTTTATTTCAAAATGACTGGCGGTACGCTGACCATCGGGGAATCACAAATCCGTGCAACCATCAGCGGACAGGGACTTGTGGCAGGTATCGGTGACTGGAACGGACGTATCAGCATTTCCGAGACCATTGACCGTATTCCGATTGCACAGACGGCTTTCGGTTATGATGCCTTTATGGATACCGTGACGGCTGTATTTCCAAGAATTATTCTTCGTCCGATTACACAGCAGATTACACGCATTCCGATTATGGAAAGTGGGTTCACATATCATCGTTTGAATGAGCGAGTGACGGCTGTGGAGGTTATCAAGACCTTTACAATGGACAAGGACGTCCCGCCGCATTCTGCATGATCAGCGGTTATGTATTCGTGTCCTCTGGGGAAGAAATCAATGCAGGTCAGCTGCAGCATCTGACGGTTAATACAGAGCCGTTTGAACGAGTGGAGAAATTGGAGGTGACAACGTGCTGATAGATGAAACAAAATATATCTGGAAACGGGGCGGTAATATGGAAATTTCTTTTGCAGAAAGTCCATATGCCGCTTATTTTACATGCCCACTAAAAGTGTATCTGATCGAGGGAAGCGCAGAGGTGTTGATTTATACAAATGAAGAAATGACAGAGCTTATCTTTGAGGGCAGTCTGCCATTCGAACCGATTAACCCTATAGCCTGTGATGCTTTGTTTTTTGTGTTAATAAGTGAAAATACGTTACTGCATATTACGGCAGAAGTGGGAACAGAAAAAACAGTGCTTCTTCCCTTTTTAAATACAGCAGAAAATATGGAATACATTAGCAACAGCTACAACGATGACAGCACCTATAATACTGCAGGGATAGATGGATTTATGTTTAATGGCATCACATCCAATCCGCTGTATATTTCAAGCAATCACTGGGTCGGGTTTGGCATCAGTTCGGAGCAGCTTAGAATCCTTCGTAGGGATGGCTGCTCCACTGCCATCTACAGACAGCTTGGAGAAACCACCAACGGACTGCAATTTCTTAAAATTCGCTTTGAAGGCTACACGGCGTACAACAACCGAGTGGATGCCACAAGGCTGATATTTGAACTGTTCCTGCTCTCCAACAACGATATGTTCCTGAATGTCATTCAGACTCCGACCAGCACCGGGTATCTGGGAACATCGGATATGATATGCGGCGGAACTACTACAGCACTGACACTGGCAGACGGCAGCGGCCGAACGCAGGTCAGCTTTTATCATCAGAACGATGGCGGGCGAACATGGAATATCGTATATGCCATGTATGAGGAAACTGACACCTACTCCTTTGCCTATCTGGTACGGCAGGCAGATGCTTTTTATACCTATGCAGATGGTGCGTTGACCGAGGTGGCGATTGAAACGCTGTCGGCGGCAATGTTTTTAAAATACGGCTTTGAGAAAATCCCTCCCGCAGAAATTCTGACACCCATCGACAATATGCAGATGTATCTGTGGAAAGCCGGAGGTGCGGAGGAACTGCTGAAAGCAAATGTGAAAGCCTATCCGTATCCGCAGGTGTTAAATGCCGTGGCAGATATGAGCCATATTTCCATTCTCGGCATCAAGATAATGACGGCAGAGTATTCCGGGAATGTCACTGTGTCAATTTCTGTCGATAATGGGCAGACCTACTCGGAAGATATGACCCTTGGAGATTTGCTGAATACCGATGTGGAGGAACTTTATAACAGCTTAAGCGAGGAAAAACGTTTGATGCTTCGGTTTACGCTCCATGACAATGCAGCCATCTCACGCTTCAAGATTACCTACATCAATTAAAGGAGGAGAACCAAATGTTGAAAGGTAAAATGAAAATAGAACTGACGGACGTCCATACGGGCGAAACAGAAACGGTGCTTGAACAGAATATGGTGACCAATGCACTGGCCAATATCTTCAAGCCGATGGGACTGGATAAGTCACCTGGCAAAATGCTAAACGGCATGAACCCTTATTATCAAAATGTCCTTGGCGGTCTATTGCTATTTGATTCTGAGATCGAGGAGAATACCAACAATCTGTATCCGCCTTCTACAGTCAATCTGATTGGCTGTGCTTCCTATGGTGTTCAGAACAATACCACAGGAACACTCCGTGGTGGATTTAATCAGACGGAAAGCGAACTGAATATGACTGACCGTTATATGAAATATGTGTATGACTTTACAACCTCGCAGGCAAACGGCACGATTTCCAGTGTCTGTCTGACGCATAAAAATGGCGGCTACACTTCCTACGGCGGAAAGGATGCGCCGTTTGGAAGCAACTACGGGCTTGGCATGCAGGTCTGTGACGGGCATCTGCAGTATGTTTATACGAATTACACGGGAGCAAGTACTGGGGATAAGTATTCCGGAATTAGCATTGGTACGACAGAAGCAATTTTTCTTATCAATATGGATGAAGATGCCGTGTATTATTTCCGCATTGATAACAATAAGAAAATTACGATTACCAAACGCAGAGCCTACATGAAATCCGTGTCGGTGTTGGAAAATCCATATTCTACAAAGCCGCTCATTGATTCTTTTGAACTTGAGGAACTGAAAACTGAACTGCCGACCAATTATATCTCCTACAATTTTGATATTGCAGACAACTGCCTGTACATCGTAAACAGTGCGGCTTCTTATCTTGATGTCAATGGTACCTTTTATGTAACAAAAGTCAGCTTTTCCAATTGGAAGGTCACGCAGTATACCATGACCAACACGACACCGGAGCGCATTAGCCTTGGCGGAATGAGAACTTCTTATGTCCACAGAGGTTATATTATCTTCCGTGGATATAACAACTCAAGCCACGTCTACAAGATGGAGATTGGAAATTCTGCCAATGTGGAGCTGCTGAAACTTGTGAACTTCACATCAGTGACAGGAACATTTGCAATGGCTATCAACGGCAGGATTTATATTGAGGGTTACAGCAGCAGTACCTATTATCTGTATGTGATTAACCTTGATACAGATGAAATCCTGAAGGTGGAAGCATCCCGCATCATCGGCGGCAGTAATTACCCTTGCTATACCCCGGTGCTGAATGAGCCGATGCTGTGGTTTGCAAGCTACGGAAACTATTCAACCATTGGATATTTCATTATGTCCAACTATCTGGCAACCATCAATAACCTGTCTGAACCCGTGACGAAAACGGCGGATAAGACCATGAAAGTCACGTATATCATTCAGGAGCAGTAACAACTTCATATTTGAAAACGAGGACTATCCAGTTTTGGACAGTCCTTTTTTCATACACAAAAATCAAAGAAAGCGAGGAATTTTACATGAAAGAATTCTGGAACACGATTCAAATTGTCTTTGCGGGCATTGGCGGCTGGCTTGGGTACTTCCTTGGCGGTTGTGACGGTCTGCTCTATGCACTGATTGCCTTTGTGGTGGCAGATTATCTCACGGGAGTGATGTGTGCTATCTCTGACCACACGCTTTCCAGTGAGGTGGGCTTCAAGGGAATCTGCCGAAAGGTGCTGATTTTTCTGCTTGTGGGGATTGCAAACATCCTTGATATGCAGGTCATTGGGACAGGCTCTGTGCTGCGTACCGCAATCATTTTCTTTTACATCTCCAATGAAGGTGTATCCCTGTTGGAAAATGCCGGACACCTTGGTCTGCCTATCCCTACGAAATTGAAAGAAGTTCTTGCACAGCTGCATGACCGCAGCGAGAAAGGAGACGAATAATTATGGCTTATACAAACAGTCCTCTTGTAGTTTATACGGGACTCAGTCCGAACCATTCCGGGCAGAGAACCCATGCCATTGACCGCATCACACCTCACTGTGTGGTCGGTCAGTTATCCGCAGAAACCATCTGTGCCTGCTTCCCGGCAGGACGGGATGCAAGCTGCAATTACGGCATTGGCACAGACGGCAGAGTGTCCCTTTGCGTGGAGGAAAAGAACCGTTCTTGGTGTTCCTCCAGCAGTGCCAATGACCAGAGAGCCATTACCATCGAGTGTGCCAGTGATAAGACAGAGCCGTATGCCATGAACAGTGCGGTGTATAACTCCCTTATCAAACTCTGCACGGACATCTGCAAGCGTAACGGAAAGAAGAAACTTCTGTGGTTTGCCGATAAGGACAAGTCCTTAAGCTATGCTCCAAAGTCTGATGAGATGGTCATTACCGTGCATCGCTGGTTTGCCAATAAAAGTTGTCCGGGAAATTGGCTGTATGCAAGGCTTGGTGATCTGGCGGCAAAGGTAACAGCGGCTCTTGGCGGAGTAGCAAATGCTCCAACTGCAGACAGCACAGCCTGGTATCGTGTCCGTAAGACTTGGGCGGACAGCAAGAGCCAGCTTGGAGCATATAAGGAACTTGCCAATGCAAAAGCCTGTGCAGACAAGAATCCGGGATATAGTGTGTTTGATGTAAATGGTGTAAACATCTACACATCTAACACAACTCCTGCCGCCGTTCCGTTCATGGTTCAAGTGGCGATTCCTGACCTTAACATCCGCAGCGGGCCGGGAACCGATTATACCAAGACCGGCCAGTTCACTGGCATCGGCTCCTTCACCATTGTGGAAACGGCCTCCGGCGCTGGCTCTTCTACCGGCTGGGGCCGACTGAAGTCTGGCGCTGGCTGGATTTCCTTGGATTTCTGCACGAAGATTTAACTGAATATTTGCTGATATGACTATGCCTGCTGAGGAGTAATTTCCTTGGCAGGCATTATTTTTTTACGGCTTCGGTTCTTAAATGGTACGTTTCTGTCCTTTCCCTGTTAGAGGTAATGACCTCAGAATAGGAGGGCAATTATGGATACAATTGAAAGCGGCGCGTTAAGGCTAGCTATTACAGACGAACAGATGCAGAACGAATTTGATTATATGATGGCACAGCAGCAGCTGAAAAATATGCTTAAGAACGGTTTGATTTCGCTGGCTGAATTCGACAAAATCTCGGCTTTAAATCTTGAAATATTCTCCCCGGAACTGGCATCAATCATGGCGTAAAATCGTTGCTATTTCAAGGGGTAAGCGGTAATATGTCACACTGACGAAGGAGGTGTTATCAGTGGCGAAGGTTACAAAAATCTTCAATGAAAAAGAAGAAGAAAACAAGAAGCTGAAGGTTGCGGCCTACTGCCGTGTCTCTACGGACAGTGATGAGCAGATGGAAAGCTTGGAGGCACAGAAGAAGCATTATCAAACCTACATCAAAAGCAATCCTGCGTGGCAATATGCGGGACTGTATTATGATGAGGGCATATCCGGCACAAAAATAGAAAAACGAAAGCAGCTCCTGACTATGCTGGATGCCTGTGGAAGAAAAGAAATCGACTTGGTTATCACAAAATCCATCAGCCGATTTTCCCGAAATACGGTGGACTGCCTTGAGATGGTGAGATTTCTGATCGAACATGGCGTTTATGTGTACTTTGAAAAAGAGAACCTAAATACCATGACGATGGAGAGCGAGCTGATACTTTCCATCCTGAGCAGTATGGCAGAGGAAGAATCCCATTCCATTTCCAAGAACAACAAATGGTCGATTCAGAAACGCTTTGAACAAGGTACGTATGTTATCAGCTATCCCCCTTATGGCTATATCAATGACGGTGGCGAGATGAGAATCGTGCCGGAAGAAGCGGAGGTTGTCCGAAGAATCTTCAATGATACCATTAACGGAAAAGGTTCCGCGCAGATTGCCAGAGAACTGATTGAAGAAGGCATCAAGAGTAAAAAAGGCGGCAAATGGCATTCCACAACGATTCGTGGGATGCTGAAAAATGAAAAATACACGGGCGATGCGATTTTTCAAAAAACCTATACGGATGACCGTTTTACAAGGCACGCCAATAATGGTGAGGAACAGCAGTATTACTGCCGAAATCATCACGAGCCGATTATCAGCCATGAGATTTTTGAATTGGCGGAGCAGGAAACCCGGCGCAGAGCCGATGAGAAAAATATCAAGAAAAGTACGCAAAAGTATAACAAGCGATATGCATTCTCCGGCATTATCAAGTGCGGTGAATGCGGAGCAATCATGAAACGCAGGACTCATTACACAGGCAGGAAAGAATACATTGCTTGGACCTGTGGCACCCATCTGGTGGACAAAACTAAATGCCCCATGCTGTACGTCAGGGATGAGGCAATAAAGGCGGCATTTACCACAATGATGAATAAACTGGTCTTTGGATATAAAGAGGTTCTGACGCCATTGCTGGAAGGGCTGGATGAAAACATGAATTACATGAATACCGAAAAGCAGAGCGAATTTGAAAACCAGCAGAAAGCCATCAAAGAGCGTGAAAAACTCCTGCGGGAGCATTTCCACAAGAATCTGCTGAGTCAGGAAATATTCAGCCGAAGCATGGAAGATATCGAACAGGAACTGCGGACGCTGGCTCAGATGCGGGAAGATTATCTTCACAATCAGCAGAGAGGGACTACCTATCTTGCGGCGGCAAGAGATTTGTATGCCTACTGCTGCAAAGCGGAAATGCATGCAGTCTATGACGAGGAAGTTTTCAAAAGGTTTGTCAACGGTGTGATTATCTTCTCAAGGGACGAGACTGGCTTTCGATTAAACTGCGGCATTACGCTCAGAGAAAGGATGGTGGTTCGATGAGAACGACATTGTTTGGCTATAAAATCAAAAACGGAAAAGCCAGTATTGACAAGGAGAAGGCCGCCAAGGTGCATAGGCTGTTTGACGGATACATCAGCGGCAAGGCGCTGCGGACAGCCGCCCTCGAAGCCGGAATTGATACCTATCACGGCAGTGCAGGCCGGATGCTCCAGAACAAAAAATATATGGGTACGGATTATTATCCTGCAATTATCAGCAAGGAGTTTTTCCAAAAAGCACAGGAAGAAAGAGAGCATCGTGCTGTTAAGCTGGGAAGGGTGCGGGAAGTCGAAGAGGATCTGCCGATACTCTCCCCCACCAAGTTTCGCCTGAAATCAAATGAGATTCTATTTGATGATCCTTTCAAACAGGCGGAGTACGCTTACAGCATGATAGAAAGCGAGTGGTTCTGATGGCAGAAAGAAGTGTAACAATACTTCCGCCAAGGTTAAACCGAAAAGTAGAGAAAACTAAGGCGGAAGAAAAAGCAAAATTAAGAGTGGCCGCCTACTGCCGTGTTTCAACGGACAGCGATGAACAGGCAACCAGTTACGAAGCGCAGATTGAACATTATACCCTGTTCATACAAAATAATCCGGAATGGAAGCTGGCGGGCATATTTGCCGATGACGGCATATCCGGCACGAACACAAAAAAGCGTGATGAGTTCAACCGCATGATAGAAGAATGCAAAGCCGGGAATATTGATATGATTATCACAAAATCCATCAGCCGATTTGCAAGAAACACCATCGACTGCTTGAAATATATCCGGCAGCTGAAAGCACTGAACATTTCCGTTTTCTTCGAGAAGGAAAATATCAATACAATGGATTCTAAGGGTGAAGTTCTTCTTACCATCATGGCTTCCCTTGCTCAGCAGGAAAGCGAATCCTTATCGCAGAACGTCAAGATGGGGATTCAGTTCCGCTATCAGCAGGGCATTGTGCAGGTCAACCACAACCGATTTTTAGGCTATACCAAGGATGCTGACAAAAACCTTGTAATCGTGCCGGAAGAAGCAGAAATCATAAAGCGAATCTACAGGGAGTACCTTGAGGGGGCAAATTACAAGGAAATATCGGCAGGTCTTGAAGCGGATGGGATTCTTACAGCGGCAGGCAATCCGAGATGGCACGCAAGTACCTTAAAGAAAATTCTGACCAATGAAAAATATATGGGAGATGCCCTTCTTCAGAAAACCTATACGGTGGACTGCCTTACCAAAAAGAGAGTTGCCAATGACGGAACCGTTCCTCAATATTATGTGAACAACGACCATGAGGCGATTATTCCAAGGGAACTTTTTGCAAGGGTGCAGGAAGAGATGAAGCGCAGGGCAAATATACGGCAGGGCATGGATGGGAAAAGGCGGGTGTACAGCAGCAAATATGCGCTGTCCAGTATTGTCTTTTGCGGGCATTGCGGCGATATGTACCGCAGAACCCATTGGAATAATCACGGCAAAAAGCAGATTGTCTGGAGATGCGTTACAAGGCTGAATGCTCCGGGAATAGAATGTCCGGCAAGGACGCTGTCCGAGGTGCAGCTGCAGAATTTGGTGCTGGATGCGATCAATAAGGTGCTGGGCGGCAAGCAGAGAGCCATTAAGGTTCTGGAAACCAATATCTCCGAGGTGCTTGGCAATGCCCACATTGAGGAACTGGAGCGCATCAAACGGCAGATTGAAAAACAGCAGACGCTTCTTGTGAAAATGACAGCGGCATCGGAGGATTATTCCAAGGTAGTGGATAAGATTTATGCCCTGCAGAAGGAGCAGGAAGAAGCGATGGCGGCCAACGTAAATTACAAGGCAGGAAAGGAACGGATTCAGGAGATGATTGAATATCTCAAGTCACAGCCGAAACGAGTCACTGCCTGCGATGAACAGCTGGTGCGTAAACTGATTGAAAAAATCACAGTGTATGACGATCATTTGGACTTCCTGTTCAAGTCGGGGATTCAGATTGAGATACGAGGATAAAAAATGGGCTTGCTGTGGTAAGCACTCTGCGAAAAAGCGGGGTGCTTATTTTTCTTGAATGCTTGAAAATAACATGGAAACACGGTATAATAAATTATCTGATAAGTGCAATTTGTTAAAAACAATGCAAACAGAGGAGATTTAAATGCTGAAAAATAATATAGAAGTAGACGTAAAAGTAAAATGTATAGAGAACGGCATGACACAGGCACAGCTTGCAGATAAAATTAAAACAACAAGTCCGTATGTCAACCGTATCATTAAAAAGCAGGATGGTGTTGTGAATAAAACTTTTGTGCAGATGCTGGAAGCTCTGGGGTATGATATTGAACTGACCTATGTGAAGCGAGAGGATTAGGAGAATGCGTTATGGCAGATGTATATAAATTTAAAGTAAGGCTTTGCGAATTAGAAAATGTCATGTGGAGAGATATAGAAATTACTTCTGTTTCCAGTGTGGCAAAGCTGGGATATGCAGTATTGGCGGCATTTGAAAGCACAGCAAGTCATTTGTTTAATATACGTTTTGACGGCAAACGTTATGAAATCGTATTTGAAGAGGATGATTTTGATGATGAGCCTGCTATCAATCCAATAAGGACGAAGCTTTCCGCTCTAAAGCTTAGCGTTGGAGATAAGTTAAGTATGGAATATGACTACGGTGCGGGCTGGGAATTTGAAATAGAATTATTATCCATTTCTGAAATGAAACGTGGAGCAGGAACACATTATCCATATGTTACTGACGGAAAAGGCAACGGAATTATTGAAGATACCTCGCCTTATGAACTTGCTGAAATGGTTGAGAAAACAGATAAGGATGGTACTTTACCTCAAATAATGGATATGTATTCTGGCAAAGAAGTATCGTGGGATTACAGAAAATTCGAGTTGGAATACTGCAATGTGTTTTTTAAAGATAATGTTTGGAAAATACAAAATGCATATGAGGAGTTTGAATAAAAACGAGTGAGGTACTCCAAAGGAGGAAGTTCAAGTGGACAATCACGGAGAAATGCTGATTTATCAGACAGAGGATGGTCTGACAAAAATAGATGTATCATTCGAAAACGATACAGTGTGGCTTTCAAAAAGCCAGATGGCAGAGTTGTTTCAAAGAGATAGAAGTGTTATTTCAAAACATATTAAAAATGTTTTCGATGAAGGCGAATTATCACCAGAAAGCAACGTGCAAAATTTGCACATTGCTAATTCTGATAAACCGGTTGATTTTTATAGTCTTGATGTAATCATTTCGGTAGGTTATCGTGTAAAATCCCAGCGGGGCGTGCAGTTCCGTATTTGGGCCACAGGCATACTGAAAGAATACATCAAAAAAGGTTTTGCTATGGATGATGACCGCCTAAAAGAACTGGGTGGCGGTGGATATTTTAAAGAACTGCTGGAAAGAATCCGTGACATCCGAGCAACGGAAAAGGTATTTTACCGTCAAGTGTTAGAAATCTACGCAACAAGCGTGGATTACAATCCAAAGGCTGATGTTTCCATTCAGTTTTTCAAGCGAGTGCAGAATAAAATTCACTATGCCGTTTCCGGCGAAACTGCTGCTGAGGTGATTTACCATCGTGCAGATGCTGAAAAAGACTTTATGGGACTTATGACATTTTTGGGAGAACAGCCAACACTTCGTGAAGTAAAAGTTGCAAAAAATTATCTTGACGAAAAAGAACTGCGTTCAATGGGTCAGTTGGTTTCCGGATATCTTGATTTTGCTGAGAGACAGGCAGAACGAGAAGTACCTATGACCATGGAGGATTGGGCAAAGCACCTTGACGGGATTTTGACTTCCACAGGAGAAAATCTTCTTACCGGGAATGGCACAATCAGTCATTTGCAGGCGATGGAAAAGGCTCAGACCGAGTATAAAAAGTATAAAGCCAAAACGCTCAGCAGTGTGGAAAAGGACTATTTGGAAAGCATAAAGTTGCTGGAACAAAAAGGGAAACAACAAAAATAAGTTATTCGGAAAATTCGAATGGTTTAGGTTTAACGGAATTTAAAGCAGTAGTGATAAAGAAAAACTTAATAACTGAATTGGAGGGAGGTATTTTATGTTTAATGAAATATGTATATATGAAGCAAAATTAACCAAATTGGATGAAATAGAAGAGCTGATGAAAGAAGTAGCTGAATTCTATTTGAAGCAAGATGGTGTCATTGATGTGCATTATATAAAACGCACCCATCGACAAAAAGATTTTAATGCCGTTAAAGAGGGAGAATTGCCTGTTCGTCTTACAAGAAATGTAGGTAAGGTAACATATGTCTTGTATTGGGTACTGGAAAATGAAGAGGTTCATGCAAGAGTTGGAAAACTTGGTATAGAAAAATTCTATAAACGTTGGAATCGGTGTTTAACCACAATGCCCAAAATAATCTTGGGTGAGAATATCGTTTAACTTACAACTTGCTCCTTGCCAAGATGTTTATGGGAATAAAACCCATTGCCTGTTCCCCTATGGACAGACCCCTGTTTTGAAAATGCTGTTGACCGATTACCAATGGGAGAACGTCCAAAACCGCAAAATAGCGATAAATCTCCCTTGACCTATTTACCGAAATACAGGTTTTTCTAGGGATTTTGGCTTTGACTTGTTCATGCAGATTCAGTGGATTTTGTGGACTTGTTACCTGCAATCATGTGGACTTAGGCTTAAACATTGCTATCAAAACTACCCGCTCAAGCCATTGCGAGGTCTGTGTCAAACTATGTCGGAAATAGATGTATGTATTAATTTGGAGAGAGAGTTGGTGGGCACATGTTAAAAAAGAAAGCAGGTAAAGCAAAAAAGATAAATTCTTGTACATCTAAGTCAACTATTCAAGGATTGCAGGTGTCAAGAACAGGAGGGCAAATTGCTCTCACAGGATTTACGTATCAATTTCTATATTCTTGCTATTTGATATTGTCTGAAATAGATGAGAATACTGTTTTTTATTTAGAGGGAATAGAAGATATTGATAAGATTAGACTTGTAGATTCAAATGATTATAATACTCATATACAATTAAAATATTCAACTCAAAAACAAGATGCCAGTTTTTTAAAAGATGTTTTAAAAAACTATTTAGAAGTTTATCTCATTGATAAAAATCGAAATTTTAAGTTGATTTATGACTTTCAGGTTGCTAAGGGAAATTTGAGTAAACTTTTTGAAAGCAGTTTGGATATTGCTTCCAACACTTACTGGGCAAAAATAATTGAGCAAATAAAAGAAGAGAATCCGTTTTGGAATTGGAATGACTTCTCATACGATAGTTTTATATCTAAGCTTTCTTTTGAAAAAATAGAAAAATGCACTTTGTCTCGAGAAATTGAAAAGCTGTTGATAGGCACTTACGATATTGTAACAGACAATATTTCTATATTTGCAAATGGTCTCAAAATTTGTTGTTTAGAAAAAATGGAACATAGAAATAGCATCAATAAAAATGAGCTTGATACAGTAATTTTTAATATTAAAGATGACATTAGCAAGGGTGTACATAACCCTGCACAAAGTTGGATAAAAAAAGTTGTTTTTGAGTCTAGCGGCAATACCGAAACAGACTATAGCTATTATGAAGGAAAAAAACCTTCTTATCAGGATATCGCACGGCACTTACCAGTCAAAAGAATATTATTGGAAAAGGAAGTTGCTATATCTATCGAAGAAAATAGAGTAACTGTAATTAAAGCATCGAGCGGTCAAGGCAAAACAAGCTTGGCTCTTAAAGTTGCATATGACTTGCAAGAGCAATATACAATTTATCAGCTTTTATGGTGTAATGACCATAAAGAGTTGAGCAATATAGTTTCTTATTTCGCTACGAGAGTAAAAATGGGAGAAAAACCACTAATTATTATTGATAATCTAGATTCTCAACTTAGTGAGTGGAATAGATTAGCTCAACTTTTGCAAGATGAAGTAGCATATCATTACAGATTATTAATAACAACCAGAGAAGAGGATTGGTATAATTATAGTGGAGATTTAAGCAGCGTAAAATCCTTACAAGTGGTTAAATTATTTCTCGGTGAAGAAGAAGCACAGGATATTTTTAAAGTACTTAGTCAAACAGGTAAATTGCACCCCTCAATTACAGATTGGCGGA
Organism: Agathobaculum sp. NTUH-O15-33; assembly: GCF_033193315.1. Classification (NCBI taxonomy): domain Bacteria; kingdom Bacillati; phylum Bacillota; class Clostridia; order Eubacteriales; family Butyricicoccaceae; genus Agathobaculum; species Agathobaculum sp. NTUH-O15-33. Next base: position 1,390,383 of record NZ_CP136187.1, read on the forward strand.
AATCGTTTAGGATTGTTGAAAAAAAGAAATTACTGATTGAATATATTTATTTACTCACTCATGGCGAAATGCTATCGGAGCGAATCAATAATCAAATTATTCAAATTAGTAGAACTGATTCTGGTAAGATTAAGTGCGAAATTCTTCGAAAGATTTGTTTCGCGGACATATGCGGAATTAAACTTTCAGCAAACAAACTAATTGTTAGTTTAACAGAAACAACTTCTAAAGATTATAGTGAACTGCTAAAGAGCATTGAAAATGAATTTTTAATTCGCATTGATGATACGGAAAAATATATTGAAGGATTACATCCGGTTCGCTCACAGCACATTGTTGATAAGCTGCATGAATTTATTGAGTTAGAAACTACTGCATTGCAAGTTATAAATATTGCAGATTCTACTTATTACACCAAGCTATTTTCTTGTCTGCCAAAGTTAATAAGTAATAAAGAAAATTTCTATTTACAATTAGTTGAGATGATATGGGATAAAAACAATTTAACCCCATATGTAGATGCTTTGCGTGGTATATTTTCCGGTAGTGTTATGCAATATTACCTTACCAATCAGAGTATTTATGATGATGCAAATGAACATGGTGGCTTATTTCTTTTAGATATGGAGTTAAATCCATTTACTAAATTTGAGGAGATAGACACCTCCCTAAACACTTTAGATGATATACAAAAAATAATGCCTGCTAATAAAAATATAGAATATCTATGCAACCTTAGAAATACTACACCAACAATAGAAATATCAAAAACAGACATCTACTTTCTGTGTAAAGCTCTACATGAGCGCTTAAAAAGTGCTAAAGCCTTTGATATTACATCAGACATCACTTCATATGCTGCAATTATTTATTGGCTCATCAACATTGACCATTCTTTTAATTTATCAAATAACATTCCCCTGAAGTTGCTTTGGGAACGCTGTAACAGTTATTCCATAGATACTATATCCACAATTATGTATACTTGTTTTTGTGGAAACAGAGAAAGCTATATGGCGTATGTTAATGAAAATCTAAATAGTATTTTAGTATATCTAAGAAATGAAACTGAATCACTACAAGTATATGTTAACGAGAAAAAAGATAAAATCCATGTAAATTATATTCTCTTTGCAAGTGAAGTCAATAAAGGTAATGACGAAAGTGTATCAAGATTAAAAACCATATGCAAAACGCTTCCTATTTTTGATACTTATTGTGCTGATGCTATTAAACCGGTGATAGATGCACTGTCTGGATATGAAACTCCTAATGATGCACATAAGACAATACCAATCAGAAATATTGTAATTATGTTTCATCAAGAATTTACATCCCTTTGGAGCAAAACAATTCTCAGCAATTATGAATGCGATAGTATTTATGAATGGTTAGAGCATTGGTTTAATATTAGAACCAATTTTGTAAATTTGTCTATTAAAATTGTTATGTGCATTCATAAACTGCTGGAGCAAAAACAATTAGGCAAACTTGCAGATCAAATAGATAAACTTAGAGAAGAATTAAATAAAAAACTAATTAGAGAGTATAGGTATCCTTATGAGGATAGACCTTTTGATGAAAAAGCAAACCTTCCAGAGGGATTAGGTAATATTAAAAGTGACTTTTTTCAAAGCATACAAAATTTCTATAACCAAATAGTTGGATTTTTGAGTAGAGATAACGAGGAAACTCGATTAGCATTAATAAATTTACGGCAGGCATTTTCGACGCTAAAGAAAATGCAAACATACTTTAACGAGATATGTATAGAACAAAAAATACAAATGGAAAAACATCAAGAGTTGTGCAAAAATGAAGATGAAGCATATCAACACCTGATGAGTTCATGCCAGTATTTTAACGAACACAAACCGAGTAAATACTTTAGTAAGTATCAAATAAGTATTTGGTATGAGAAGAACTATCGAGAGAAACTTATTAAGACTTCAGATGCATTAAGTGATTTATCAGCTGTATATTCCATAATTTTTCCCAAGGACTATTTCTTCGATGGTATACTTAGTCAATATCCGATTGTTGTGAACAATTTTAATATGACAGATGGTGATAGACTTATGCGTCTCTTGTACCTATGCATTCCTTTTGCTGAATTAGACTATGATTATTTGATTTTATTATGCTGTAACAAACCCAATATCTTAATTCCTAATGGGTTAAAGATTTCGAAAAAGATTTTTTGAGACACTAAAACAATGTGTCGAAAATAATGAAGAGTCTTCGATAAATGAATTGAGTCCACCTTTTCCTGTAAAGGTTACATCACAGATGGTGGACTGTTTTGCCAATGTATATAATGTTGAAAAACCTGCTGTTACAGGATATGAAAATGTTGGCCGTATAGGCGAACTGTTATGGGCTCTCTCAAAATCTCGACAAGTGCTAACTGACCGTCAGGATGAAAAGTATCTTAGTATTATTGAAAAAAGGTATAAAGATGAAATTTTAAAACTACTTAGAGACATTAGAAGCAAAATCGAGGATGAGTATTTTTCTGAAATATCCAATATTTGTAAATCCGTATTTGAAGGAAGGGAATTTTTGGATGTAAAACTAAATGCATTTTACAATAATCTCATTAGCCTTTGCTTGAATTAAATTCAGTTGGCATATTCTCAGGATAATTTTGAGATGAGAACGCAGCGGCGGGAGAACGGAGAGAAAAAACTGAAAAATCAAATTAAAAGGCTTTAATTAAAACAAAGGACAGGACAAATAATGAGTGCTAAAATAGTGGGTGTCCAGTGGGATAGGAATTATAACGGTTTTGCCAAGGCATAACTGAGCCTTTTGAGAGTCGAAATCACACCCTCAACCCACATCGAGTACGTGGCTTTGATGACAAGGACGGAAAGATAAACCGGAACTGGAAGGAGGTAACATTATGACCAAAAAGCATGCAAGGATTATTGCTGTCATGATGCTGTTGATTGCGGTTATATTTATTTTCTTTGCTTTCCATAACCCACAGGCGAGTTTCCCGTGGAGCAACACAATTACCTATATGCTCTATGGAATCTACGTGATTTTGATGACAGTACTGTTTATTGCTCCATTTAAGAGAACAAAATAATTCCGGTTTCTTGGCTAGAGGAGCGTTTCCCGCAAGGGCCCAACCACGCCTTGCGGAAATCTGGCTCACCTATTCAACACAATGTGAGCCTGCGGCGCCGCCCAACCGGAAAGCCTAGAATAGAGACTTCGCTCATGCGGACAGGAGGGGACAAATCGTGTCGCAGATTTTTTTGGTTGAAGATGACAAGGCGATCGCCAAAAATTTGGTGCTTTTGCTCCGCGCGGAGGGGTTCACGGTCGCGCATGCGTCCACGCGGGCGGAGGCGCTCGGCTTGCTCGGCGGGGATCGGTTCGATCTGGCGCTGGTCGATATTTCGCTGCCTGACGGAAACGGCTTTTCGGTTTGTACGGAAATTAAAGAAAAGCAGGATATCCCCGTGATCTTTTTGACGGCTTCGGGCGATGAGGCGAGCGTTGTCACCGGTTTGAACATCGGCGCGGACGACTACATCACAAAGCCCTTTCGGCCGCGTGAATTGATGGCGCGCATCGCCGCCGCCCTGCGGAAAAGCAAACGCGCGCCGACCGCCGCCGAGATAGGCGGCCTGTATGTCGATACCGCGAGCGGCGTGGTGAAAAAGGACGGCGGCGAGGTCTTTCTTTCCGCTTTGGAGTACCGCCTATTGCTGGTGTTTCTCAATAACCCCAAAAGCATTCTCACGCGGGGACGGCTGCTGGACGAATTGTGGGACGCGGCGGGCGAGTTTGTCAATGACAACACCTTGACCGTGTATATCAAACGCTTGCGGGAGAAAATAGAAAGCGATCCCGCTAACCCGCGTATCATTTTAACCGTGCGCGGGACGGGGTACCGATTGGGAGGCGGCCATGCTTCGGAATAGAGAGTTTCGGCGGTTTGCCGTTTGCTTCGCCCTGATCGCCGCCGCCGCCGTGGCGCTGGGCTTTGCGATCAATACAGCGGCGGGGGTCCTCGCCGTCTGCTCCGCCGCTGCCTTTGGCGCGGCGTTTTTCATATTTACCAAAGCGCGGTACAAAAGCTTGGCGCAGATCGCGGGTCAGATTGATCTGGTGCTCCATCACGCGGACCGCCTGTATATCGCGGAATCGGACGAGGGCGAGCTTTCCATCTTAAACAGCGAGATCACCAAGATGACCTCGCGCATTCGGGAGCAAAACGACGCGCTGAAAAAAAGAAAAGGAGCACCTTGCCGATTCGCTGGCCGATATCGCGCACCAGCTTCGCACGCCGCTCACGTCCGCGAACCTGCTTCTTTCGCTGCTGGAAAACGCCCCGGATGAGAACGAACGAAAGGCCCTGCTGCGCGAAGCGGAGCAACTGTTTGTCCAGATGGATTGGCTGCTCACCTCGCTGCTGAAGCTGGCCCGTTTGGACGCGGGCATCGTGGTTTTCCAGAGCGGGCAAATCGAGGCGGACGAGCTGATCCGCGCCGCGCTTCGGCCGCTTCTGATCCCGATGGAGCTGCACGATATCGCGCTGCAAACGGACGTGCCCGAGGGGGTGCGGATTTGGGGCGACCCGGGCTGGCTGTCGGAGGCTGTTCGGAATATTCTGAAAAACTGCATGGAAAGCGCGGGCGACGGCGGAGCAATCGAAATCCGCTGCGAGGACAACCCGCTGTTTACCGAGTTTACGATCCGCGACAGCGGCGCGGGCTTTGCGGAAGAAGAGCTGCCCCATTTGTTTGAACGGTTTTACCGCGGCAAAAACGCGGAAACGAAAGGGTACGGCATCGGTCTGGCCCTGTGCAAAATGATCGTCACGCGGCAGGGCGGGACGGTCGCGGCCAAAAACCATCCGCAGGGCGGCGCGGTATTTGCCCTTCGTTTCCCAAAGTGACGAATCTCTCACGAAAAAGTCACCGGAATGTGAGCCGAAAGCGCTATGATATGGGTAAACCATGAAAAAGGAGACTCACATAATGGATTTTTTAAGAGTGGAAGATCTATGCAAGGTCTACGGCAAGGGCGAAAATCAGGTCACCGCGCTGGACCATGTATCGCTGACCATTGAAAAGGGCGAGTTTACCGCCATCATCGGCTCCTCCGGTTCGGGCAAATCCACCTTGCTGCACATCATCGGCGGCGTGGACATGCCGACCAGCGGAAAGGTATATTTGGACGGGCAGGACGTCTATGCGGGGAACAATGACAATCTGGCTATTTTCCGCAGGCGGCAGGTCGGCCTGATCTACCAGTTCCACAACCTGATCCCGACCCTGAACGTGGTGGAAAACATCACCCTGCCCATTTTAATGGACAAGCGGAAGGTGAACCGGGAGCGGCTGAACGACCTGCTCGATCTGCTCGGGTTGCAGGAGCGCAGAACGCACCTGCCCAACCAGCTTTCGGGCGGGCAGCAGCAGCGCGTCGCCATCGGGCGCGCTTTGATGAACGCGCCGCAGGTCATGCTGGCCGACGAACCCACCGGCAGCTTGGACAGCCGCAACGGGCACGAGATCATCAAGCTGCTGAAGGAAAGCAATCGCCTATACGGGCAGACGCTGCTGCTCGTCACGCATGACGAAAGCATCGCCTTGCAGGCGGACCGCATCATCACCATCGCGGACGGCGCGGTGGTGCGGGACGTGAGGGCGCGGTCATGAACATTTTTCATAAGGTCGCCCTGCAAAGCATGAGAAAAAGCCGCACCCGCACGATCGTGACGGTGATCGGCGTGATCCTGTCCGCCGCCATGCTCACGGCGGTCACGACCTTTGGCGTTTCTCTGCTGCACTATATGGTGAACGGCGCGGCCCAGAAATACGGCGGCTGGCACGCGGCGTTTTTGGACGTCGACCCCGCCTTTGCGCAGGAGCGGGCCCAAGACGATGCGGTGGCGAGCGCCGCCGCGTTTGAAAATATCGGCTATGCGGCGCTGGAGGGCGGACAAAATCCGGAAAAGCCCTATCTGTTCGTCGCCGGATTCAGCGGCGAAGCGTGGAGCGCCCTGCCCATACGCCTTGTTTCCGGCAGGCTGCCGGAGAACGGCGGGGAAATCCTCGTCCCCTCGCATGTTGCCGCAAACGGCGGCGTAAAGATCGCGGTGGGCGATACGCTCACCCTCGCGGTCGGAAAGCGAACGGCGGGGGAGGCGGCGCTCAGTCAGCACGATCCATACCGCGCGGGAGCCGAACAACTGCGCCCCACGGCGGAGAAAACCTATACGGTCGTCGGCATTTGCGAAAGGCCCACGTTTGAGGAGCGTTCCGCGCCCGGCTACACCCTGATCACAACGGCCGCCGCGGAGGATGAAGCGGACAGCCTCAGCCTGTACGTCACCCTGCAAAAGCCGCGTCAGGTTCACGCCTATGTGGCGAGCGCCGCCGGCGGGCGCACCGTGGTGCTGAACGAGGAGCTTTTGCGGTTCATGGGGCTTTCCGATGACACGCTGTTCAACACGCTGCTGTACGCGGTCGGCGGGATCGTGATCGCGATTATCATGCTGGGCTCTATTTTTTTAATCTACAACGCTTTCAGCATCTCTTTGAACGAGCGCACGCAGCAAATCGGCATCCTGTCCTCCGTGGGGGCCACGGCCGGACAGCTGCGCGGCTCGGTGCTGTTCGAGGGGCTTTGCATCGGCGCGGTCGGCATCCCGATCGGCGTAGCGGCGGGTATCGCGGGTATGGGCGTTGTGATCGCGGCGGTATCCAAAAACTTTAAGGATATCCTCTACGCCGGCGTATCGCTCACCCTGACCGTGTCCTTGCCCGCTATTCTCCTCGCGGCGGCCGTCAGTCTGGCGACGATCCTGATCTCGGCCTATCTGCCGGCGAAAAGGGTCGCGCGCATGCCGGTAATGGACTGCATCCGCCAGACAAACGAGGTCAAGGTGCGGGCCGGGGATGTCAAAATATCAGGGCTGGCCCAGCGCCTATACGGTCTGGAAGGCAGCCTTGCGCTGAAAAATTTTAAGCGGAACAAGAAGCGCTACCGCAGCATCGTGCTGTCCCTTGTATTGAGCGTCGTGCTGTTTGTCACGACCAGCTCGTTCGTGATGGATTTGAAGCAGGCATCGGAGCAGGCGATCGTGTTCACCACCTACGACATCGGCTTTGGCACAATCGACATGGAAGACGGCCCCATGCTGGCGCTTTACGACCGGCTCAAAAACGTCCAAGGCGTGCAAGAGAGCGGCTATCAGGTTTGTGTGGATTATACCTGCACGGTCCCGGCGGACCGGCTGACGGACGCTTACTGGCAAACCGTAGGGGGCTACGCGCCGGATGAAGAGGTAAAGCTGCAAATGATGGTGCAGTTTCTGGACGACGGCTCCTATCTCGCCATGGTACGGGAGCTCGGCCTGCCCACGGACGAATATACCGGGCCGAACGCGAAACTTCTCGCAGTCGCCAAAATGGACCTAGAGAACAACCGCCTGCACGAGGTGACGGAGTTTGCCGACCTGTTTCAAGGCTCCGAGATGGACGCCGCCATTACCCCCAAGGCGAGCGGTGAAACGGAGCAGGCCCAGCCGGTCCGCATGACTTTGGTAGAGGCCGTGGTGCCGGATATTCCCCCGATGACGGTGGGTACCTATGAAAAACAGCCCTATATCTTTCAGGTGCTGGCGCCGTGGTCGCTGCAAGACAGACTGGCCCCCGCGGGCGGCTTTCCGGAAATCAGGGCCAAGGGCATGACCTTCCGGTCGCAAACGCCCGCCGCGTCCACCGCGGCCATGAAGGCGATTGTGGAGGACGCGGGCGTTACCGCCGCGTATAACCTGATGAACATGCAGCAGGCGCTGAGCGAAAGCCGCAACTATATCTTTATTGCGAACGTTTTCGCCTATACGTTCATCGTGATGATCTCGCTGATCACGGCGGCCAATGTGTTCAACACCATCTCCACCAACCTGAAGCTGCGCCGCCGGGAGCTTGCCATGCTCCGCTCCGTGGGGATGTCGGACCGGTCGTTTAACCGCATGATGCGCGTGGAGTGCGCTTTTTACGGCGCGCGGGCGCTGCTGATCGGTCTGCCTGTCGCGGCCCTCTGCTCTTGGCTGATCTACAAGGGCATGTTCATCGGCGGGGCGGACCATATCGAATTTGTGCTGCCTTGGGCCAGTATCGGGATCAGCGTGTGTAGCGTGCTGCTCATCATATGGATCACCATGGTGTATGCCGTCGGCAAGCTCAAAAAAGAAAATATCATTGACGCTTTGCGGGACGATATGACCTGAAATACGCGCCTAGCTGACGCAATGTCAGTCAGCTAAGAATAACTGACTCCTATACAACATAGCGCCGCCCTTTGGCCTTCCCCCAAATGAGGGCATATGCGTAAACTGAAGCAGCGTATGCATTTGGGCTTCCCCCGACGAGGGGAAGCTGGCACGGCGAAGTCGTGACTGATGGGGGGCGCATGAATTGGCAGCATTGATGTGCGTGGCTGCCTATTCGTTACGCCCCCCATTCGTCACGCGCCTGCGGCGCGCGCCACCGCTCGCATATAAATGCCACACCGTGGCAAATAAAGGAGCGAGGGCTACGGCCTCCCCTCGTGGGGGAAGGCTAGATCGCGCGCGCAGCTTAAGTTTACGCTTATGCCTCGTCGGGGGAAGGCCGGATCGCGCGCTTTGGACGAATGTCATTTAAACGAGATAAGATCAACTGGTTCTGTAGGGCGCTCTGTGTGCGCGCTGCTTAAGTTTACGCATATGCCTCGTCGGGGGGAGCCCAAAGGGCGTTTGCTACCCACTTAATACTTGCTCATTCTTATCTTAATGACATTGCTAGCTGACGTACAGGATATGCACGTCGCCCAGCACCCGTTTGATCTCTTGGCGCAAATAGGCTTCTGCCTCGGCGCGGGCCGTGGGGATATAGCAGTACTTGCCCCGGCCCCGGCCGGTCATGAGGCGGCTGTCGTACAGGTCGGGCGCGCCCGGGAACGCGTCGCCGTTAATGGCGCGGTGGACATAGGAGTAGGTCATCAAAATAATCTCCAAAAACATTTGCTTTCGCACCTTTTCCGTGAGGCCCGCGCGAAGCTGCTCCAAAAGCTCGGTGTACAGGGCCTTCCAGCCCTCCACCAGCATGACCGGCGCGATCAACAGCCCGCAGGGGTAGCCCGCCTCGCACATGCGACCCACGGCTTCGATCCGCTTTTGCAGATCCGAGGTGCCAAGCTCGATGCGGCTGATCAGCGGCTGCGGATTGACGCTCATGCGGAAAATGACCTTGCCCCTGTGGGGCAGGTCCAGCAGGCTGTCCACCATGTGAAATTTGCTGGGAAACGTAAGCTTGCCCGCGCCCTCCTCGGCAAAGCGGGGAATGGTGTACAGCAGGTTGCCCGTTATGGTGTTTTCCAGCACCAGATCGCTGTTGCTGCCGATCTCAAAGGTAAGGGGCGTTTCGCTGGCGCGTCCCTTTTTGATCAGGCGGTCCAGCATCTGTTCGCGGTTGACAAACAGGCGCAGGTAGGCGCATTTGTTATAATTGCAAACCAAATAGCAATATAAACACATCGCGGTGCAGCCAGATGAGGTGTAGGGAACCAAATAGTCGGAAACCTTGTGGTTTTCCACATATTTATGGGTCTTACGAATGCCGATAATCAAATTTCGCTTCATTTTGCCAAATTCGGCGTTGGCCTTTTGCTGCATTTCCGAAATGGAATTATGGCTTTCCACCGGTATCCACGGCAGATTAGCAAATTGCGCTTTCAGTTGCCGGCCCAGCTCGTAGGTCAGGCTGTCGGGTTCAAAGTAAACGGCGTCAAAATTCATGCTTTCGTTCCTCATTCCACGTATGATAATCACAGTATGTGCCGGATGGGGCGGGTTCATAATGACTGAAAAGGACGCGTTGCAAAAAAAAGCCCTTCAAATACTTGCCATGCTGAGGAGCAAAGCGACCAAGAATGACAAGCGGGTTTTTTCTATTTTGTAACGCGTCCTTTTTATCCTGATTTTTCTTTGGCGGCGGTTTCGCAAAGCAGGTTGAAAAAATTTGAAATCGTGGTAAAATGAAAAGAAAGTAGATTAAAACACGGCATAAAGGCGCTGGCCGCTTGAAGCGGCGCTGAAATACGTGAAAGACTGCCTGTGGGCAAATACTCCTGCCGCGTGGGCGAATGGCCGGACGCGGCAGGGTTATTTTTGAAAACCGCAAACGCGGGCGCGGGTAGGGGGGATTGGCGGGTGCATGTCATGAGATGGAATATTGCGGCGGAAGCGATCTCCATGGTGATGCTCGGCATCATCTGGGTTTACGCCCGAAAGGGAAGCCATCTTCCCACACTGAAAAACAGGATGTTTCAGGGGTGCCTGCTGGTTACCTTTAGCGCGATTCTGACGAATATCCTGTCCACGCTGATGATCTACCGGTATGACGAAATTCCGCTTTGGCTGACCGGGCTGGTCACCACGGTCTATTATGTTTTGACGCCGCTGATGGGGCTGGCCTATTTCCTTTACACGGTGTCGGTCATCTATCCGGACGCGCAGGACGGGCAGCTGCGGCGCGTCGTCGGCGTTTGGCTGCTGCCCGGCGCGGCTTACGCGCTCATGGTGCTGGTAAACCCGTTCACGCACAGCCTGTTTACCATCGACGAGGCGCGGGGCTATGAACGGGGCCGGTTGGTGTTCGTCACCTATTTGATCTTTTACGCCTACTGTTTGGCAAGCATCGTGGTCACCGTGTACAATCACCGCCGCATCGACCGGAAGATCTACCGCATTCTCGCGGCGTTTCCCGTACTGGCGGTGCTGGTCATTCTGGTGCAGCAGCTTTATCCGGATGTGATCCTGTCCGGTTCGGCGGCGACCTGCGCGCTGCTGATTATTTACCTGCACCTGCAAAACAAGCAGATATCGGTCGATTATCTGACGGGCGTGCCCAACCGGCAGGAGCTTTTGAACATGCTGGGCTATATGATTAAGCGCGCGCCGAACAAACGCTTTGTGCTGGTCGTGGTATCGCTGCGCGATTTTCGCATCATCAACAACACCTGCGGCCAAATCACGGGGGACGAGTTCCTGAAAGAGGTGTGCCGTTTTTTAGTGCAGGCCGGGCCGCGCGACAATGTGTACCGCTTCAGCGGGGATGAATTCGCCTTGCTTTTTACCAATGAGAACGTCGAGCAGATCAAGCGGTGCGTGCGGAGCGTTCAGTCCCGCATGACGCAGCCGTGGCATGCGGCGGATTACCGCTTTGTCCTTTCCGCCGTCATGGGCGTTATCTCCTACAATCGGGGCGATACGCTGGAAAAGACCGTCAGCGCGATCGAATACGCCGTATACGAAGCGAAAACGGGAAAATTCGGACAGGTCTGCTACTGCGATCAAAAAATGCTGGAAAAGCTGGAACGCAGGCGCAGGATCATACAGGTGCTGCGCGAGCAGCTCGCGCGGCAGAGCTTTGAAATGTATTACCAGCCCATCTATTCGGTTAAGACCGGCACCTTCCGCTATGCGGAATCGCTCATGCGCATCCCGCATTCGCCCATCGGGCCGCTCATGCCGTTTGAATTCATCCCCATCGCGGAGGAGACCGGCCTGATCGCCGAGATCACCTACGTGGTGCTGGATAAGGTGTGCCAATATATCAACCGCCTTTTGGCAAAGGGGATCGATGTGGGGGCCATCCACGTCAATTTTTCCGGCGTGCAGTTTAACCAGCCCGATCTGGCCGGGCGGGTGCTGGAAATCATCCGCAGGAACAACACGCCGCCGGGCGCGATCGTGATCGAGTTCACCGAAAGCACGCTGGCCGAAAGCACGCAGGTCGTCACCGCGTTTGCGATGGAGATGATGCAGTACGGCATCAAAATGGGTCTGGACGACTTCGGCACGGGGTATTCCAACATCGCGTCCGTCATCAACATTCCGTTCGGCACGGTCAAGCTCGATAAAAGTCTGGTCTGGGTGTCCATGGAAAGTGAAAAATCCGCGCTGGCGATCAAAAACCTGTCCCGCACGTTCACGGAGCTGGGCATGAAGGTGGTGGCGGAGGGCGTGGAGACCGATGCGCAGCGGCAGCTCGTCGTCGATTTCGGCGTGGATCAGATTCAGGGCTTTTACTACGCAAAGCCCATGCCGGCCGATGAAATGGAGGATTTTATGCTGAAGCATCAGGGGGATACGCATGGCGATTAAGTATCGGCTCGGCTCCCGCCTTGTGGCGGAGGGGGCGGCGGCGCATAACGCCGCGGACAGCGCGTGCGCGCTCGTCGAGGTGCTGAGCGGGGAAGAGGCGAACGCCGAACCAAGGCTTGTCAAAGAGGTGTTCCCCTTTGTCAAGCGGCGGCAGGACACGCACTTTTCCAAGATCGAGGTGCACGCGGATTTTCTGTACGGCGCCTTTGCGATCCCGGCGAAAAAGGGCGGCAGCGGCACGCATTTCAGCTATATCGTATTCCGGGACAGCGTGATTTTTATCGACGACAGCGGTTTTGTGAAAAAGCAGCTGCAAACGATGGGGCAAACCATCGTGCGCGAAAAGTGCGGTCTGGGCTTTTTCCTTTCGGATTTTATCGATCTGCTCATTTCGGACGACCTGTTGTTTTTGACCGGCGTGGAAAGCCAGCTCGCCCATATGGAGGACGAGGTGTACGAGGGCGCGCCGGAAAATTTCAGCCACCGCGTCATGGCTTGCCGCAGGCGCGTGGTGAAGTTCGCGCACTATTATTTGCAGCTTTTGGATATCGGCAACATCTTGCAGCGGGACGATCTCGGATTTTTCACGGCGTACGAGCAGCAGTCGTTCGACCGCCTTGTCGGGCACGTCGGCCGTTTGCACAGCGAAACGATGCTGCTGCGGGAATACTGCACGCAGGTGGGCGAGGTCTATCAGTCCCAGCTCGATATCCATCAAAATAAAATCATGAAGATTCTGACCATCGTCACCACGATCTTTCTGCCGCTCACGCTGATCGTGGGCTGGTACGGCATGAATTTTACCAATATGCCCGAGCTGCGCTGGCAGTACGGCTATCCGGCCATGATCTTGCTCAGCGCAGTCATCGTCGTGTGGTGCGTTCATATCTGTCGAAAAAAGCATTTTTTCTAAGCAAGGCTTGCCGCAAAAATTCAAATATGGTGGCCGGTCAGGCAAAAGTGGTTTTTGTTCACCGTCAGCAAACCGTCGCGCTGCATTTTTCCAAGCTCGCCTGAGAGCGCGCTGCGGTCCACGCTCAGATAATCGGCAAGCTGCTGGCGGTTGAAGGGAATTTCAAATTCGTTTTTGCCCTGACGCAGCGCCTGCTCGGACAGGTAGGAGAGCAGCCGCCCGCGTATGGTTTTGGAAGAGGTGTGAAAAATACGCCGCGACAGAATCAGATTCTTCTGCGCCGCGATGCGGAGCAGGTTGCGGATCAGCCGCGTATGGTGCGCGCAGGCGTTCGGGCATGTTTGAAGCAGGCGGCTGACATCCAGAAACAAGATTTCGCAGTCCTCCGCCGCGATCACGCTCACCATCAGCGGTTCGCCGGGCACGCACGCGTAGGATTCCGCGAACACCTGCCCCGGCCCCGCGTGGTCTAAAATGCTTCTGTTGCCCCATACATCGTCGTTTTCAATGCGCACCCCGCCCGACAGCACCAGCCCCATGCTCCGCGCCGGATCGCCCGCGCGGCAGATCACGCTGCCCTTCGACAGCTTTTTCAATACCGCGCCCAGACAGTCCAGCATGGCGCGCACCTCTTCTTCATCAGCGCCGAAAAACAGCGGCGTTTTCGCTAAAAAAGAAACATTCATTTTTCGCTCCTTTGTTGTTATAACAACAGCTTTGCTGGTTTGATTTTAGTATACTGGGTTTACAAAGTCAAGCATGGCCCATAAAGGAGGAAATGAAAATGCTTCGTAAGATTATTCAGATAGAGGAAGAAAAGTGCAACGGCTGCGGCCTGTGCGCCAAGGCCTGCCATGAGGGCGCGATCGGCATGGTGAACGGCAAAGCCCGCCTGCTGCGGGATGATTACTGCGACGGTCTGGGCGATTGCCTGCCCACCTGTCCGACCGGGGCGATCACCTTTGTCCGGCGCGAAGCCGCCGCCTATGACGAAGCGGCGGTACAGGCGAACAAGGCAAAGAAGGAATTGGGGGAACAGCCGCCGCTGCCCTGCGGCTGCCCGGGCAGTCAGTCCCGCGCGCTGGGCGGCGGGGAAGCGCCCGCCGCGGCCGCACCCGCGCCGGCGGCGTCCGCGCTGCGCCAGTGGCCGGTGCAGATCAAGCTGGCCCCGGTGAACGCGCCGTATTTTGACGGCGCGAACCTGCTGATCGCCGCCGACTGCGCCGCCTATGCCTATGGCAACTTTCATCAGGATTTTATGCGCGGCAAGGTCGCGCTGATCGGCTGCCCCAAGCTGGACGAGGGCGATTACAGCGAAAAGCTGACGGTCATCCTGCGCGAAAATAAGATCAAAAGTCTGACGGTCGTCCGCATGGAGGTACCGTGCTGCGGCGGCATCGAGCACGCGGCGGTCACGGCGCTGCAAAACAGCGGCAAATTCATTCCGTGGCAGGTCGTCACCCTGTCGGTGGATGGACGCGTACTGGATTAAAGTCAAAAAGGGCCGGGTGACCCCACCAATGTCATTTCGTTAAGGGAAACGCATAGGAAAAAACAAGGGAATCACCGAGCTAGTAGGGCGCGACGCCTCGGCGCGCCGTCTCGAAGGGACGTAACACTTCCTGAGAAACCATGTCCCCTCGCTCGGCCATACCAGCCTGTTTGATGCTCCCACTTATCCCGGTGCTTCGCTCTCGGCGCGCCGAGGGCGGCGCGCCCTACATGTTCTGTGCTTGCGTTATCTTTTTATCTTGCCTGACCTTATCTTAAATGACATTGGGTTAATACCCGGCCCTTTCGCATGTTGCAGAGCGCGACCGTCAAAGCGCGTCGATGCCGAGCACGTTTTTCGCCACGATGCCGATCACGAAGGAGATCACCGCGACGGAAAGCGAGATCAGCGCCATTTCAAGAAAGTGCCTAAGGAAAGGCTCCTCCTTGGCTACCGACAGATAATAATTGAAAAACAGGATGATGAGCAGCACGGTCGTGATCATCACGGCGAAAGCGGCCACATACATGCCTGTGGGGAACAGCAGATAGGGCAGCACGAGCAGCGCCACCGTAATGAGATAGGCCGCGCCCGTGTACAGGCTGGATTTAAAAGCCGTGCTGTTGCCATCCGCCCGTTCGGCCAGATAGTTGGACGCCGCCATGGAAAGCGTGGCCGAAATGCCGGTGATGATGCCGGTCATGGCGACCAGCCGGGTGTTGGCCAGCGCAAAGGTCACGCCCGCGATCGCGCCGGTCAGCTCCACCAGCGCGTCGTTCAGGCCCAGCACCATCGAACCGACGTAGTGCAGCCGTTCCTCGTCCAGCATACCGTAAAGCTCTTTTTCGTGCGCGCGTTCGTCCTCCAGCATACGGGCCGCCTGCGGCAGCGTTTGCTTCATCTGCTCATAGCGGGCCTGACCGAGCCGTTCGTCCTTTTGCATCCGCTTTACGACAAAGGTAAAGCCTAATAGGATCGAAAGCAGCTTCAGTATCATCAGGCGCCAGCGGCTGGGCTTCCAGCTCTTCGCCGGATAGGCCCTTCCAAACCGTCGCGTGCTTTTTTTTTCATCCGCCGCCATCTGCTCGAAAAGCTTGCGGTTTTGCTCGTCCTTCTGGCGGGTGGCCAAGTAGCCGTAAAGCAGCGCGCCGGTCTCTTCGTCAACCTGCGCCTTGCGCACGGCTTGCCGCATCGCGGGATCAAGTTTCGGTCTGTTCATATCGTACCCCCTGTGCTATAATAGCGGTAGCGGCGGCGCGTCGGAAGGGCTGGCGGCCGCGAAAATACCCCTTTTCTGTATTTTACCACGGTAGGGCGCTTTTTACCATAGCGGCGCCCGTGTGAAGGAGCGAAAACATGCATTCCACCCCACATAAGCTGCAAAATACCGCGCGTTCGTTTTCTTTTGTGTTCCTCCTCGGCCTGCTCGCGGGCGTAGTAACCAGACTTTCGGACTTTTTTCCGTACGAGGGGAGTCTGTGGAGCTTTGCCTCCATTGCCACGCTGTTCGGATTCTGGATGGTCACGGTCACGCTCGTCATCTGCTTTAGCTCGTCAAACGGTAATGCGGCGCTGAACGTGTTCCTGTACCTGTTTGGTATGACGCTTGCTTTTTACGGCCTGCAATACGTGCTCGGCTTGTTTTTGCCGCGTTTTTCGCAGGTATCCTTCCAGTGGAGCCTGTTTGCGATGTATACGGTGTTTTCGCTGGTTTGCGCCGTCATCAGCTTTGTGCTGTATTTCTGGAACCGGGGCGGGCTTGCGGGCAGCCTGCTGTACGCGCTGCCCGTCGCGGGGCTGGCGGCGGAAACGCTCGGCACGGGCGCTTACCTGTATGTCCACCATATGCTGCTGTTTCAGTTTTTGTTCGATCTGGCCGGGGCGCTGGCGTTCGGCGTTTGCTTTTACCGCCGTGCGGCGCGCAAGGGACCCTATCTGGTCACCGTAGCTGTCGTGGCGCTGATCGGTTATTTTCTGTTCTACCGCCCGTTTTGATAATATAAGTGCCGGCCAATGCAAAGGAGTAAAGCCATGGTAAGACCGATCATGAAGGACGAAGCGTTTTTAAAGCAGCCCTCGGAACCCGCGGTCGAAGCGGACATGCCTGTCGCGCGTGATCTGCTGGACACGCTGAAAGCCAATGCGTCGCACTGCGTGGGCATGGCCGCGAACATGATCGGCGAGACAAAGCGCATCATTGCCGTGGACGACGAAGGCGGCTATCTATTGATGTTCAACCCCGAGATCATCGAGCGCAGCGGGCCTTATGAAGCAGAGGAAGGGTGCCTGTCCCTGACCGGCACACGCAAAACCACACGCTATAAAAAGATAACCGTGCGCTATCAAAACCGCGTTTTCCGCGAGCGGGAGCGCACCTTCCGCGACTGGACGGCGCAAATCGTCCAGCACGAGATCGACCACTGCAACGGCGTGATTATATAAGGGCATTTTGTCAAGAGGAATTTTTTTAGGGGTGGAACGAAAAAAAAGGGACTGCCGCGCGACGCAATGTCATTCAGATAAGGTCAGGCAAGAGAAAAAGGTAACGCAAGCACAAAACATGTAGGGCGCGAGAAGGTGAATCCCTTGTTTTTTTTCATGCGTTTCCCTTAACGAAATGACATTGGCCGCGTGGCAGTCCCCTTTTTGCGGTCTATTCATTTTCTCAATCTGTCAATCGCTTTTCTTTAAAGCCATATATGTCAATCATCATCAGCACACCCATACAAAAGCTGTATTCAAAAAGGTCTACCTCTTCGATTATGCTGCATTGCGCTTGCAGGTTTCCCATTTCTTCAAACTTGTTATACTCTTCGGGAGATAACAGTTTTTCAAAATGCTTTTTTATGTCGCTGATTTTTCGCGTAAGTGGGGTATAGGCGGGGTCTTGTGTGCGTCCGCGTTCCCACGGTACAAGGTTGCCGAAATACAGGTCATACATAGAGGACTTGCTCATTCGTTCGCCCCCTTGCTAAGAATAAATTCCTCGTCGTTCCGTTTCGCGTCAAGTGCTACAGCGGTTTGATCTATGGTATCGATAGCTTTCCTGTATTCGGGATTTCCACGGTATATCGCGGGGTTGACACACAGTGCATCATCCGCAAACGCGTCTAAAATTTTTCCCATTCAAATTTTGTCCTTTCTTGGTGGTTCCGATATTGCTTGAAAGGGAAGACGACGCATGATATAATATTTACGTCGCTTTTGCTTTCGGGCAACAGTCGGCTGGGGAAGTGGCGTGTATCTTTGTTGGAGTGCGCCGCTTCCTTTTATTTTTGTTCTTGTAGGCTCTCATACAAAGTCTGAACACCACGCCGCAAAACTTCCGAGCGTGTTATACTGAGTTTTTTCATGCAGAACTCAATTTTTTCCATTGTATCTTTGTCGGCTCTTGTTTTGATTTGGGTGTCTAATGGCTTTTCCGGGTGAGGGCCAGGTTTTTTTCGTGCCAATAAACTTCACCTCCATTTTGGGGCACAAGTTAATCTTACAACTTGGGGCCCAAAATGTCAAGCGTTGTCTTTATCCAAGTCTTTTATTTATTTTCACGCAGGGCTTGCTTTTATAGCTAATTTATTTTATAATTAAATTAATATATATAATAAATAAACGCAAAGGAAAGGAAGGAGCAAGATGAAGCAATATATATACGCCCATTCCGCCGGGGAGCAGGCGGCAGGGGAACGGATATACCTGTGCAGCGACGACCGGCTCAAGGACGGCGTGGTATCCCGCGCCAGCCTGCAAAAGCTGCTGCTGACGCCGGAAGCGGACGAAGCGCTGGAAAAGCGGTTCGAGCAGGCGCAGACAATGCTGTGGGCGGAGCAGTTCGCAGCCTGCGGGGAGCGGGACACGGTCGTCCGCTTGCCGGATATGCTGTTCGATTGCCTGCTCCCGCAAAACGAAGCGGAGTTTCGCTGCGTCGCGGAGCTGTTTCACTGTGAGGAACAGGCGCTGCGGGAGGAAGCGGAGCGCCTGACCGCGCGCCACCGGCTGTCCGGCTGCGAGCAATACCGTTTTGCGCCGCAGTACGTGCGGCTGTTTGAATTGCAGATCCGCTCGATCATCAAGGGCGCGGAGCAGGGCGGTCTGCAAAAAATATCCCTGCTGCTGCCCTATAGCGGCAACTGGGAGGAGGTGCGGCTGCTCTGCGCGCTGACCGATGGGATCGCGGCGGAATCGGTCATCACCTGCCCGCTTGGGCTAGAGATCACAACGCCGCGCGCGGCGTGCGTCACCAAGGAGTACGTGGCGACGATGGATTTTCTGGTGTTCGACACCGAATCGCTCACGCAGACCATGTACGGCATCGCGGCGCGGGACGCGGAGGACGCGATCGACCACTACATGCGGGAAGGCCTGTTCGAGCACAGCCCGTTTTGCTCGTTCGACCAGACGGGGCTGGGCACGCTGCTGCTGCTCGCCATCCGGGGCGCGCGGGCGATCAAGCCCACGGCGGGCATCGGCCTGAAGGGCAAGCCCGCGCACGAACCGGTCGGCCTTGCGTTTTGCCGGGAAAACAAAGTCGATATGCTGTTCACCGACCGCGCGGTGGAACTGACTGGCTGAACGTCGTGCCCACGCAAGTTTTTTATCGCAACATAAAAAGTAGGAGGCTTCCGTTTCGGAAGCCTCCTACTTTTAAAGAGAGAAGAAAAGAGCGAATGATTAACGACGGTTGGTCGAAGCGTTTACGATAAAAGCGTCCAGCACGACCGCCGCGACAAGGATCGCGCCCTGTACGACAAGGCGGGTTGAGGTCTCCGCGCCGATCAGGTACATGCCGTTCGCGAGGCTGCCCATCACGAGCGAGCCGAGCAGCACGCCCCAGATGTTGCCCTTGCCGCCGGTCAGGCTGGCGCCGCCGAGCACGCACGCCGCGATCGAGTTCATCATGATGCTGTCGTCGATCGAGGAGATGGAAACGCTTTGCACGCGGGAAGCCGCGATCAGCCCGGCGAACGCGAATACCGCGCCCGAGATGATAAAGGCCGCCCATTTGGTGTTTTTCACGCTGATACCCGCGCGGCGCACGGCTTCCGGGTTGCTGCCGAGCGCGTACAGATGCACGCCGAAGCGCGTCTGCGTGAGCAGGTAGGAGAACGCGGCGAGCAGCACGATCAGCAGCAGCACCGAAAGGTTCAGGCCCTTATAGCGCCGCATGATCTCCAGCACGGCCACGCCGCCGACGAGCACCGCGCCCGTGGGGATGACGACCTTGTTCACAAACTTGACAGGCAGGTTATTTTTGCGCGCCTGCGTGTAGGACTGATAGGTAAGGATGAACAGCACCGCCGTGCCCGCCGCGAGCAGCACGTAGGACAGCCCGCTCGGCAGGTAGGTGGTGGTGAACACGGCCAGCGAGCTGTTCATCAGCGAAATCTGGTTGTGCTCGCGCAGAATGACCAGCAGCAGGCCTTCCAGCGCCATCTGCGAGCCCAGCGTGATGATGAAGGCCGGGGCCGAAAACTTGGTGACGATCCAGCCTTGGAGAAAGCCCACGACCGCGCCGGTCAGGATGCAGGCCGCGAAGCCCGCGAGAAAGGGCAATTCAAAGATGACGCAGATCATCGCGCCGACGGAGGCGCTCACCGCGCTTGCCGCCGCGCAGGAAAGGTCCAGCTCGCCGTGCAGCAGCACGAGAAACAGGCCGATGGACATCACGCCCATGTTGACGATCTGCACCGAAAGGGTGGTCAGGTTGCGCGAGCTGAGAAACGAGGGATTGATCGCCGTGAAAATGACCCAGATCACGACCAGCGCGAAGATGACCGGCAGCATGCGCAGCGGACCGTTCAGAGCTTCCATCACGCGCAGTTTTTTATTTGGTTTGATCTCTGTCGTACGGCTCAGAACGACACTGTCTTTTGTAGTTTCCGCCATGATTACTCCTCCAGCAAAAGCAAAGTTTAGCCGCCGGCCCGCCGATCGGCGGACCGTTATTATTTTAGGGTCTTGGCGACCTCGTCGATCGCTTGCTGCGTGGCGACGCCCGCGTCGACGATCTCCGCCTTCAGGTTATCCTTGGTGATCAGCAGCGTGGGCACCAGAATTTGCGGCAAGCCGTCGGGTGAATCGTTATCGTACACACGGTCGGCCATGTCGGCGGGGCACTTGCCGTCGCGCAGCCAAGTGGCGCAAACCTCGGCGACCTTCTGGGCCTGCGTTTCGTAGTCGGGCAGTACGTCGGCCGCCTGCCAGCCCTCCTGCACGCGGGCCAGTCCCTGTACGGTGGAGTCGCAGCCGCCGAGCAGGGCCACGTCGTGCACCATGCCTTGCTCCTGCAGCGTCGCGACGACGCCGGTCAGCAGGTCGTCGTTCATGCTGATGACCACGTCTACGTCATTGCCGGTCTGCGTCAGCATTTGCTCGGTAACGGGCTGCGCGCTGGCCGCCGTCCAGTCGTTGGTATCGGCTTCAAAGACGATTTCGACCTTGCCCTCTTCCGCCCACTTGTCGAGCGTTGCATGGTAGGTATCCTTGAGATCGTTATAGAACGGGGAGCCGGTCGCGCCCCAGATACCGGCGACCTTGACGACGCCGTCCGCGTTCGGCAGAATGTTTTCCTCCATGTATTTTAGGTACTGTTCCGCGATGGCGGGGAAGGGGGTGGTGACCATCATTTCGCATTTGCCGCCGTAGGGCGTGTGCGACAGCGCGCAGAAGGGAACGCCCTCGTCGTTGAGCAGTTGCAGCGCGCCCGCCGCGCTGAGCTCCTCGGCCGGGGCGTAGACCAGAAAATCACAGCCCGCGGTGATCGCGCCTTCAATTTGCTGCAACTGCTTTTGCGCGTCGCCTTCCGCGTCCAGCACCTTTAGCTCCATGTTGGGCGCGTAGGTTTTCAGCCACTTTTCAATGAAGGGCGCGTCAAAGTTGGGCCAGCGGGAGATGGTGCCGTCGGGAATGGCGAAATAGACCGTGCCCTCGCCGTCGTAGATCACATCGCCCTCGGCCGGTTGCCCGCCGCTCGGCGTGCCGGACGGCGCTGCGGTACTTCCCTCCGCGTCCGGCGCTTTGCCGGAGGAACAGCCGGTCAGCAGTAACGTGCATGTAAAGCAGAGCATGGATAGCAGCACGAGCGCGCGATGGAACTTTTTCATGAGAAGCCTCCCTTTCTTTTTAAGACGAATGGATACCCGTAATGTGCGCGACCAGATCGTCGCGCGTAAACGTGCCGCCTTCCAGCACGCTTTCGATCTCGCCGATGCGCAGCACGACAGCGCGGTCGGCGGATTTGACGACCTCGTCCAAATCCTGCGACACGACCACCACCGCGTGGCCGGAGTCCCGCAGCGAGCGGGTCAATTTGGATACCTGCTTGCGCTGGATAACGCCGAGCGCGGCGGTCGGCTCGTCGAGCAGCACCACCTTGGAGGGCAGCAGCAGCGCCTTGGCAATGGCGACCGCCTGCCGCTGGCCGCCCGAGCGCGTGCCGACCGGGGCCGAGGGGTTGGGCACGTTGGAGCCGATCTCCCCGAACAGGTCGCGCGTCCGGCGCTCCATGCTCTCGTGGTTCAGGCGCGCCGCGCGGGTCAGTTCGTTGCCTAAAAAAATGTTTTGGAACGCGTTTAAATCGTTGCAGAGCGATAGGTCCTGATATACCGTGAAAATGCCCATGCCCTGCGCCTGCTTGG
Organism: Agathobaculum sp. NTUH-O15-33; assembly: GCF_033193315.1. Lineage (NCBI taxonomy): Bacteria > Bacillati > Bacillota > Clostridia > Eubacteriales > Butyricicoccaceae > Agathobaculum > Agathobaculum sp. NTUH-O15-33. Next base: position 1,412,600 of record NZ_CP136187.1, read on the forward strand.
GGGTCGCGATGCGGACGGGCTTGCCCTCGAAGAGGATTTCGCTTTCCGCGTTCGGTATGACCGCGCCGGAAAGAATGTTGACGAGCGTCGATTTGCCCGCGCCGTTGTCGCCGACGATAAACAGCAATTCGCCCTCGTGAATGGACAGGCTCACATCGTTTAAGGCGCGCACGCCGCCGTAATCCTTGGTCAGGCGCCGCAGCTCCACGATCGGTTTTTCATTTTTCATGCGCGTCTCCTATTCTTCGTCGAGGAAGGTGTTCGAGCCCGTGATCTCCGCGACGACGCGCTCGGTCGTGATCTCGGCCCGCTGTATTTCGGCCACTTTTTCGCCCAGACGGAATACGACCACCTTGTCGCAAATGGGGAACACCTCGGCCAGATCGTGCGAAACCACCACCACGCCCACGTTTTTTTCGCGCAGGCCCATGATGAGCTTGGAGACCTGCTGCCGCTGCTTGAGACCAAGATTGGCCAGCGGTTCGTCCAGCAGCACCACGTCGGGCGCGCCGAGCATGGCCCGCGCGATGGCGACCGCCTGCCGCTGCCCGCCGGAAAGCGCGCCGGCGTTTGCGCGCACGCTCTGTATTTCGATGCCGAGCTCGTCCAGACACTGCTGGGCGACGCGCTCCATCTCGGCCTCGTTCAAACGGCCCGCGCGCGTGATCTCGCGCCCGAGGAACAAGTTCTGCACGATGTCCAGATTGTCGCAAAGCGCCAAATCCTGATATACCGTCTGAATGCCCAGCTCCACCGAATCGAGCGTGTTGTGGATCGAAACCGGCTTGCCGTTGAACCGGATTTCGCCTTCCTCAGGGATGTTAACGCCCGATATGACCTTTAAAAAGGTCGATTTGCCCGCGCCGTTATCGCCCACCAGCACGGTGACTTCGCCGCGGCGCACCTCCATGTCCACATCGATCAGCGCCTGCACGCCGCCAAAGTATTTCGAGATGTGCCGGAGCGATAAAAGCGGCGTGTCGACACGGTCGATGTCGAGGACCGTCGTATGTTGTGCTTTCATAAGTACTGCTGTTCACCTCCAGCTTTCTCACAGCGTTTGCGGGGCGGTCACTTCCGGTCCTTTTTGGGCACGGTGGTAAATTTGGTTTCGCCGAGCAGCACCTTAATGTCGATATCCGCGCTCGGATAGCCCGCGATCAGCACGGCCTGCGCGTGGATGCCGATATCGCCGGTCTGGACCACGGCCTTGCAGCGGTCGCGCAGCTCGTAGTATTCGGGCGCGTAGTTGATCTGGCGCACCTTGTTTTCACCGAACAGCTCGACCAGCGTGCCGTAATCCTTGGGGTTTTGGTCTGGCATATCCTCGGTGATGATCGCGCCCTCGAAATCGCCCGCTTCGGCAAGCGTGCGGACCACATCCTCAAACGTGGGCGAGCCGGTCACCACCTCAAGGTCGAGGTATTCCACGCTCTCGTCCAGCGGGTACAGCGCTTTGGAACAGGTTCCGCTGCCGGAATCCGCGATAAACAGCATTTCGCCGTGCCGGATCGATGCGACGATTGCCGCCAGTCTCTCGTTTAAAATTCTTCTTTTCATGTGAGGTGCCCCCTTAAAAATTTATAATGCAAATGGAATAACGTTTTCATGCCGCCCTAGGCGTCGCGATCGATCGCGAGCACGCGCGCCGGATTGTCCACATTGAACAATCGGCAGGTGTGCGGCTCCAAACCGGCTTCCGCCAGATAACGCTGGAAATCGGTCAGCACGTGGCTGTAGCCCCAGCCGCCGTATTTGCGCAGAAAGTGCTTGAGCCCCTGATCGTGCGACAGCAGGATACGGTCGGCAAAGCCGCGGCCACACAGGCGGCGAATCGCCACGGTGCGCTGCAGATCGGTCGGCAGCACCCAAGAGCCTTGCTCCTTTTTGTAAACGGTCGTGTTGCCGCACAGCTCAAATTCCAGATAGCAGCCCCGGTTGCCAAGGCTTACGATGTAGTCCACGCCCTCGTCAAATTCGATATCCTTATGCGCGAGCGCGAAATCCAAATGACCTAGGATAATTTTATCCGGTGAAACGCCTTCTTCCTTTACCAGAATATCGAGCACCTCGTGTCCGCGCCGCGCGCCGGGGTCAAGGTGGATGGTAATGGCAAGTCCGGTCTCGCGCTGGGCGCGCGCTGCGGCGCGCAGCACCTTAATCTCGTCCTGTGTCATAAGGTAGCTCGTGCCGATCTCGCCGATGACGCCGGGGCGGATATCCGTGCCGTCCAGCCCGTTTCGGATTTCCGCAATATACTGCGCGGCAAGCTGGTCGGCCGAGGCGGCGCGCACATAGTCCGGCAGGGTGGGATCGATGTAGTGGCCCGTGCCGCAGATGATGTGCAGCCCCGTTCGGCGCGATACCTCGGCGAGCCGCCGTACATCGCGGCCAATGCCTTCAAGCGTTACCTCGGTGATCGTGCGGCCGCCGGCGGCTTTGAAAACGGCCAGCTCCTCGAGCGCGGTGTCCATGTCGGTCAGCCGGCATTCGTCGCGGTTGGCGTAGGGATTGACGCGCATGGACCATAGGTTTTGCAGCGTGACCGGCTCTTCCATAAAACGACGTTCCGCTTCGTTTTGCGGCGGCAGCAGAAAACAGGTGAAGTCGCAGAAAATGTGCTCGTGCGTCAAGGTTGGGCCAAGCGCGCTGGGGGATACCGGCCCCCGTACGGTCATTGCATGTGCCATTATCATTCCTCCTGTTTTTTTGTCTTGCATGCACAAAAAAAGCCACAGATACCCTTCATCTTGTCCGATGAAAGCATCCATGGCTTATCACTTTGTCCGCCGGCGCGGCAGTCTTGACCGCGCCTGACGCTCTATGCACTTTTGTTATGGCTATATTAACACCACCCGTCTTTTTTGTCAATGATTTATATCTTATTTAATTTAATGAATATAATATTTGGTGAACCTGCATGATTCACGGGTTTTTAACTTGTTTAAAACGTTCATACAGTTGCGGCGCCGTTGTCCAGCGGCAGGGGGGACAGGCTGGCGCGGCGGGGAAAGCGCACGTTTGCCTCGGTGCCGTGCGGCGAAGCGGGCAAATAGGTAAGCGCGCCGTTTAATTCGCGGAGGATGCTGGTGATGATGCTCATGCCCACGCTTTCGGCCGCGTCCGCCTGAAAGCCCTCCGGCAGGCCCGCGCCGTTGTCCGCGACGGAGAGGATGACCATTGTGCCGGTATTGCGCAGCGTGATCCGCACGCGGCAGCCGCTTTGGCCGGGTAAAAACGCGTGGCGCACACAGTTGCTGATCAGCTCGTTTGTGACCAGCGCGATCGAGATCGCGTCGTCATAGGGCACGCTGGTCTCCTCAAGCTGGGTGTCGAGCGTGATCGACAGGCCGTGGTAAATATGCAGAATCTCTAGGATGAGCGTTTTCAGGTTGACCACGTTGCGCCCGAACCAATCCTTGCACAGCAGCGCGTGCACCGTGGCGATGCACTTGATGCGGTGCATCGCTTCGTCCAGTATTTCGCCCACGTTGGGGTCGGGCGCGGCGAGCGCGTCCGCCTTTTGCAGATACAGCAGGTTATGCACCATTTGCAGGTTGTTTTTGATGCGGTGGTGGGTCTCCTGCAATAAAACGGAGTTGCCCATCAGGCGCGAGGTCTCGATGGCGACGGCGACCTCGCGCGCGTACATTTTCAAATAGATCGGCGCTTGCGGCGCGGGCACGCGCCCGGCGGAAAACATCACCTGAATCAGCGCGTTCTTTTTTCCGTCCAGCCGCACCGGGTAGCAGAAAATGTGTCGTATCGTATCGCTTTTGGAGAAAAGCGCTTCAAATCGCGCCTCGCCCGCGCGAAATTGCAGCACGCCCTTCTGCTGAAGCAGCGCCAGCACGTCGGTGTGCGGCAAAAGGGGGAGCGGCGGCGCGCCGTCCCCGCTGGAGATCACATCCACCACGTTCATGCGCGATTCGTCCACCAGATACAGCACCGAGCAATCCGCGCCGAGCGCCTTGACCAGATCGCCCGCGATGTGCTCCAGCACGCGCTTGAGCTCGCCGTCCGACTGCATGATATCGTCGATATTGCTGATCGCCTGCAACACGGAAAGGTCGTCCTCCTCGGTGCGCGATTCGATGAGCGGCTCCCACCCGGAAAGCAGGTAGGCGATTTCACTGGGATTTTTGCGCACCTCCTCCGTGGGAAAGGTGCCCTTGATCGTGCCGCCGTCCAGAATAGAGATACGGTCGCCCAGCCGGAGCGCCTCCTCAAAGCTGCTGGTCATATAGATCACGCCGCAGCCCGCTTCGGTGAGAAAGCGCAGCACCTTGGGGAGCAGCCCGCGGCTTTCGCCGCCCAGATAATTGATCGCGTCGAAAAACACCGCGACAGGGGGCGCGATCGCGCACAAACGCAGCATTTCCACGGTTTTGCATTCGTCCACGCTCATCTGCGACGGGCTTTTGGACAGATCGAGCGAAACGCCCACCCGCCGCATCAGCTCCGTGCACTGGTCAAGCGCGCCGCGCTTGACGCAAAAACGGGGCTTGAGGCTGGCGATCAGGATATTTTCCGCGACCGAGATAGAAGGGCAGAGCATGGGCGCAAGGCCGATAAACTGAATCTCGCGCTCCAACCGGCGGCGTTTTTTGTAGGGCTGGCCCAAAATATCGTAAGCGCCCGACAGACCGAGCACGTCGCCGCACAGCAGGTCGCAAAAATTGCGGTGGTCGTAAATGTAGGTGCCGAGCAGCACGTGCGTTTCGCCCGGCCTTAGGTCGAAGCGGAGGTTTTGAAGCCGCCGCCCGCCGTGCGCGAGCGAGGAGAGGTTTTCCATGCGCAGCAGCGGCGCGCGGCTTTTTTTCTGCGTCCCCCTTGTCATTTAATCAGCTCCTCGCGGCGCAGGATATCCTGCGCGACCAGTACCAGCTTGCGGTTTTCGTTCCGGCTTTTGCGCTGCAAAAAGCGCATCGCGTCCTCGTCGCCAATGCCGAATTGATCCATCAAAAGCCCCTTGGCGCGTTCGATCACCTTGCGCTCGGAAAGGCGGTTGATGGCCTGATCGCGCTCGCTGATGGCGGCGCGCTGCTCGGCGTAGCGCGCGTAGGCAATGGACAGCGCGGATTCGATCTCGTATTCATCCACCGGCTTTTGCAAATAGCCGAACACGCCCGCCGCGCTGACGCGCTCGGTCACCTTGGAATCGCGGTAGCCCGTTATGACCACCGCCGGGATCTGAAAAACCTTTTGCACGGTCTCGATCGCGGTAATGCCGTCTATTTCGGGCAGGTTTACGTCCATCATCACGATATCGGGCCGCAGTTCCAGAATACGTTCGATCGCAAGCTTGCCGTTGCCGGCCGTGCCCACCACCTCGTGCCCGATATTGGCCACCATCTTCTGAAAACCGAGCCGCACGAGCGGCTCGTCCTCTGCAATAAACACGCGCACGGTATTTGCCTCCCCCCTCAAGTCAGTCTCTTTCCAGCGGCCTGTCCTCCCGGCGCAGCGCGCGGGCCGTGGCCGAATGGGGACAGTGTACGAGCCCCTCGGGCGGGCCTTCGTACAGCACCCGCCCGCCGTTTTTGCCGCCCTCCGGCCCCATGTCGATCACCCAATCCGCCCGGCGGATCACATCCAGATCGTGCTCCACCACAATGGCGGAAGCGCCCTCCTCGATCAGGCGGGCAAGCAGCTGCATCAGCTGCTCCACATCCGCCCCGTGCAGGCCGGTGGCCGGCTCGTCCAGCAGCAAGACGCCGCCCTTGCCGCCCAGATGGCTGGCCAGCTTGACGCGCTGGCACTCGCCGCCGGAAAGCGTGCCGGTCGGCTGGCCGAGCGTCAGATAGCCAAGGCCGACGTTTGCCAGCACCCGCAGCTTGGCGCGGATTTTGGGGCTTATAAAAAATTCCATGGCCTCGTCCACCGTCAGTTCCAGCACCTCCAGAATCGTTTTGCCGCCAAAGCGGTGGGAGAGCGCTTCTTCGCTGAACCGCGTGCCGCGGCAGGCTTCGCACGGCTGGGTCACCGGGTCCATGAAGGCCATTTCGGTGGTGACAAAGCCCTTGCCCTTGCAGACCGGGCAGGCCCCCTTGGAGCTGTAACTGAACAGCGCCGCGTCCACGCCGTTTTCACGGGCGAACAGGCGGCGGATTTCATCCATTATGCCCAAGTAGGTCGCCGGGGTCGAGCGGGAGCTGGCGCCGATCGGCGCGCTGCTGATGTGCTCGGCCTGCGGGTACCGGCGCTTCCAGTTCGCCGCAGACGAGCGAAGTCTTGCCCGAGCCGGCGAGCCCGCTCACCACGGTCAGCACGCCGAGCGGGATATCGACCGATACGTTCTTGAGATTGTGCAGCGTCGCGTTCCGAATGTGCAGCCAGCCCTTTGGTTTTCGCGGACAGGGATTGAGCGGCGTTTTCTTGCGCAGGCTCAGCCCGGTCAGGCTGTCCTGCTCCATAAGCGCGCCGACCGGCCCCTGAAAGATCACCCTGCCGCCGCCGGTACCGGCGGCGGGCCCCATGTCGATCACCTCGTCCGCCATGCGGATCACGGCCTTGTTGTGCTCCACCACGAGCAGCGTGTTGCCCCGGTCGCGCAGGCGCAGCAGCAGGCGGCCCAGCCGCTTCACATCCGCCGGGTGCAGACCGGCGGAGGGCTCGTCAAAAATATAGGTCAGCCCGGTCAGGCTGCTGCCCAAATGGCGCACCATTTTCAGCCGCTGCGCTTCGCCGCCGGACAGCGTGCGGCAGGGGCGGTTCAGGCTCAGGTAGCCAAGGCCCATATCGGTTATGCTGTGCAGCACGCGGACCAGCCGCCGCGTAAGGGAAGCGCCCACCGGGTTTTCCAGCCCTTCCAGCACGGCGGAAAGGTCGCCGATCTCCATTTCGCCCAGCTCGTGGATGTTATAGCCCAAAAGGCGGCTTTCGAGCGCCGCCGCGTTCAGGCGCGCGCCGTGGCAGGCGGGGCAGTCGCATTCGGTGGTGAAATCGCGCAGGATGCGCTGCGCGGCCTTGCTGCCCGCGTTTACGTCCCGCTTGAGATATAACCGCTCGATGCGGTCGAGAAAGCCCTCGTAGGTGAGCGTGTAATCGTTCCAGACCTTGCCGGTCGTGTTGCGGATGGGTACGATCACGCCCGAGCCGTGCAAAAAGTCCTGCCATTCCCGCTCGCTCCACTGGACAAGGGGCTTGTCAGGGTCCAAAAGGCCCGAATTGGCGTAAAGCTGCCACTGATAGGCGCCCACCTGATGGCCGGGGAACAGGATCGCGCCCTCGCTTAGCGATTTCTCCGTATCCAGCAGCTTGGCGAAATCAAAGCGCACGGTCTTGCCGAGGCCGCTGCACGCCGGGCACATGCCCGAGGGATCGTTGAAGGAATAGGCGGAGGACGGCCCGGCGCTCGGCGTGCCGCAGCGGGAAAAGAGCAGGCGCAGCAGGGGGGCCAGATCGGTCATGGTCGCCACGGTTGAGCGGATATCGCCATGAAACGGCTTTTGGTCGATCACGATCGAGGTGGTCAGCCCGTCGATCATGTCCACGGCGGGCATTTCGTAGTGGGGCAGGCGGCTGCGCAGATAGAGCGGGTAGGTGTCGTTCAGCTGTCTGGCCGCCTCCACCGCGATTGTGTCGAACACCAGCGAGGACTTGCCCGAACCGGATACGCCGGTAAAGACCACCAGCTTGCCCTTTGGAATGGAAAGGCTTATGTGCTTTAAATTGTTTTCATGCGCGCCCGAAAGGACGATCGCGTCGCGTGCGCGGGGCATACCGCATTCCTCCTTATCTGTCGGCGTTTCATTAAAAATATTATAGCACGGCTCGAATGGTGCGTAAAGCGCTTGCTAACTATAATTTTTCTAAATATAAAAAATATTATTTTAAGCATTGACAAATTGAGCGAAACGGCTTATCCTGATAGTGGAGGGCGTTCCTCAGGCGCCTTCGATCTCTTTCGTTTTCCTGCCTTGCCCGCCGGTGGGCGCGCCAATGTTATTTTGTTAAGGGAAACGCATAGGAAAAAAACAAGGGATTCACAGAGCTAGTAGGGCGCGAGAAGGTGAATTGGCCGAAGGCCAAGAGAAGCTGGTCTGGACCACGCCCTCGACGCGCCGTCTCGAAGGGACGTAACACTTTCTGAGAAACCATGTCCCTTCGCTCGGCCGTACCGGCCTGTTTGATGCTCTCACTTATCCCGGTGCTTCGCTCTCGGCGCGCCGAGGGCGTCGCGCCCTACTTTTTCTGTGTTTGCGTTATCTTTTTTGTCTTGCCTGACCTTATATGAATGACATTGGTGGGCGCGCCTCTCCCTACATACATGCGGCGTTTCAGATCCGGCTGTCCTCCGGGTCGTTCGCCGGCCGGGCAAGGGAAACGCAGAGCCAAGCGGCCGCAGACATTCGCTGTCTGCGGCCGCTTGGTTTTATATCGGGGGACTGTTAAACGATAAAGGGGAACAGGGTGGAATCAAGCGTCAGCCGGATTAGGCCGAGCGCGTAGTTTTCAAACGTGTGGCCGTCGGTACGGAGCTCGGGCAGGTGCTGCGGGCCGAGCACCTTGCCGCACAGCGCGAGGATCTCCTCCGCGTCCGCGTCGCCAAGGCTATTGCTCAGCAAAACAACGCTCGCCGGGTTGATGGTGCAGCAGATGGTTGTGAGAATCTGGGAGGCGAACCGCAAAAACGCGGGCCGGTCGTTCAGCAGGCGCGCCTGCTCGTCCGGCGAAACGCCGAAGGCCTCCGCCACGTGCCAGACCGAGCCGGACAGCATGGTGGAGCCGGTCAAGGAGTGGCCGTTTACGATAAAGCCGCTGCCGACATAGCCGCTGGTCTCCGGGAAGTAGATGGCGGCGAAATCGCCGCGTCGCTCGGCCTGTTCGTGGTAAAGGTAATAGGTGATGATGTGCATATCGTTCTTGACGATCACCTGCACGCCGAACCGCTCGCTCAGCGAGCGGACAAAGTCGGCCTTTTCCAGCCCCTTGATGTCGCAAAACTCGATCACGCCGTCGCTCACCACGCCGGGAATGCCGATGCCCACCGTGCGGATGAGCGGGTCCGCCGCGATCCGCTCGGCGACCAGCTCCTCGATGGTCTGCTGGGACAGCTCGCCGGGCGTGAGCTGCCGCTGTTCGATCACGCCGCCAAGCGCGTCCGCCACGGCGAGGTCCAGCGAACCGTGGTCCGCGTGCGTGTATACGCAAATACTCAGCACGTGCAGATAGTCCCGGTTGTAGGAGAACAGATCGGAAGGGCGGCCAATGCCCGCGCCGACCTGATCGACCTTGAGGATTTCCTTTGCCTCAAGCATTTCATTCAGGGCGGTCGAGCAGGTGGCCATGCTCAGATCGGTCTCCTTGACGATGTCGGCCTTGGTGCAGGTCTCGTGCTTCTGGATGGCCTCGCGGATGCGTTCCTTGTTGCGCTGGCGGATTTCGATTGCGCTGGTAATCATTTGTTCTAACCTCGATTCAGCGGACGGCGCGCAAGCCAAGTTCGCGCCGCCCGCATTTCAATTTATTGTGCAGCAATGGGTATTAAAATATATCATATTATAATAATATAATATCCTAAATCTCCCTTCTTGTAAAGCCTTTTGAAAAAATTGCCCGCCGGATGAAAATAGATATTGCTTTATTTTGGTTGATAATATAAACTAAATAAAATACAAGAAAAGAATTGCGTGAAGCAAGGCATGGACAGGGGGAGAGCGACGTGCGCGCAAAGGTAAGAGAAATGACGAAGGGCAGGCCGATCAGCCTGATCTTCTTTTTTTCGCTGCCGCTGATGGTGGGCAGCGTGTTCCAGCAGCTCTATATGATCGTCGATTCGATCATCGTGGGCCGGGGCGTGGGCGTGCAGGCGCTGGCCTCGCTCGGCGCGGCGGATTGGATCAACTGGATGCTGCTCTGGGCAATTCATGGGTTCACACACGGTTTTTCCGTCTTGGTGGCCGAGGTGTTCGGCGCGGGCGACCATAAGCGCCTGCAAAAGGTCATCGGCCAGATCGTGCTGCTCAGCCTTGCGGTCGGCGTGGTGCTCACCGTGGTGGGGCTGCTCGCGATCGATCCGCTGCTTCGCCTGCTCCAAACGGAGCAATCGATCATCGGCGGTTCCCGGCAGTACTTACAGGTGTTGTTCGCGGGCACGATCATCGTGTTGGGGTACAACATGTCCGCCGCGATCCTCCGCTGCATGGGCGATAGCCGCACGCCGCTGGCCGCGATGGTGGTGGCGGCGGTCGTCAACATCGGGCTGGACCTTTTGTTCGTCCTGCAATTCCATATGGGCATTTTCGGCGCGGCGGTCGCAACGGTCATCGCCCAGCTCTGCTCGCTGCTCTATTGTCTGGCCGCCATGCGGCAGCTTCCGGCCTGCTGCCTGTCGCGCGAGGAGCTGCGGCCCGACAAGCCCCTGCTGCGCCGCCTGTTCAGCCTTGGCGCGCCCACGGCGCTGCAAAACGCCGTGATCGCGGTGGGCGGCATGGTCGTGCAGTTTGTGCTAAACGGCTTCGGCATTGTGTTTGTCGCGGGCTTCACGGCCACCAATAAGCTGTACGGCGTGCTGGAAAGCGCGGCCATCGCGTTCGGCTACGCCATGACCGCGTATATGGGGCAGAACCGGGGCGCGGGCCGCACCGACCGGATCGACGCCGGCATACGGGCCGTTGTCACGCTTTCGGCGGTGATCTCGGTCGTGATTTCGTTTTTCACCATTGCATTTGGCAAGGGGCTGCTCAGCCTTTTCGTTTCAGCGGAAGAAAAAAACGCGGCCGAGGTGATCGAGATCGCCTATCATTATCTGTTCATCATGAGCTGCCTTCTCATCATCCTATTTCTGCTGCACGCCTACCGTTCCTCGCTGCAAGGGCTGGGCAACATGCGGGTGCCGATGGCGTCCGGCGTGGTCGAACTGTTCATGCGCATCGGCGTGGCGCTGCTGCTGCCGCCGCTGATCGGCAGGGAAGGCATCTTCTACGCGGAGGTAGCCGCGTGGACGGGCGCGGCCGTGTTTTTGGTGGCGTATTATTACACGCATATCCGGCGGATCAAGGCTGGGATCGATGCGGAGCGTAAAATTATAAAGGAATAAAAATAATATTTGAAAAAATATGCCGCAACGCCTTGACACTGCCGCGCGGCGGTGATATCATGCAGTTAGACGGAAGGAAAGGAGCGCGGGAGACTGCTCTTCCGCAACATGCATGATGGGCAAGAACATACTGATCCTGACCGCCAGCGCGCGGCAGGGAGGAAACAGCAACCTTATGGCGCGGGCGTTTCGGGAGGAGGCCGAGCGCGCGGGACATACCGTGGAGGTGTTTGACACGGCGGCGCATCGCATTTTGCCCTGCCGCGCCTGTGACCAGTGCTTTTCGGCCGGGCGCGCCTGCGTCTTTGCGGACGATTTCGCGCTGCTCTCGCCCCTGCTGGAACGGGCGGACACGCTGGTTTTGGCCATGCCGCTTTACTGGTATACCTTCCCGGCTTCGATCAAGGCGGCGCTCGACAAGCTCTACGCGTTCATCGTCGGCGGCAAAACGCTGCCGATCAAGGAGGCCGTGCTGCTCATCTGCGGCGAGATCGCGGAGGAGCGGGTGTTTGAAGGCGCGGTGCGCTCGTACGAGCTTATTTTGGAGGATCGCGGCTGGAAGGACAGCGGCCGTCTGGTCGTGCCCGGCGTGAACAAGGCGGGCGAGATCAAGGAAACGGACGCGCTGGACCGCGCGCGGGCGCTGGCCCGTTCGCTGTAAGGGGGCGGGACAATGAAAAAGAATGTTTTGGTGCTGACCGGCAGCCCGCGTCCGCACGGCAACAGCGACCTCATGGCCGATGCGTTCATACAGGGCGCGCGTGAAGCCGGGCACGAGGTGACGAAGTTCGACTGCGCGCATCATCGCATGGCGGGCTGCATCGCCTGCGACGTTTGCTGGAGCCATGGCTCCGCCTGCGCGGTTCAGGATGATTTTCAGCAGCTGATCCCGCTGCTGGAAGCGGCGGATGTACTGGTTTTTGCTTTTCCGCTTTATTGGTCGTCCATGCCGTCGCAGATGAAAGCGCCAATCGACCGGCTATACGCCTATTGCGCGCCGAACTGCCGCACGCCGCTGAAAGCAAGCGAAAGCGTTCTGCTCGTCTGCGGCGAGGCGGAGGACGAATCCTACTTCCGCGATGCGGTACACATGTACAGCGATATGGCGGACTATTTCAAGTGGCGGCAGCGGGGCAATATTCTGGTGCCCGGCGTCCGCGAAAAGGGCGAGATCGAGCACACGGACGCGCTTGCCCGCGCGCGTGCGCTTGGGGCGGCGCTGTAATTCAAAAAACTAAGGAGCGCTGTAGCGAAAGCTGCGGCGCTCCTTATTTGGGCTTCCCCCGACGAGGGGAAGCTGGCACGGCGAAGCCGTGACTGAAGGGGGGCGTAAGGGTGGGCGGCCATGATGTGCGTGCATTCTTGGTGGCTCGCTTTGCTCGCAATGAAATGCGCGGCGGTAGCCGCGAGGGAACGTCGCGCCGCCCGGCGCGGGGGCCAAGGGGAAGGGAACACCTTACGGTTTTCCCTTCCCCTTGGAACTCCATTCTTTTCCCTTCTCCTGCATGGGGGCGGCACGAGCCGCCCTTTTGTTATATAAACAATTTGTCGCGGTGCCGGATCGGGTGCCGGGGGATTCAGTGGACGGGTTGCTTCGCTCGGCCGGACCGGCCTAGTTTCGCGCGCCCACATTTGCTGGCGCTCCGTTTGATCGGTGGCTCGCTTTGCTCGCGATTTGATGCGCGGCGGTAGCCGCGGGGACGATTGCGCCGCCCGGCGCGGGGGCAAAGGGGAAGGAACAACCATACGGTTTTTCCTTCCCCCTTGACCTCCATTCTTTTCCCTTCTCCTGTATGGGGTGGGCGAGCCGCCCTTTTGTTATATAAACAATTTGTCGCGGTGCCGGATCGGGTGCAGGGGGATTCAGTGGACGGGTTGCTTCGCTCGGCCGGACCGGCCAAGTTTCGCGCGCCCACATTTGCCGGCGCTCCGTTTAGTTGGTGGCTCGCTTTGCTCGCGATTTGATGCGCGGCGGTAGCCGCGTGCGGCGGCGTGAGTCACGCCGCCCTACGACAGCCTTGTGCAACCCGCTTGTAGGGCGGAGTGACCCACTCCGCCGCTCGGTATGCTGAACTACATTTGCTCCAATGCGCTGCGCACCATAGCGGTCACAATTTGAATTTGAACAGGCGTTGCGCTCTGCCATAGATCCGAAAGTACGCCAAAATCGCTTAGTTCGTTTTCTATCAGCACATCGGTAAGCAAGTAGGTTGGCGATACCTTGAGTTCGTCGCATAAGCTGATAAATACCGGCAGGCTGGGCGTCTTTCGCTCTGCTTCGATTTGGCGAAGATAAGTTGCATTGATGTGACATAATTCCGCTAATTGTTCGCCGGTCAGTCCACGGCTGATTCGCGCTTTTTTCAAACGTTGCCCCATCAATAGCTTCATGTTTTGCCCTCTTTTTTTGCTTTATTGTAGCTTCATTATAACCCGTCTTGTATCATTCATGTTTCGTGATAAGGAAACATTGGGCTGTCATGAGAAACCGAATATAAAAAACGCGGCCGTAGGGCGGGCTGACCCAGCCCGCCGAAAGCGAAGCGCCAAGACAAGTGGGCGCGCGAAACTAGGCCGGTCCGGCCGAGCGGAGCAACCCGTCCACTGAATCCCCCGGCATCCGGTACAGCACCGTCAAAAATTGTTTACATGACTAAAGCGCGGCTCACACCGCCCCCAAGCAGGAGAAGGGAAAAGAATGGAGTTCAAAGGGGAAGGAAAAACCGTATGGTTGTTCCTTCCCCTTTGCCCCCGCGCCGGGCGGCGCGTTCGTCCTTCGCGGCTACCGCCGCGCATTTCATCGCGAGCGCAGCGAGCCTCCCAAAATAGCGAACCGGCGAGCCACGCACCTCATGAACGTAATCCCTTACGCCCCCCATTCGTCACGCGCCTACGGCGCGCGCCACCTTCCCCTCGTGGGGGGAAGGCCAGATCGCGCGCGTTGCTTAAGTTTACGCATATGCCTCGCCGGGGGAAGCCCAAATAAGGAACGCCGCTCAGGTGTTCGTCCCCGCGCCGGGCGGCGCGTTCGTCCTTCGCGGCTACCGCCGCGTATTTGATTGCGAGCAAAGCGAGCCACCAAAAAAGGGCACGCCGCAAAAACGCGGCGCGCCCTTTTTCATACAGGTGCTTACATATCCTTCATCTGCTGCGCGACCTGCGCGCGGAAGTTGGAAAGGAAATCGCCCATGCCGTCGGCATGCTCGTACAGGCGCTCCTTGGGGGAAACGTCGCAGAAGCCGTAGGTCTTTAGGCGTGTGAACTCAGCGCAGGAGTAGCCCGCGCCCTCGTTGCCGATGCCGGTGCCCTTGCAGCCGCCGAACGGCTGGTCGTTATGGCGCAGCGCGCTGGAACCGTTGACCCATACCGCCGAGGATTCCACGTGCTCGGTGTAGTAGAAGGACTTCTTCAGGTCCTTGGTGATCACGCAGGCGGACAGGCCGTACTGGCTCTGGTTGGCGATCGCGACGGCCTCTTCGTCGGTCTCAAAGGTGATGATCGGAACGACGGGGCCGAATACCTCCATATCGCACGCGATATCCATATCCTTGGTCACGTTGTCCAGAATGGTCACGTCCATTTCGGGGCCGTTGCGCTTGCCGCCGTAAAGGAGCTTCGCGCCCTGATCGATGGTGTGCTGAATCTGCTTCTCGACGCGCTCGGCCGCCTTGGTGGAGACCAGACGGGTCAGCTGCGCCTCGGGATCGGTCGCGTGGCCGCGCTTGAGGGTGGAAACAAAGTTCACAAGGCACTTGACGAACACATCGTGCGCCTTCTTATGTACGATGGTGCGCTTGGGGGAGGCGCAGACCTGCCCGTTGTTCTCGTTGATGCGGCCCCAGCACAGGCACTCGATCGCCTTGGCGATCAGTTCGGGATCGTTCGCGGCTTCCTCGGTGATGATGAGGGGATCGTTGCCGCCCAGTTCCAGAATGACCTTCTTGATGGTGGGCGCGGCGTCGTGCATCATCTCTGCGCCGGCCTCGGTGCTGCCGGTCATGGCGATGCAGGCGACCTTTTTGTTGGTCAGCAGGTTTTCGGTGCAGTCCTCGCGGCTGCCGGTGACGAATTGCAGCACGTCCTGCGGCACGCCGGCTTCGATCGCCAGATCGATCAGCTTCTTGACGCAGCAGGGGGCCGTGGTGGATGCCTTGACGATCATGGTGTTGCCCATCAGAAGCGCCGGAACGACCTTTTGCAGGGTCAGCTCGACCGGGTAGTTGAAGGGGATGACCGCCGCGACGACGCCCAGCGCTTCGTGACGGACCATGACCACGTGATCCTCGTAGCCCTCGGAGCTGTCGCACAGCACCTCGCCGTACATGTGCTTGCCCACTTCGATGTTGGCGCGGCCGATCTCGGCGGCGTAGGTGGTCTCCGCGCGGGACTGAAGGATGGGCTTGCCCATTTCGCAGGACATGTAGTTTGCGATCTCCTCGCGGTTCTGGTCGATCAGGTCGCAGAACTTGTAAAGAATTTGGCCGCGCTCGAACAGCGGCACCTTTTCCCAGCGGGGCTGCGCCGCGTAAGCGACGTCTACCATTTCCGCGATCTCCTTGCCGTCGTAGTGCGGGACGCTGCCCACTACCTTACCGGTCGATTCATCGATGATTTCCATCATGCGCATGATTTTGTTCCTCCTATTTTGACGATGTTGTATGGTGGAGCGACGTTTGACCGCTGCTTTTTATTAGCTTTAATTTAACACATAAAATAAAGCCTGTCAATGAAAATTTATAGGTTATTTTAAAAATCGAAGAAAATGTGTTTTTTGTTATTCAATTATTTAAAATAAATATTGACAAAAGCCGGCGCAAGTGCTATAAAGAGAATATACGGAAAGACAATGTTATTCAGTTAAGGCATTTTCGTAAGTTTGTCATCCTGAGCGAAGCGAAGAATCTCGCGCGAACGCGCGGAATCTACGTTCCTCAGGATGACAATGGGGTAGCTTAACTTCATGACATCGGACGGAAATATCCTTCTATTCTAGTTTCGACCTATTCTTCCTTTTTTCTTCTTCTCTCGGGAAAGCGTCGCAGGCAACACGTCCTGCGGCGCTTTTCTGTTATTCAAAAATCTTCACGGGGATCTGTAGCTTGACCAAAATGTTGTTGTTGCAGTAATCAAAGATCGACATCTTGGCGATGACCTCGCCAAGGTATGGGCCGACGATCTGGTAGCGCTTATCCCGGATGAATTGCAGCAGCTTATCCAGCCCGATACATTCCGAGCGGCCGTCCATGGCGATATAGTTGCGGTAGATACAGGCATAGGTTCCGGCCTGCACGATCGTATGGGGAATGCTTGCCTGCATGGGGCCGTCGATCAAAAGCAGCGCGCCGCCGCACAGATAGTCTTCCTCCAAAAGCGCTTGCTGCGTGATGGTGCAGCAGGCCTGATTGAGCAGGGAAGCGGATAGGTTGTTTTCCTGAAGCGCCTCCTTGATCTGCACCAGCACCTTGGACCAAGGCGAGCCGTCGCAATAGCTTTGCCGCAGATCATACGGTTCGATCTCAAACGCCAATGCCGCCCGCTTGGGGATGAACTCGATGAACGCGGAATCCAAAACCGGGGGATTGCGCATGTGGGCGCAGCTATTGAGCTGCTTGATCAACAGGTCGCGCAGCGTGGTATCCGCCGTGATCTTTTCATTGAGCGTGTCGATCCGCTCGCTGAGCAGCGCTTCAAACACCGAAAGGTTCCGCTCGTCCAGCATGGATTTGATCTGCCGGAGCGACAGGCCCACGGATTTCATTTGAATGATCTTTTCCAGCCGCGCAAATTGGTTGCGCGAGTAATAGCGGTAGCCGTTATAGTCATCCACGTTTTGCGGTACCAGCAGGCCCATATCATGATAAAGGCGCAGGGTGCGCCGTGAAATGTTGAAAATCTCCGACATATCCCCGATGCTGTACCGGTCGTTTTCTCTTGAAAAGTACTGATCCACGGAGATGCCCTCCTTCACAAGAATGACGGTCGGAACGATCCCGCCGTATAGAAGGGATCGTTTAAAATGTGGGCTAAATATAGCCTAGTAATAGATTAGCATTATTTCCCGTTTCAGTCAAGCGCCGGACGAATCGTAAAACCTTGACGTTGCGGTAGGCCATAGGGAACCTTTGCTTCGATGGAATATTGGATATACCGCTGGAAACAGCGGTTTTTTTATGCTCTTTTCACAAAAAAAGCAGGGCTATATTTAGCTATTGACCCTATCGCAGGGGGAGTAGGTACAATGGCACTATAAGCAAAGCAGGGAAACGCCGATAACGGCGGCACGCTTTCTGCAATGCCGGTCAACAAGGATAAGGAGGCATACAAAATGAGAAACACCAAATTTGACGGGGTCATGACCGCGCTGATCACGCCGTATAACAAGGATGGCTCTGTAAACGCGGAAATGCTGAGGGCGCACACGGACTTTGTGATCGAGGGCGGCGTGGACGTCGTGATCGCGTCGGCCGGCAGCGGCCAATACGTCAACATGAACGCGGAGCAGCGCGCGTTTACCGTAAAAACGGTCGTGCAAGCGGCGGCGGGCCGCGTGCCGGTGATCGGCGGCGTTTTGGAGCCCGGCTTTGCCGAGGCGGTCATAAACGGCAGAAACGCGCTCGACGCGGGCGCGGAAGCTCTGCTGGTCCTGCCGCCCTATTATGTAAGCGTTACGCAGCAGGGTATTTACGATTATTTTCAGGCGCTGTATCAGGCGCTGCAAGCGCCCATGATCGTATATAACTATCCCGGCCGCATCGGCACAAACGTCATGCCGGAAACGCTCGCGCGCATGATGCGGGAGATTCCGGGCGTGATCGGCTGCAAGGAGTGTTCGGATTATACGCAGTTTTTAAACGCGGTGCGTCTGGCGGGCGACGACGGATCGATCTACAGCGGTTCCGATCTGGCGTTTGCCGATCAGGTCCTAGCGGGGGCGCGCGGCGGCGTGATCGCGGCATCCTGCGTGCTGCCCCGCGAATATGCCGAGATATACAAGCTGGCTCGGAGCGGGGAATCGCAAAAGGCGCACGCGCTCATCTTCCGGTATTTCGGTCTGGTAAAGGCGCTGTTCGGCAACGGCATGCACCCTTCGCCCCTAAAATACGCCATGCAGCTGATGGGGCAGGAGACCGGCGCATGGACCGTGCCCGTGAACGAACCGGACGAGGAGACAAAGGCGCTTTTACGTGCCGAGCTGGAAAAGCACGGCATGCTCGCGTGAAGGAGGAAAAATAGCATGAATCAGTTGCCTACCCTTGGTTTTGTCGGCACCGGCGCGATCACAACCGCGATGGTCACCGGTTTTTGCAGCCGCGCGGCCGATGTTCCGTACCCCATCGTCGTTTCGCCGCACTATGAAAAAAACGCCGCCAAGCTAAAGGCGGATTACCCCGACCGCGTCACCGTGGCCGACAGCATTCAGGCCGTGGTGGACGCGGCGGATTGGGTCATTCTGGCCGTGCTGCCCGAAGCGGGCGAGGAGGTTTGCCGTTCCCTGCGTTTCCGCCCGGCGCATAAGATCATCAACGTCATGTTCGATAAAACGGTGGAGCAGATCGCCGCTTGGATCAACTGCAAGGTGGATACCATGCTGCATATGGTGCCGTTAACGTTTAACGCTTTTACCGACGGCCCGATCGTACAGTGTCCGCCAACACCCGAGGCGGCGGAGATTTTCGGCCACATCGGCAAGATCATCTCGGTCGAAAAGCGGTACCAAGCCGCCGTGTTCGGCGCGATTACCGGCTGCGTGACCTCCATGTTCGCCGTCATGGATCAGCTGATCGGTTGGGCGCAGTCCGAAGGGCTGAGCGCCGAGCAGGCGACGGGCTATGTGACCAATTTCTTTGCCGCCGTCTGTCAGGAGGCGATTCGGCAGGATCGCACGGGCGTGCGTACGATGGCCACCGTCTCAACGCCCGGCGGCATCAATCTGCAAAATCTGGAGCTGATCGACGCGGCGGGCGGCATCAAGGCGTGGGCCGATGCGATCCGGCCGGTTTTCGCCCGCACCGTCGGCGATATCCCTAAGAACTGAGTTGGAAAGGCGAGGGAACACATGATGCATACCATCGTACTGATCGAGCCCACCATCCATCCGGCGGGCGTTCAGCTGCTAAAAGAAAAGGCCCGCGTGGTCATGGCGCCGGACGGCGGGGAGCAAACGCTGATCCGCGCCATTCAGGAAAGCGGCGCGCAGGGGCTGCTGCCCCGCATCGAACCGATCACCCGCCATATCATCGAAAGCTGCCCGACGCTTCAGGTTATCGCGGAGCCCGGCGTCGGACTGGACAATATCGACGTTGCGGCGGCGACCGAGCGCGGGGTGCGGGTCCTCCATGTGCCCGACGGAAACTATACCACGGTGAGCGAACACGCCATGCTGTTTATTCTCGCCTCGGCGCAAAACCTAATTCGCGCGGATGCGAATGTGCGCCGCGGCAACTGGCGGTACCGCGACACCAACCTGCCAAGCGACATTGCCGGAAAGACCCTGCTGGTCGCCGGTTTTGGACGGATCGGCCGCGAGGTCGCCAAAAAAGCGCAGACGTTCGGCATGCGGGTGCTCGCGTATGACGCGTTCGTGCCCGCCGGCCAAATGCTGGAAACGGGCGCGGAAAAGGTGGAGGTGCTGGAGGACGGCCTTCGGCGGGCGGACTTTGTCAGCATCCATCTGCCGCTGACGCCTGAGACGCGCGGCCTGTTTTCCACCGCCCAATTTGAAGCCATGAAGCAAAGCGCCTATCTCTGCAATCTGGGACGCGGCCCGGTCGTCGATGAGGCGGCGCTTTACCGGGCGCTCGTCGGCGGGATCATCGCGGGCGCGGCGCTCGATGTATTCGACCCCGAGCCGCCGTTTGCGGAAAACCCGCTGTTCCAGCTCGACAATGTGATCCTGACCCCGCACAGCGGCGGCGATACAAGGGAATCGCGCGAGCGCCTCGCGGTCAGGGCGGCGGGCGCGCTGCTCGCCGCGCTGGACGGAGAAACGCCGCTGGTCAACTGGGCGAACCGCCGCGACATGGAAGCACGCTGGAAGCCTTTCTTCACGTGCGGCCGACAAGGTTTCAACAACCATCAGGAAAAGGAGTATTCGCATGAAAAGATTTCTCTCTTTGCTTGCAGCCGCCGCACTCGTTTTCACCACGCTGTCCGGCTGCGGTCCACAAACGGGCGTGCCGTCCGGCGCGGGCGGCGCGGACACAGACGCGGCCGCGGCCCCGCAAAGCGAAACCACCGGCCCCGCGCAGCCGCTTGCCGGCGCGAGCGTGGTGCTCAAGCTGAGCCACGGCGATAATGATACCAGCATGCTCAAAAACACATGGAACTGTTACGCCCGCGTGTTCAAAAAGTCCATAGAGCTGTATTCCGGCGGCGAAATGACGCTTGAGATTTACCCGAACGATTCGCTCGGCAGCACGACCTCGTGCTTGGAGCAGTGCTCGCAGGGGACGATCGATATCGCGCTGTCCGCCTCGGTCGGCGCGCTGGCCGGTTGGGTGCCGAACGTGAGCGTGTTCGACATGCCCTACCTGATCGAGGACATCGATGTGTGTAATCTGGTGTGCGAGGGCGAGATCAAGGACGAACTGAGCGCCCAGCTGCAAAGCGCCGCAAATATGCGCCTGCTCAGCCTGATCCAGACCGATTTCCGCAACCTCGACACGTGGAAGGCGCCCGTGCGTTCGCTGGCCGACATGGCCGGCATGAAAATGCGCGTGCAGGAGATCGATCCGCACATCGCCATGGTGGAAAGCTGGGGCGCGGTCCCATCCTCGGTCGCCTTTACGGAGCTGTATTCCGCGGCCTCGACCGGCGTGATCGATTGCTATGAAAACTGCAATTACACCCTGTTCATGAACAACCTGTACGAAACGGTCAAATACATCACCGAGACCAAGCACGCCGCGAACGTTTGCATTTGCGCCATGAACGAAGGCTCTTGGAACAAGCTGACCCCGGAGCAGCAGGATATCATTCTGCGCGCCGAGATGGACGCGCGCCGCGCCACCAGCGGCGTGGTGGCCGCGAACAATGTGGATAACCTAAACGTTTTGGAAAGCAGCGGCATCGAGATCGTTTCGCTTACCGATGAAGAGCGCGCGGCCTTCCGGGACGCCTGCTTTGAAGCCGGCAAGGCGGCTGTGATGAACAAGGTGGACCCCGCGTTCTACGACCGCTTTACCAAGGCCTATGACGCCGCCGCCATGCTGATGGGACGCGCGTGAGCGGCCGCCGCTTTGTGAGGATTACGCTATGGATAAAATCAAAAGGGTGCAAAGCGCGATCGCCCGCTTCTCGCTGGCGATCGCCGCGGCGGGACTTTCCACCATCGCGGTATCGGTTTTTCTTTCGGTGCTGTGCCGCTATGTGCTGAAGATCAGCGCGATGTGGGTGGAGCAATATACCCGGTACATGCTGATCTGGGTCGTGTTTCTGGCGGCCAATGTGCTCATCTACAAAAACACGCTCATGCGGGTGGACTTTGCGGACAAGATCTGGCCGAAGGCGTTTCTCCGGGTGCGCGAAGGGCTTTATACCGTGCTGTTCGTCGTCATCCTGTGCACGCTGACGTGGCAGGGCTGGCTGCAGGCGCAAAGCTACTGGGGCGTTCCCGTGACCGGGCTGCCGGTGGATAAGTTCTGGGTCTATCTGTCCGTGCCCGTCGGCTCGTTTCTGATGCTGGTGCAGTATTTGCTGAATTTGGCGGCGCTTTTTTGCGCACAAAAAAGCGGAGGTGCGAACGAATGAGTATGCAACTGATTCTGGTGCTGGTGATCCTGTTCGGCCTGCTCCTTGTCGGCTCGCCGGTGGTCATGGCGATCGGCACCGCCGCGATGAGCTACTTTGTGTTCAAGCCGGACATGCTGGGCAACCTGATGATGTACGCCCACCGGCTGTTCACCGGCATGGATAGCTTTATTTACATCTGCATTCCGCTGTTTATGCTCTCCGGCGAGCTGATGGGCCTGACCGGCCTGATGGACCGCGTGGTGGACTTTTGCCGCATCTTTGTCGGCCGCCTGCGCGGCGGCGTGGCGTATGTCAACGTGCTGGCCAGTATGCTGTTCGGCGGTATTTCGGGCTCCGCGCTGGCCGATATCGCCGCGCTTGGGCCGATCGAAATCTCCATGATGGAGGCGGACGGCTACGAGCGGGATTTTGCCGCCGCGCTGACCGCGACCTCCGCCATACAGGGGCCTGTGATCCCACCGTCGATCCCGGCGGTCATGTTCGCCAGCCTGACGGCGGTTTCCGTGGGCGGCATGTTCATCGGCGGCGTGGTGCCCGGCATTATGCTGGGTCTGGGCCAGATCCTCGTGATCTTCTTTCTGGCGCGTAAGCTGCATTTTCCCAAGAGCAATGTCCGTTACAGCGCGAAAGAGGCGCTGCTTATCACGCTCAAATCCTTTTCCGCCATTTTTATGATCGTGATCGTGCTGGGCGGCATCATTTCGGGCGTTTTCACCGCGACGGAAGCCTCGGCGATCTCGGTGGTCTACGTGCTGCTGCTCGATCTGCTGTTCTACCATAAGCTGGAAGCCGCGCGATTTGTGGTCTTCCCTCAAAAACGCGGCGACCGGCTCGGCCTCGATCTTTCTGATCATCGGCTTTACCTCCATTATCAGCTGGATCTTGACCATGGAAAGCGTGCCGCTGATGATCAACAACTGGGTGGCCGCCGCCAATATTTCGCCCTATCTGCTGCTGTTTCTGGTCAACCTGTTTTTCCTGTTCAACGGCATGTGGATCTCGGATTCCGCGCAGCTCGTGCTCTTTGCGCCGATCTTTGCCCCGATCTTTCAGCAAATGGGCATTCATCCGATCCACTTTGGCGTTGTGATGGTCGTAAACGTCATGATCGGCCTGATCACGCCGCCCTTTGGCGTGGGCCTGTACACCGCCGCCAGCGTCAGCGGCTGCGAGCTCAAGGATATCGTAAAGGCTTCGCTGCCGTTTACCGCGTCCTGCATCGTGGTGCTCCTGCTGATCACCTACATCCCGAATCTTGTTTTGATGCTGCCGTGGCTGGCCGGGTACATTTGATCCTTCTACAAACAAGGGCTGCGACGAAACGAAAGGGAAAAAAACAAGGGATTCACCGGATCGTAGGGCGGGCTGTCCCAGCCTGACGAAAGCGAAGCGCCAGCAAAGCTGGGTGCACTGGACAGGCCGGTCCGGCCGAGCGAAGCAACTTGTCCGCTGAATCCCTCGGCACCCGGTACGGCACCATAGAAAATTGTTTGTATCACAAAAGGGCGGCAAGCGCCGCCCTCGGATAGGCGTAAGGGAAAAGAATAGCGGTCAAGGGGGAAGGAAAAACCGGAAGGTTGTTCCTTCCCCTTTGCCCCTGCGGCGGGAGCCGCACCGTCCTCGCGTCTACCGCAAACACCGAGGGCTACGACGTTTGTCGTTTCGTCGCAGCCCCTTTTTGTATCTGCGATTATTAATATGAATATATAGACATATTCAAATGAATGGATCAAGTTTTTGGAAACGGACCGATCAATTAATGGACAATATGCATAAAATAAAAGCAAAAACAATGAGATAATATACGAAAATGCGAAGGATGGGTTGACATAATTCATATTATAAAATACTATATAGGCACAACGTAACATTAATAAAACTTGAACGGAGGAATGTTTATGAAACCGCTATTTCAGAATGTCCGGTTCGGCGCGCACCCGATCTGCTGGTGCAATGACGACATGCTCGACCTTGGTGACGAGTACTCCTTTGAAAATATCATCGACGAGGCGGCGGAAGCGGGCTATACCGGCATAGAGCTGGGCCGCAAATTTCCCAAGGAACCCAAGGCGCTCCGGCAGGCGCTGGACGCGCGCGGCCTGCGGCTGACCTCCGGCTGGTGCGATACCATGTTCGCCTGCGCCGAGCTGCGCGACAAGTATTTCGACATGTTCCGCGAAAAGGCGAAATTCTTGCGGGATTGCGGCTGCGACGTCGTCGTCGCGGCGGAGGGCACGGGCTCGCGCTGCTGGGACCCGCGCGAATACCGCGCCAAAAAGGGCGTGGAAAAGCTGGACGACGAACAGTGGAAACTGTTTTTGGACGGCCTGAATGAAGCCGGGGATTTTGTAAACAGCCTTGGCATGAAGCTCGTCTACCACGTGCACACCGGCACCTGCTGCGAGACTTATGAGGAGACCCAGCGCCTCTGCGCCGGCACCGACCCGGACAAGCTGCACCTGCTGGCCGATACCGGGCACCTGCACTACTGCGGGGTCGACCTTGCGCGGTTCTTCCATGATTTCGCGGACCGCATCGCCTATGTGCACTTGAAGAACATCCGCGAGATCGTGCTCGACGTGGTGGAGGACTACGATATGGATTTCAACTCCTCGGTCAAATGCGGCATCTTCACCGTGCCGGGGGACGGCGGCATCGATTTCCGGCCCATCATGCAGATCTTGGCGGACAAGGGGTATGAGGGCTGGATGATGGTGGAGGCGGAACAGTACCTGCCGAGCCCCAAGACCCTGCACTTTATGAAAATGGCGCGCGAATACCTGCGCGAGATCACCGGCGTTTGACGAAAACAGAACCGATAAAAGGGAGGCTGCAAAAATGAATGTACTGGCAATCGGCGCGCACCCGGACGATATCGACATCTATGCGGGCGGCACCATGCTGCGCTATGCGGCGCGCGGCGACACGGTAAAATTCTGCGTCGTGACGAGCGGCAACATCGGCCATTACGACTATGACCGCGCGGAGCTGGCCGCGAAGCGCAAGGAGGAACAGCTGCACGCTGCGGCGGTCGTTGGCGCGGAGACCCTGTTTCTCGGCATGGACGAGCGCATCGTGGACGACAACCCGACGCGCGACGCGATCGTGAACGCGATACGCTGGGCCGATCCCGATGTGATCTTCACGCATTGGCCCGACGATTCCAGCGTGGATCACCATGTCATCGGCACGATCGTGAAGCAGGCGCTGCTGTGCCTGAAATGGAAAAACCAGAAGACCGAATACCCGCCGATCAGCAAACTGCCCAAGGTGTTTTTCTGGGAACCGAACGGCGGCTTCCACTACCAGCCCGAGCAATATGTCGATATCACGGACCAGATGGAGCGCAAGCGCGCTATGCTGGCCTGTCACAAATCGCAGGTGGAGCTGGAACAGGACTATATGCACGCGATCGAAGCGATGGGCATGTACCGCGGTTTGCAGGCGGGCTATGCCTACGCGGAGGGGTTCAAGGCGCATCTCTCGTTTGAGAATCCGCCTGATTATAAGCTGCTGCCCTAGGGCGGCGCGCCGGACCAAAAGAGGAAGCATGCAAACCGCGTGATCGAAGGAGGGAACCCACATGAAAAAAAGACTATTGGCATTGGGACTGAGCTTGGGACTGATTCTGGCGTGCGCCGGCTGCGGAAGCGGCGACGGCGCGGGCGACGCGCCGCAGGGCGAACCGCAGGCCGACGCGCCTAAGGCTGCGGAAAAGCTGCTGCTCGGCGTATCGCTGCAAAACACGGGCGACGTGTTCGACCGTATCCTGTACGAAGGCATGATGGCGTACGGCGAGGAGCATAAGGACGAGATCGACCTACAGATTCTAAACGCCCAAGGCGACGTCAACACCCAGTTGACCAACGTCGATCAGCTGATTAACTCCAAGGTCAAGGCGCTGGTGCTGTGGCCGCGCGACGTGGACGCGCTCACGCCCGCGGTGGAGGCGGCGAACGCGGCCGGCATTCCGGTGGTCTGCGTCAACACCCGCACCAACGGCGGCGCGTATACCTATGTCGGCTCGAACGATGAGGAGGCCGGGCGCATTCAGGGCGAGTGGCTGGCCGAAAAGCTGCCGGAAAACGCGAAGTACTGCTATCTGATGGGGCCGATCGGCCATTCCGGACAGATCGGCCGGAAAAAGGGTATGCAGGCGGTTTTGGCGGAAAAACGCCCCGATATCGAGCTTTTGGCCGAACAGACCGCCGAGTGGGATCGCGCGAAAGCGATGAATATCACGGACGACTGGCTCAAGAGCTTTCCCGAGGTGACCGCGATCGTCAGCCAGAACGACAACATGGCGCTCGGTGCGATCGAAGCCGTGCGCACGGCGGACAAGCTCGATTCCATCCTCGTCACCGGCACCGACGCGACCGAGGAAGCGTGCGCCAGCATCAAGGCGGGCGATCTGGCCATGTCGGTCTACCAGAACGCGCACGATCAAGGCTATTTCAGCGCCGACGTTGCGTTGAAGCTCGCGCGGGACGAATGGACGAAGGGCGATATGGATATTCCCTTTGAAGCGGTGGACGCGGAAAACGTCGACCAGTACATTGCGCAGTATGAGGCCACCGAGTAACGGCAGGCCCGGCGGCGCGCCATGGAGACGGCCTCGAATGGAGGGAACGGCATGACCGATCAAGCTGATGTGATACTCGAGCTGAAAAATATCGAAAAATCCTTTCCGGGCGTTCGCGTGCTCAAGCAGGTGTGCTTTACGCTGCGCAGGGGCACGGTGCACGCGATCGTCGGGGAAAACGGCGCGGGCAAATCGACGCTGATGAAGATTCTGAGCGGCATGTACCAGCCCGACGCCGGAGAGATCTGGCTGGAGGGCGAGCGGGTGCGCATCGCCAATGAAAGTCAGGGCATCGCGCGCGGCATTTCGATGATCTATCAGGAGCTCAATTCGGTGCTCGATATGACCGTGATGGAAAACGTGTTTCTGGGGCGCGAGATCACGCGCTTGGGGCTGACCGACAAGGCCGAAATGCGCCGCCGGACGCGCGAGGCCCTCGCGGGGCTGGACATGGCCATCGACCCCGATACGATGATGCGCAGCCTTTCGGTGGCCAGCCGCCAGATGATCGAGATCGCCAAGGCGGTCTCGCGCGAAGCCAAGATCATCGTCATGGACGAGCCGACCTCCTCCATCTCGCAGCGCGAGGTGAGCGAGCTGTTCCGGCTGGTGCGAAAAATGAAAGCGCGCGGCATCTCCGTCATTTACATCTCGCACCGGTTGGAGGAACTGCCCGAGATCGCGGACGAGATCACGATCATCCGCGACGGCGCGTGCGTTTTTGAGGGCGCGGCGAACGCGGTGACGGAAGGCGAGATCATCCGCCACATGGTCGGGCGCGAGCTAAACGACCTGTTTCCTAAGACCGAGGTGCCGATCGGCGAGGAGCTGCTGCGCGCCGAGAATTTTTCCAGCGCGGGCGTGTTCCGCCAAATCAGCTTTTCCGTGCGCCGCGGCGAGATACTCGGCTTTTCCGGGCTGATCGGCGCGGGCCGCACCGAGGTGATGCGCGCGATCTGCGGGCTGGACCCGTGCGATTCGGGCAGTGTGTTTCTGGCGGGCCGCCAAAAACGGATCAAAAACCCGACGGACGCGATCAAAAGCGGCATCGCCATGATCTCGGAGGATCGCCGCCGGTACGGTCTGGTGGTCATCCGCAGCATCCGCGAAAACATGATGCTCGCGCATATGAAGGCGTTTGCCGGCAAGCTCGGCCTGCTGAACAAGCATAGGGAGACCGGCGTGATCGGGGAGCAGATCGAGCGGCTGCACATCAAAACGAGCGATATCGAGCTGCCCGCCTCGACCATGTCGGGCGGCAACCAGCAAAAGGTGGTGCTCGCCAAGTGGATGGTCCGGCCGCCGCAGGTGCTGATTATGGACGAACCGACCAAGGGCATCGACGTGGGCGCCAAGTATGAGATCTACAAGCTGATGTGCGAGCTGGCCGGGGCGGGCATGGCGATTATCATGATCTCCTCCGAGCTGCCGGAAATTCTGGGCATGAGCGACCGCATCATCGTCATGGCGGATGGAGAAAAGCGCGGCGAACTGATGCGGCACGAGGCCACACAGGAAAAAATCATGGCTTTATCAGCGGGAGGGAGCAGGAAATGAAAGCGAAACTCGGTGGATTGAATTTCGGGCAAATGTTCCGAAAATGCGGTATTTACGTGATTCTGGCGCTGTTTATCATCATCAGCACCATCCTGCGGCCCGATGTGTTCCTGACCAAAGCAAACCTGATCTCTATTTTGGTGCAGATATCCATGACCACGATCTTGGCCTGCGGCGAATGCGCGCTGATCTTGGCCGGCAGCGTCGATCTGTCGGCGGGCTCGCTGGTCGCGCTCACCGGCACGGTCATGGTGGGCGTGTATGAAAGCACGGGCAGCATTCTGGCCGGCCTTGCGGCGGCGCTGGTCATCGGCGCCGCGATCGGTCTGGTCAACGGCTTTATCATCACCCGGTTCGCGCTGCCCGCCTTTATCGTCACGCTGGGCACGCAGATTCTCTCGCGCGGCCTTGCGCTGGTCTACGCCAACGGCATGCCGATCCCGGTCACGGGCGCCTCGTTCCGCGTGCTGGGGCAGGGCAAGCTGTTCGGCCAGATCCCGTACCCCATTTTAGTGTGCATCGCGGTGGTTCTCTTTTCGCTGGTGCTGGTCAACCGCACGGCCTATGGCCGCTCGCTCTACGCGATCGGCGGCAACGAGGAAGCCGCCAAGGCATCGGGCATTAAAACCGCGCGCGTGCTCACGGTGGCGCACGTTTTCATGGGCCTACTCGCGGCGATTACCGGCTATATCCTGATGAGCCGCACCAACGTCGGCCAGCCGTCCGCCGCGCTCAACTATGAGTTTGACGCGATCATCGGCGTGATTCTGGGCGGCACCAGCTTTTCCGGCGGCATCGGCACGGTCGGCGGCGCCGTGGTCGGCTGCGTGGTGATGGGCGTGCTCGCCAACATCATGAACCTGATCAATATCTCGCCCAACTGGCAGTATGTGGTCAAAGGCATCATCATTCTGTTCGCCGTGGTGCTCGATGCGACGACCAAAAAGCTGAGCCTTCGCGCCAAAGCCTGATTTTCCAAAGGAGTGTAAGCTATGAAAATGAAAGCGGTATATATGCACGGCCCGATGGACCTGCGGATCGGGGAGCGCGAGCTCGAACCGCTCCGCGAAAACGAGGTGCGCATCAAAATCGCGCGGTGCGGCATCTGCGGTTCCGATCTGGGCTGTTACAGCGGCAAAAGCAGCGAAGGGCGGTACGATATCGCGCCGTATATCCCGGGCCACGAATACGCGGGCACGGTGGTGGAGACCGGCCCCGCCGTGCGCGACCTTACGGTGGGCGACCGCGTGACCGGCGATTGCAGCATGGGCTGCAACGCGTGCGAAAACTGCAAAAACGGCAAAATGCCCTCCGCCTGCCTGCACGGGGACGAGGTCGGCTTCCGGCCCTATACGCCGGGCGCCATGGCCGAATACCTGACGCTGAAGGAAGGCAACGTGCATCGCCTGCCACCGGATTGGCCGTTTGAAATGGGCGCGTGGGTGGAAACCTTCTGCGTGGGTTATTTCAGCATTTGGGGCGGTAACGGCCATCTGGACGCCGCGGAGGACGTGCTGATTATCGGCGCGGGCTCGATCGGCCTGTGCGCCGCCATGACGGCCAAGGCATCGGGCGCGCATGTGATCGCGGCCGATCCGCTCGCCTTCCGCCGCGACGTCATCCTGCGCTACGGCGCGGATGAAGCGCTCGACCCGACCGCGCCCGACTTCGCCGAACAGCTTAAAGGGCTGACGGGCGGCACGGGCCCCAGCTATGTGGTGGAAGCCTCCGGCACGCCCGCCGGCGCGGAAAACGCGGTAAAGCTGGCGGCGGACGGCGCGCGGGTGCGGCTGGTCGGCATGTGCGAGCGGGACATCACCATCAAGCCCACCGATTTGATCTTTAAGAACCTGAGCGTCAGCGGCTTTAACGGCACCAAAAACGCCATGGTGCGCACGATCAAGTTCATGGACCGTATCCGGGACAGCTATGATTTCGCGGCGCTCAATACCAGCTTCTATCCCTATGAGCAGGCCAAGGCGGCGTTTGATTACGCCCTGCAAAACGCGGGGAGCGAGATCAAGGTGATGCTCACGTTCGACTAGGGCGACGGCCGAAGCCCTGTTCCGTACTGCGGCTCCAATCGCGTTACGAGCGGCGAATATGCCTGAAAACGCCCCGATTTGTGCAGAATATTGCGTGCCTTGCTTGAAAGTGCGCCGGTAAATCGGTATAATAAATGGGGACATCATGAATAAATGGAATAAAGTTTGAGGGTAACCGAAAGTGAAAAGAGTAACGCTGAAGGAGATCGCGGACAGGCTGAACGTGTCCGTCAATACGGTTTCGCTGGTGCTGCGCAACCAGCCGGGCATCAGCCGGGACACGCGGGAAGCTGTACTGAAAACAGCGGAGCAGCTCGGTTATCAGCCGCGCGCCGTGGCCGCGTGGAGGAATGTGCTGATCCTTTCCAACATCGAAAATACGGGCGACACCTATTTTTCCAACGAGTTTTTCAAGCAGATCAAGCTGGAACTGGAGCTGAACGGCTGTATCGCCGTTGCGCTGCACAATTTAAACGCGGTCAGCATCGAACGCATGCGCGAGGTGATCGACGAAAAGGGCGTCGAGGGCATCGTGGTGATCGACGAGATCGGTGAACAGCACGCGCTGCTGTTGCAGCAGCTTGGGCTGCCGGTCGTGTTGTACAGCTTTTATTTTCCCAAAATACCGTTTAGCAGCGTGATGGAGGACAATATCAGCGCCATGAGCCTGATCGTGTCGCATCTGCGCGCCAAGGGGTATGCGCGCATCGGCTTTATCGGCAGTTTGGACAGCAGCAAATCCTTTGCCGAGCGCTGGCTGGGCACCATGCTCGCGCTCAAGGCGGAAGGCATGGAGGTGGACATGCGGCGCATGTTTATCGACCATACCTACAGCGAATGCTGCGACGTCGGCTTTTTAACGCAGCTTTTTACCGCCAGCCCGCTGCCGGACGCGCTGCTTTGCGGCAACGATAAAATCGCCATGGCCAGCATCAAGGCGCTGGGGCGGCTCGGCTACGCCGTGCCGCGGGATATCGGCGTGGTCGGGTTCGACAATTCCGAGCTCGCGGGCCTGTGCATGCCGACGCTGACCACGGTCGATAACAATTCGCATTTGCAGGCGCGCACGGTCGTGCGCCGCCTGACCTATATGATGGACAGCGAGCGGCCGGTTCCGGTGGAACGCATCATCACCCCCGTCGCGCTGGTGCTGGGGGAATCCTGCTAAACTTCTCTTTTCCTTTTTCTCTTCTTTAGGGCGCGCGGCGCGGGGCCAAAAAAGCCCCACGCCGCGCGTCCCTGTATTTGCCTATGGAAAACTCCATACGGATTTCATAAAACCGTGCTATACTGGTCAAAGAGCGAGGAGGCGATCGCGTGAAGCGGATTTTGGTGGTAGAGGACGAACTGGAAATACAGGAGCTGCTGCTGGCGTACCTGCGCAGCGAGGGCTACGCGGTTACCCCGGCGGGGGACGGCATGCAGGCGGTGGACTTTTTTCGCCGGGAGCCGTTCGATCTGGTGCTGCTCGACGTGCTGTTGCCCAAGATAGACGGCTTCGGCGTGTGCGAGCTGATCCGGCGGGAATCCCGCGTGCCGGTGATCATGCTCACCGCGCTGGACGGCGAAGCCGAACAGCTGCGCGGCTTTGATCTGGAAATAGACGACTATGTGACAAAGCCCTTTTCCATGCCCGTGCTGCTGCGCAAGATCGCGGCGGTGCTGCGCCGCGCGGGCGGGCAGACGGAGAGCAACCTGCTGCGCTACCGCG
This sequence comes from Agathobaculum sp. NTUH-O15-33, assembly GCF_033193315.1. Taxonomy (NCBI): domain Bacteria; kingdom Bacillati; phylum Bacillota; class Clostridia; order Eubacteriales; family Butyricicoccaceae; genus Agathobaculum; species Agathobaculum sp. NTUH-O15-33. Next base: position 1,444,291 of record NZ_CP136187.1, read on the forward strand.
ACCTGCTGCTCGATCTGGACGCGCGCGAATGCACGTTTCAGGGCGCGCCGGTCGAGCTGACCCAGCGCGAGTTCGACCTGCTCTGCGAGCTGGTGGGAAAGCCGGGCCGGGTGCACACGCGCGAGGTGCTTTTGAGCCGCCTGTGGGGCTATGACTTTTTGGGCGACGAGCGCATCGTGGACAGCCATATCAAGAACCTGCGCAAAAAGCTGCCCGCGGATTATATCGAAACCATCAGGGGGGTGGGCTACCGTGCTGCGAAGGAAGCTTAGAGAAAGCCTTACGTTCCGCATTTTCAGCGTCACCTGCCTGCTGCTTCTGCTCGCGGGCGCGGTGACCTTCGGCTTCATCGTTTGGGCAACGCCCACCTCGTATCTGACCATCATGACCAGCGATCTGGATGAAAAGGCCGAGGTTTTGGCCGAGCGCCTGTCCGCCACCGCGTTTGACGACAGCGGCCCCCTGCTGGACGCTTTTGTGCGGGACGAGGCGGACGTGATGATCGTCGGCCCGGATGGAAAAATCGTGCAAACGCCGTCCAACCTCGCGGTCAGCCCGGTGTACGAGGATAAAGATGAGAATGTCGTGGTCGTTTCCATCGGCGGGGGAGAGGATACGCTCGCCGTTTCGTCTGATGTTTCCGGTGCGGTCGCGGAAACGGTCTCTGTGCTCACCTCGTCGGATGCATCGGGTGAAATGACCTACGCCTTTGAATATCCCGACCGGCAGGGGGAATACACCATGGTGGTGTCGCCCCGCGTGCGGGTGGCGACCAATCAGGCGGTATCGGCGCTCGGCAAGGTCGCGCCTTGGCTGCTGGCCGTTATGCTGGTCTTTTCCGTTTTGTGCGCGCTGTTTTATTCCCGCTATATCACGCGGCCCATCGTGCGGCTGAGCGGCATTTCCCAGCGCATGGCGGAGCTGGATTTTGACTGGAAATGCGGCGAAAAGCGGCTGGATGAGATCGGCGTTTTAGGCCGCAGTCTGGATGAGCTGTCCGGCCGCCTGTCCGCCGCGCTGGGCGACCTGCAAACCGCGAATGAAACGCTCAAAAGCGATATCGACCGCGAACGCGAGCTCGAACGGCAGCGGCTGCAATTTTTCTCCGCCGCCTCGCACGAGCTAAAAACCCCGGTGACCATCTTGAAGGGCCAGCTCACCGGCATGCTCGAAGGGGTGGACGTGTATCAGGACCGCGACGCCTATCTGGCAAAATCCCTGCGCGTGACCGCTCGCATGGAAGCGCTGGTGCAGGAGATACTCACCGTGTCGCGCATCGAATCGAACGGGTTCGCGCTGCGGGAGCAGCCGACGGACTTGGGCGAAGCGGTAAGCGCCCAGCTCGCTTTGGATGAGGATTTGATCGAGCTAAAGGGCCTAACGCTCACCGCCGAACTGCCCACGGGCACGATCGTTTCGGCCGACCCCGTTTTGCTGCGCAAGGTGCTGGATAACATATTGTCCAACGCGGTGTTTTACGCGCCGGAGGGGGCGAAGCTGCGCGTCGCCCTGCAAACGGAGCCGGAGGAGGCCGTGCTGACCGTGGAAAACAGCGGCTCGCACATACCGGAGGACGCGCTGGCCCATGTGTTCGAGGCCTTTTACCGGGCGGATAGCTCGCGCAACCGCCGCACCGGCGGCAGCGGGCTGGGTCTGTACATCGTCAAGATGATACTCGACCGCCACGGCGCCGGCTACGCCATACAAAACACGGCGGACGGCGTGCGGTTCACCATCCGCTGGCCGAAAAAACTACCCTAACAAAATAGGAAAGGCTGTTGCAACATGGGTTGCAACAGCCTTTTTTAGCTTATACAGTTTGATACACGGTGATGGCCATGGCCACATCCAGCACACAGGAGCCGACGCTTTCGTACAGGGTGATCTCGCCGTCGCTTTGGCGGCCGGGAATGTTTTTTACCAGCACGTCGCCCACGCTGCCGCGCACCTTGTCACGCGCGATCAGGCCCTGCGCAAGGGGAATCAGAATATCGCCCGCGGCGGCCCACAGCCCGTCCACATGCTCGGTGACGACAAAGCTTGCTTGCTCAACGGTTTGCGCGTCAATCTCCTGCATCGTGGGGGTGAACGAGCCAATGGCGTTCACATGCGTGCCGGGGCGGAGCGCCGCGCCGTCAAAAACGGGCGTGCGCGAGGGGGTGGCGGTACAGACGATATCGGAGCCTTCCACGCACTGTTCGCCGCTGCCGCACGGGATGATTTCGTACGGGCGGTTGCGGGCGGCGGCGATCCGTTTGGCAAAAGCGTTCATGCGCTCCGTGGAGCGGTCGAAAATGCGAAGCTCGGTAAGGGGGCGGACCTCCTGAATGGCCAATGCCTGCGTAAAGGCCTGCGTGCCGGTGCCGATGATGCCGAGCCTGCACGCGTCCCGCCGCGCCAAAAGCCCGGTGGCGACCCCGGCGCTCGCGCCGGTTTTCAGCGCGGTCAGGTAATTGGCGCCGATCAGGGCGAGCTGCTCGCCGTTTCGCGTGGAATACAGGCTGATGGTGGATTGGTCGCAGGGCAGCCCTGCTTTCACGTTGTCCGGAAACACGGCTGAAAATTTGGAGCCGAAGATCGGGATATTGGTACAAACGGCGGTGAGCCATTGCCCCATGTTTTTTTCGCTGCCCACCGGCATGACGATGCGGCCGCCGGGGTACATTTCCCCTTTGACGCAGGCGCGGTAGGCGTTTTCCACGGTTTGCAGCGCGGCTTTCATATCGAGCGCTGCGGCGGCCTGCTCTTCCGGGATGATCTTCAAGTTTTTCATTAAGAAACGCTCCTTTTTACGCCCAGATATCGCCGACCGTAAAACCGTTCGGGAAGGGGTCGGTCGGGTCGAGCACATAGGTGTTGTAGCCGTAGATCCACGATTGCCCGCCCACGGTGGGCACCACCGCGTCGTAATCGCCGATCTTGGTCTCTTCCACCAGCTCGCCGGTGTAGACGATGCCGAGTATGCCCTCGTGCCGGAACTTTTGGTGCAGGGGGAGCTGGCCCTTTGCGTGCAGCACCGCCATTTTCGCGCAGGTGCCGGTGCCGCAGGGGCAGCGGTCGAGCGCGGCGGTCCAAGTGGCGGGATTGTTCAGATCAACAAAGCCGCTGCCGACGCGAACGGAGTTTTTCCAGTCTGCCGCCGGGTTGTCGGTGGGGCCGGACAGCTCCACATTGGTGATGCCGATGCCGGGATAGTCCGGGTGGGCGACCGGAAGCTGCTCCTGCGCCGCGCCGAGGATGAGCGACGTGACACGGGCGATCTCCGCGCCGTGCGACGGGATCAGCTCCAGCCCCGGGAACTGCCGCACATCGGCGATCACGTAGAACATGCCGCCCCACGCCACGTCCACCGTCACCTTGCCCAGATGCGGCACCTCGATCTCCCGATCCAGATAGACCGCGAAGGCGGGCACGTTGCGGAAGGTGACCTGCGTGACCTTGCCGCCCTGACATTCGGCCTTGATGCGGATCAGCCCGGCGGGGGCTTCCAGCGTAAACTCTGTGACCGGCTCCTGCATGGGCAGCATACCGGTTTCCAGCAGCACGGTGGCGACGGAAATGGTGTTGCCGCCGGACATGACAGGGTATTCCACCTGCTCCATAATGATAAAGCCCGCGTCGGCCTCCGGGTGCTTGGGGGGCACCAGCAGGTTGACGCACATCGGCGGGTAGCCCCGCGGCTCGCGGCACATCAGCATGCGCACCTGATCGTCGTTTTGTTCCAGCCATTTCATTTGTTCGTATACGGTGGCCCCGGGAATATGCGGCACGCCGCCTGTGATTACGCGCATGGGTTCGCCGGAATGGGTCTCAACCGTGGTAAAAATCCTCTGAAAGCTCATGACGGTACCTCCTTTTTGATAGTTTTACAATAGTAGACCCGCGCGGGCAAAGCAAGCCGCACTTTGCACAAAACACGCCCTGCTGTTTTTCCACTTTGCACAGTGGCCCAAAGGATTTTGAACCTGTAACGCAAGTGGTCCTTTATTTCGCGTACCACTGGACGTTTCTGTTTTCCACAAATTTTTATAGAAAGTTTCGTGAAATATGCCCAAGGTGGGTGGGAAAACTTGCGGCCCCGCCCGGTACGCCTTATAATGAAAAATAACGGCAAGGGGGATTGTGAAAATGAAACACCAATGTATTGAGGAAGATATCCGGGGCCTGATTCTTTCCGGCGACGGGGTGGCGGCGGACGGGCAGCTTTGCAGCGAGCGCGATCTGGCCGCCCGGTTTCGGGTCAGCCGTTCCGCGGTTCGCAAAGCGATTGATTCCCTGTGCAGCCAAGGCTGGCTGATCCGCTTCCACGGCCGGGGAACCTATGTGAAGAATATGAAGGATTTTCACTGCTCCCAGTCGCTCTATTCGGTCACGCGGTGCGCCCAGCACTATGAGGAGCTGGGCATGCAGCCGCTCGTTACCGTGCTGGAACAGGCGGTGGTGCCCGCGAACCAAACCATTGCGTCCTATTTGAAAATCGCGGAAGGCGATCCGGTTCTAAAGCTGCAAAAGCTCTATCAGGCGAACCGCCTGATCCTCAATCTATCGGTCTCTTATCTGTCGCCGGCGGATTTTCCGGGTATCGAAAATCAGGATTTTTCCATACCGATCTGCGAGGTGCTCCGCGCCCGTTACGGCGCGTACCCCAGAAAAACGGAAAACACCATCGAAGCCGTGCTGCCCTCTGCGGAGATCGCCAAAAACCTAAAGATCACGGAAACAACGCCCATTTTGCTGTTTGAATCGCTCACGACCGGCATCATGAACGGGCGTTATTTGCCGCTGGAATATTATAAGACCTATCACCGCACGGATCACCTGCGTTTTCGCTTCGATCAGGAACACGAAGCGGTGGACTGAAACCGCCGTTTCTCCACACAAAACACAAATAGTCTTCAAGGGCGGTTCAAAGTCCGGCGGTATCCTTATCTCGTACTCCAAACGAGAAAGGATGCCTGAACCTTATGGAAATCACGATCGATCACCTGAATATGACCTACCCGAACGGCAAGCGGGCGCTGCGCGATATCTCGCTCCAACTGGCAAGCCCCAATCTCATCGGCCTGCTCGGGCCAAACGGCGCGGGCAAAAGTACGCTGATGAAGCTGCTGGTGGCGGGCCTTATGCCGACGGAGGGCGAAATCCGCGTGGACGGCGCGCCGCTGCGGAAGCATGAAAAGGAACTGAAAAACCGGCTGGGCTATCTGCCCCAGTCCTTCGGCCTGTATGACGAACTGACGGTGTGGCAGTTTTTAGACTATATGGCCGCCCTCAAGAACATACCGGACGCTAAACGCGCGATTGACAGGGTCATCGAAGCGGTCAACCTATCGGAAAAGCGAAAGGCGCGTATCCGCACGCTGTCGGGCGGGCAGCGGCAGCGCGTGGGCGTGGCGCAGGCCCTGCTGGGCGACCCGCAGTTTTTGATCTTTGACGAGCCGACCGTCGGCCTCGACCCGGAGGAACGCATCCACTTCCGCAACCTGTTTTCCCGCGCCGCGCAGGACAAGATCGTCGTCCTTTCCACCCATATTATCGAGGACGTGCAGTCCGTCTGCAACCGGCTGATCGTGATGGACCGGGGCCGCGTCCGGTTTGACGGCACGCCCTCGGCGCTCATCCAGCGCGCCGAGGGGCACGTGGGCGTTTTTGAACAGGCGGAGGTGCAGGCGACGGAAGGGCTGCACATCACCTCGCGCGTGAACACGGCGCGCGGCATCCGCTGCCGTGCGGTCGCGGAACTGCTGCCCCATTCTGTCGAGCCGGTCGAACCGACGCTGGAGGATGCGTACCTCTACTGCATCGCCGGGGAGGAAGCGCAATGAAAACGCTGCATTTCCTTTGGGTAGAGTGGGGGCGGCTGCTGCGCCGCCCGGCGCTGCTCGCGGTATGCGTGCTGTCGCTTTTGTCGCCCATTTTGGGGCTTACGATCTACCGCCCGCTTTTTTCGGCCAACGCGGATACCTACGCGACCACCATGTCCGGCATGTACATCGCCAACCCCGCGCTGGCGGGCGGCCTGCTCGGCGCGTTCCTGTTCGCCGCGCTCACCGTTTTGGAACTGGACCGCACGCGGCGGCACCGCGTCGATCTGCTGGTGGACGCGGTGATCTCGCCGCTTACCGCCGCCATCGTGCGGCTGCTCGCGCTCATGGCCGCCGCGGTCACGGTGCAGGCGGTGGTGGCGCTCGTCTGGCTGCCCTTCACCATGCTCGCGGTGGGCGCGGTGTTTTCACTGAAAACCTATTTGCTCTGCTACTTTGTTTTTATGTTCGGCGCGCTGCCGCTCGCCATTCTGTTTGCCGCCGCCGCGTACCAGATCACCGCGCGGGCCGATCTGTCCATCGCGCTGTTTATCGCGTTTGCCGCGCTCAGCCTCACCGTATGGAGCGGTAATTGGCTTCTTCGCTGGCTGAACCCCTCGGTTTTCGCGGTGTCGGACGATTTTTCCAACAATCGGCTGTTTCTCACCATTGTCTATATGCGCCTGACTTGGCTGCTCGCGCTTTTGGGCGTGTGGATCGTGTCGTACCTGTGCGTGCGGCGGTACGGCAGGGGCGCGCTCGGCTCGCTCCGCGTCAACCTGCGCCGGGCGTACCGGCCCGCTCTCGCGGCGCTGCTGCTCTTTGCGAGCGGCGCGGCCTATGCCCGGCAGCCGTTTTTCGATCACAGCGCGCCCTATGACGAAAACAGCGCGTTTTACCAAATGGAAGCGGATGGCGCGGTCGCTTGCTCCGAGCGCTATGCCGATGTCCGCCCCAATGTGCGCACGGGCGAGCTTTTCGGAACCGCCACCTACAAGCTGCATAACCTAAGCGGGCAGCCGTGCACGGCCACGTTTGCGACCGATCCCGGCTACGCCATCGATTCCGTGACGGCAAACGGCGCGCCCGCGCCCTTTACCATGGGCGAACTGGAGGAGCAAAACGCGAAAACCTTTACCGTGGAGCTGCCCGCGGACGCGGACATAGAACTGCGGATCGACTACGGCGGTTACCCGCAGGATTGGAACATCGTCAGCGAAACGCCGGGCGACCCGGAGATCAGCGATACCTATATGCGGCTGGAAAACTGGGTGCTCGCGCCCACGCCGCGGGGTGTGGGGTACGCCGGGGAAGGGCCTGTGCCCGCTATTATGGATTTGACGCTGCCCGCCGGTATGCAGGCCGTGCAGTTCGGCGACGCAAAAACCGAGCGCCGCAGCGAGAACGCGGACGGCACGACCACTTGGCGCATCACGGACACCGGCTATAACATGATCGTTTACGCGGGCGATTACGTGACCGAGCAGATCGAGGCGGCGGGGCTGACCATCGACCTGTACATCGGCCGCAAGCACAAGGAGATCATGGAGCAGGTGGGCGCGAAGGAGTCCATCCGGCAGGTGATCGAATACTGTACAAAAAAATACGGCCCGCTAGAGTTCTACGCGGACGGCAGGTTCAAGCTGATCCAGACCCGCGTGGCGGGCGGCGGCTATGCCGGGCGCGGGGCCAGCTCGATGAACGAACTGGATTTTACCGCGAAAAACCTAAAGGATACCGGAAAGGGCGGCGTCGCGGGCGAAGTCGTCATTCACGAGCTGGTGCACCAGTGGTGGGGGCTTGGCAATATGTTCAGCGAAGACGATTTGTGGTCGTCCGAGGGACTGACCGTTTACACCACCTACCGCATCGCCAAGGAGCTTTACGGCGAAGCGTACGCCAAGTCGAACTATATCGACCGTTGGCAGACGCAAGCGGATGATTACTATAAGAATTTTTACGTGCGCCATCCAGAATATCTGGACGCGCTGCCCGAAGAATTTCAGCTGGCGATCACCGCGGGTCTCACCGGCACGCGCCGCTACGCCGAAATGCCGCTGAAAATATTAAAGGCGGAGCAGCTCGTCGGCGGCGAGCAAGCCATGGACAAGATCCTTTACGGCCTTTTCCGGCGCGAGATCGATTATACGAATCCGTACCTGACCTACCAGCAATTTTTAGACGCCTGCGGGCTGACGGAGGGGGATCTTGAACTTGGGTAAAATATATCGTTATGAGCTAAAACGCCTGCTTTTCAATAAGTTTTTCATCGGCATTCTCGCGGTGACGCTGTTTTACGGCTATCAGGTGTTAACGCTTGAAGTGGTGCGGGGCATATCCCACACGGCGCCGTTTTCGGCGTGGAGCTTTGGGTATTATCTGGCGCGGGTGCTGCCGCTCGTCTGCATCGGCGAATTGTTCTTTCTCACCTTTTTTGTTTCCAAAGCGGAAAAGCGCGTGGCGGTGCTGACGAACGCCACGCCCGTAAACGAGCGGCGCTATCTGCTCACGCGCAGCCTTGCCGCGCTTACGGGCACGGCGCTGCTCGCCGGGACCGTGCTGGTTCTGGGCGTGCTCTTTCTATACCGGCTGTTCGGGCCGCAGGCTTACGGCGCGCTCGTTCTTCCGGCTATTTTGGTGCTTTTGCCCGCCATTCTGTTCTGCTTGGGGCTGGGCTGGCTGCTGGGGCGCGCGCACCCGGCGGGGGTGTACGGGGCCATGGTGCTGGCGCTTTTGCTCAGTGTAGCGCCCCTGCCGATCGAAGCGGGGTTTTCCCTCAGCGCCTTTTTTTGCAAAAATGCCGCTCGGCACGTCCATGCTCGACCCGGCGTTCGCCGCGCCGCCCGCCATGCTGCTCATGCGGCTGTGCTATCTGCTCCTCGGCCTTGGCGCGCTGCTTTGGTGCTGCCGGGGCGCGGAGGTCGGTGGTTCGCTTCGCTCACAATGAAATGCGCGGCGGTAGCCGCGAGGTTGGAGGTTCGCTGCGCTCACGATATAATGCGCGGCGGTAGCCGCGGGGCAGGTGGTTCGCTTCGCTCACAATTTCATGCGCGGCAGTAGCCGCGAGCGGCCGCGTGAGGTCACGCGGCCCTACGTAGGGTGAAACGCTTGTCTATGCGTAGGGCGGGGTGACCTCACCAATGTCATTTAGTTAAGCGTAATGCAAAGGCAAAAGCCGCGAATGACCGAAATAGTAGGGCGCGACGCCCTCGGCGCGCCGAACTCGGGAGAGCGTTACACCATCAGAAACCATGCTTCTCCGCTTGGCCTATCGGCCTGTTTGGTGCTTTCGCATACCCCGCCGCTTCGCTCCCGGCGCGCCGAGGCGTGGTCCAGACCAGCTTCTCTTGGCCTTCGGCCAATTCACCTTCTCGCGCCTTACAATCTCAGTGAATCCCTTGTTTTTTCCTATGCGTTTCCCTTATCTGAATGACATTGGCGACTCACCCCGCCGTTGACCGAGGGTACGATTATCACATACAAAAACAGCTAGACTATGTTCCTTTGTAAGAACACGGCCTAGCTGTTTTTTCGTTGTAAAGTTATTCTTGCGCCTGCTCGTCTTCGGTGGTATCCGCGTCTTCGTCCTTACTGGCAAGTGCAATCCCCCAACAATAGCAATTAAACATTTTTGTAGCTATTTGCGCATGCTTGCCGGGAAGTCTGGATAAACGAGATTCAATAGATGTAACATCAGAAATTTCAATTTCATCTTTTATAAGAGCGTCGCATGGTACAAGAAGCACATCGCTTAATCTGCGCAGCACTGGTACAGACAAACCCACAATACCACGCTCGACACCTGAGATATATTGAGGAGTCATGCTAAGGCATTCTGCTAATTGTTCTTGTGTCAAACCTGCCGCCTCACGAGCGATCTTAACACGAAGGCCTGTTTTAATATCTTCCTCTTGTTTATTAGCCAATACTCTCACCTCAATTTATACTTGTAGTTTAGATGAGATTGGGAGTATAATACCAGATATACACAATATGAATTTAAATCATATTTAAAATTGATATGCATCATTTACTGTGCTGCAAGTCGGTGGATTAGGTTTAACAATAGTATCAAATCGTCATATGAGAGCGGACGCATGTCATCCAATGCTTTGCGTATAAGCTGCGGATATAAAGTGTCAGAATCGAAAAATTGCATAGGTGTAATGTCAAAGTATTCACAAATATTTAAAAATTGTGCCATGGATGGTAAAGACTTGCCGGAACTGATTCCTTGAATATAATTTCTACTCTGACCTAAGTCTAAGCTCATTTGATATTCGGAAATGTCTTTTTTCATACGAAGCTCAGTAATTCTATTGCGGATATATGTCGTGTAGTCAGTATTCATTTTGTTTTCACCTCTACACAATCATACGGTTTTTTTTTACCCTAATAGCCAACTTAGAATATGCATATATAGTGAATATATTCGGTATACGCAAAGTTTAAAAGTGAAATTCATATTTGTATAAGTTTTTATTGCTCGATTTAATATTGAAATGATCAAATGGGGAAACAAGGGAGTGAATTGTAATGATAACAAAAATAACACAACAGGAATTGCACCAAATCCGGTATTATGACATGACCGATAAGCTGGTGGGAAAAAGCAATGCCACAGATTATAAAACACTGGTGTGTCAAATGATGGAGCAGTTTCAGGACCACTCGGTATTTCGTGCGGTCATCCGTCGCCTAGACGCTGAATTAAACGACTGGCTGGTGGAATCCAGCGAACAGAATATAAACGCTATATGGCCGGTAAGGGTACACTCAGAAATAAAGCTATGGAAAGTTACATTTTATGATGCTGGTGATAGGATCATCACGGATAAAACACAACCTTGGTGCCCGCATCCCAAAGAAAATCAGCGTGATCTAGTACGGTTTGGCGCTCTCTATTGTGTTTTATCAAACGCGATGGAAGGGGTGAGCCCGATTCTTGCTATACAAAGCAACGCGGCGCATGTACTTTATAACGGTAAAGCACATGTGTCGCACAAAAGGTCGGGAAAACTTTTTGAACAGGCCCTTGCCGAAGACTGGGCGGAAACCGAGAACCTTAAAATAGAGGCGGGGAGGGAAACTAGTGAAGCTGAAAAACAGGATTAACGAACAGTCCCTTGAGGAAGATACATTCTTTTTACCGGATTTCTTAGATTACTGCATGGCGCGATATTGGTATGTGTTCCTGCCCGGCACAGCTATGGGTATTCTTCTGGGATTGCAGATAGACCGCTTCGCTCAGTCACAACCGCTTATCGCTATTTTATATGCCTGTGGACAAATGGATACTTTCGGAGCGCTGGCTACTGGTTTTATTGCTGTTTATATTCCATTGTTCATTTTGTTCTATTTTGTGCTAAAGTTGAAGAAAAAATAAAAGAAAGGATGTTGCGTTTATACCGCAACATCCTTTCTTTCATATAAACGCTTATTTTTCCTCGCTCTGCATCTTTTTCACGATATCCTGAAAGCGGCCTGTGATGTAGCCGTAGTTGTTTCGCTGATGCGGCGCCATGCAGGCGCTGCAATCCTTAATGCCGTTTTCGGTATAGGTAAAGTTGCCGCCGCAGTCCCGGCCCAGCGCGTAGAGCGGGCAATAGCAGAACAGGCAGTTAAAATCCTCCGGCTTGTCGGTCTTGTGGCAGGGGAAGAACTCGCACGCGGTGTTTTGAAAAAAGGCGAAGCCCTTTCCGCGCCAATATTCGTTTTCATTTTCCGGACACATGGCTTGGCACCTCCAATAATTTTTTGCAATACTGCACAGTCATATTAGCACAGGCGGGGTAAAATTTCAAGGGGTAAAAATATTGCAAAACCGCGCTATTTTTGGCGATAAGCTATTTACATGCGGGTTATAAAAAGATATAATAAAAAGCGATCGGGAAGCTTCCGCCACTTTGTGGACGGAAGAGGAAGTCGGGTGAGAATCCCGCGCAGTCCCGCTGCCGTATTAGGCGAGCCCTCGCACAAAATGCCACTGGGGTGCTTTGCACCTTGGGAAGGCGTGCGCCGGGCGATGACCCTTGAGCCGGAATACGATCCGATCGATTGGTTTTCACACTCTACGGAAGATAGGGGGGTGTCATTTTTTATGACCAATTTGAACCGGCCCAGCGGATAAAACGGGCGCTCCGGGAGCGCAAACGGATTTTTTAAGACAAAAACTAACCGCTGACAAAGGAAGGTGCCAAATGAATAAAAAAATAAAAATGCTGTCGCTTTTCGCGGCAGTCGCCTGCGCGCTTACGTTCAGCGCACAGGCCATGCATATCGCGGAAGGGTATTTGCCCGTATCGTGGTGCATCGGCTGGTACGCCGTGTGCATCCCGTTTATCGCGGCGGGCCTGCATTCCATCCGCAAAAAGTTGCAGATCAGCCCCCGTTCGATCACCCTGCTGGCCATGTGCGGCGCGTTCGCGTTCGTGCTGTCCGCGCTCAAGATTCCCTCGGTCACCGGCTCGTGCTCGCATATGACGGGCGTCGGTCTGGGCGCGATCCTGTTCGGGCCCGCCGCCACCAGCGTGCTTGGCCTGATCGTTTTGCTGTTTCAGGCCATTCTGCTCGCGCACGGCGGCCTGACCACCCTTGGCGCGAATGTGTTTTCCATGGCGATCGTCGGCCCGTTCGTTTCCTACGGCATTTACCGCCTGATGCGGAAAACCAAGCTGCCCGCGGCTGTGGGCGTATTCTGCGCGGCGTTTCTAGGCGATTTGCTTACCTATGTGACCACCGCCTTTGAAATGGCCTTTGCGCACAACGCCATCGGCTTTTCCGAAAGTCTTGCTACCTTCCTCGGCATTTTCGCCGTCACGCAGATTCCGCTCGCCATTGCGGAGGGCCTGCTCACCGTCGTGGTGTTCAACGTGCTGGAAAAGTATACGGCAAACGAGCTGCGCGACCTGCGCGTGCTTTGAGGGAGGAACGAACTGATGAAAACAACTGCGATTTGGAAAAAGAACCTGCTGCTCATCCTGCTCGTTATCGTTTTGGCGGTGGCCCCGCTTTACCTGCGCCGCGGCGCCGAGTTTGGCGGCGCGGACGGCGAAGCGATGGACGCGGTGGAAACCATCCACCCCGGCTATGAAAGCTGGGCCGAGCCGCTGCTCGAGCCCGCCAGCGGCGAGATCGAATCCCTTTTGTTCGCCTTGCAGGCCGCGCTGGGCGCGGGCGTAGTGGGCTTTGTGCTGGGCCGCGTGACCGCGCGCGGCAAAAAAGAATGATTGGAACCGACCGCTATTCCTACCGATCGCGCTTAAAGGACGTCGACCCGACGGCCAAGCTCACCGCCAGCTTTGTCAGCGTCGTGCTGTGTCTGGGCACCGGCGGCATGCTGGCAAGCGTTACGGCGATTCTGGTCTTTGCCGCCCTTCTTCGCTGGAAGGGCGGCACGCCCGCCGGCGACTTCTTTCGGCTGCTCCGCGTGCCGTTCTGGTTCCTCGTGGTCGGCGCGGTTACGGTGGTGCTCGCCCGGTTCCCGGATCATACGGGGGTCTTGTGGGGCGCAGCGATCGGCGGCAGCGTGTACGGCGTGTCGGCCGCGTCGCTCCTCGCGGGCGCGCGGCTGGTCGTCCGCGCGCTGGGCTGTGTGGCGAGCGTTTACTTTACCGTGCTGTCCACACCGGTGACCGATCTGCTGCTCGCCCTGAAGCGCCTGCACGTGCCGAAGCTGCTGCTCACGCTGATGGAGCTGATTTACCGCTTCATCTTCGTTTTGACCGAAACGGCGGAGCGCATGCGCGTGGCGCAGCAGGCGCGTCTGGGCTACGGCACCCTGCGGCAGAGCTTTCACTCGTTCGGCACGCTCTTGGCCATGGTGTTCATGCGCGCCTACCGCCGGGCCGACCGCATCTACGTTTCGCTTGAAGCGCGCGGCTATGAGGGCGAGGTGCAAACGCTGCCGCCCCATTACCAAAGCGGGCGCACGGTTTATCTGTGGTGCGTGGGGCTGACCTGTGCGCAGCTTGCCGCGTACCTGCTGGAAAGGGGGCTTACGCCTGTATGAACGCGATAGAAGCGGAAAGCCTTACCTATGTGTATGAGGATGGAACAAAGGCCCTTTCGGACCTGCGCCTCGCTGCGGCCGAGGGCGAGATCACCGGCATTCTGGGCGCGAACGGCGCGGGCAAATCCACGCTGTTTTTGTGCCTGAACGGGGTGCTGCGTCCCACGGGCGGCACGGTGCGCGTCGGCGGTTCGCCGGTGTCGTACGACCGCAAGGGGCTGCAAAATCTGCGCCAGCAGGTCGGCATTGTGTTTCAGGACCCGGACGATCAGCTTTTCTCGGCCGACGTGTACCGCGATATTTCGTTTGGCGCGGTCAATCTGGGCCTGCCGGAAAGCGAGGTGCGCGCGCGCGTCGAACGCGCGATGGAGCGCACCGGCGTGATGGCCCTAAAGGACAAGCCGACGCACGCCCTGTCCTTTGGGCAGAAAAAGCGCGTGGCGATCGCGGGCGTGCTCGTCATGCGGCCCAAGGTGCTCATTCTGGACGAGCCCACCGCTGGTCTGGACCCGGAGGGCGTTGCCGATATTTTAAAGCTGTGCCGCGAATTTCAGCGCGATCTGGGCATGACCATTTTGCTCGCCACGCACGATATCGATCTGGTGCCGCTCTACTGCGACCGGGCGTATATCATGGCGGAAGGGCGCATGGCGGCCTGCGGCACGCCGGAAGAGCTGTTCCGCGATCCGGCGCTGCTGCGCGAAAACCATCTGCGCCTGCCCAGAATTTCGCACCTGATGGAGATCCTCCACAATGAGGACGGCTGCGCGGTGGACACCGCCGCCGCGACCATCGGCCGCGCCCGGCGCGAGATCAAGCGCCTGACCGGAATAGAATGATTGGAAAGGAATTTGCCGTGGAGCAGTATGTTGTAAAAAACCAAAAAAAGCTGCGCCGCGGCGTGACCACGGGCAGCTGTGCGGCGGCGGCGGCCGAAGCCGCCGCGCGCCTGCTGCTGACGGGGCGCGTGCCCTCGGCAATCCTTTTGCCCGTGCCCGCGGGCGAAACCCTTGCGCTGACGCCGGAGGAGGCTGCGCTTTTGGAGGGCGCGGCCTCTTGCGCCGTGCGCAAGGACGCGGGCGACGACCCGGACGTGACCGACGGCATCCGCATTTTCGCGCGGGTGGAAAAGCGGCCCCACGGCACCGCGATACGGGGCGGCGCGGGCGTGGGCCGCGTGACAAAGCCCGGCCTGTCGCTGCCCGTTGGCGAAAGCGCCATAAACCCCGGCCCGCGCGCGCAGATCGGGGCGGCCGTGCGCCGCGCGGCGGCGGAAAACGGGTACGGGGGCGGCTTTCTCGTCACCATTTCCGCGGAAAACGGCGCGGAGATCGCCCTGCGGACCTATAACCCGCACCTTGGCATTGTGGGCGGCATTTCGATTCTCGGCACGAGCGGCATCGTCGAACCGATGAGCGAAGCGGCCCTGATGGAGACCACGCATTTGGAGCTAAAAAGCGCCTATGAGCAGGGCGCGCGCGTGGCGCTCCTATGCCCCGGCAACTACGGGGCGGATTTCGCGCGGGAAGCGCTGGGGCTCGATCTGTCGCGCGCGGTCAAGTGCTCCAATTTCATCGGGGACGCGCTCGATCACGCGGCCTACTTGGGGTTCCCGGAAATTTTGCTCATCGGCCACGTGGGCAAGCTCGTAAAGCTCGCCGCCGGGGTGATGAACACGCATTCCGCCGTGGCGGACGGGCGGCGCGAGGTGTTCACCGCGAACGCCGCGCTGTGCGGCGCGCCCCTGCCGGTGCTGGAAGCGCTGATGGCGGCGGTATCGACCGACGCGTGCATAGAAATACTGGACGCGGCCGGCCTGCGGGAGCCGGTGCTGGCCCGCGTCGGCCTTGCGGTGGAAGAGCAATTATCGCGCCGCCTCGCCGGCAAGGCGCGGGGCGAATATATGATGTTTTCCAGCAGGCACGGCCTGCTCGCGCGGTCGCCCGGCGCGATGGCGCTCGTTCAAAAATTAAAGGAAACGGCAGGATAGAGCATGAAACAAGGCATTTTATACGGCGTGGGCGTCGGCCCCGGCGACCCGGAGCTATTGACCCTAAAGGCGGCGCGCATTTTGCGTCAGTGCGATGTGATCGCCGCCCCGCGCGCGGGCGCGGGCGCGCAGGCGGCGCTTACCATCGCCGCGCCCTACGCGGCGGACAAGCCGGTGCTGCACTGTGATACCCCGATGACGCGCGACGCGGAAACGCTCGCCCGCAGCCACGACAAGGCGGCAAACGATATCTGCGCCCTGCTGGGGCAGGGCAAGACCGTCGCCTTTTTAACGCTGGGCGACCCCTCGGTCTATTCGACCTATGCCTATGTGCACGACCGCGTGCGAGAGCGGGGCTTTGCGGCGGAGCTGGTGCCCGGCGTGCCTTCGTTCTGCGCGGCGGCGGCGGCGCTGGGCCGCCCCTTATGCGTGGGCGAGGAAATGCTGCATATTATCCCCGCGTCCCATGGGGCGACGGAGCAGGGGCTCGACCTGCCCGGCTCCAAGGTGCTGATGAAGGCGGGGCGCGAAATCCTATCCGTGCGCGACGAGCTTGCGCGCCGGGGCGAAATACAAAACGCGGCGCTCGTCGAGCGCGTCGGCATGGAGGGCGAGCGGATCGTGAACGATCTGTCCGCGCTCGCCGATCCGACCGGCTACTTTTCCATTATTTTGGTCAGGGGGGACAAGGCATGATCTACTTTGTCGGCGCGGGCTCGGGCGCGCCCGATCTCATCACCGTGCGCGGCGCAAAGCTGCTGTCGCAGGCGGATGTGATCGTTTACGCGGGCTCGCTTGTCAACCCCGCGCTGCTGGGCTATCAAAAAGAGGGCTGCAAAGTCTATGACAGCGCCAAAATGACGCTCGAGCAGGTGATCGAAGTCATGACGCCCGCCGCGAAAGCGGGGCAGACCGTCGTGCGCCTGCACACGGGCGACCCGTCGGTATACGGCGCGCACCGCGAGCAGATGGACGAGCTGGACCGGCTGGGGCTTGCATACGAAATTTGCCCCGGCGTTTCCTCCTTCTGCGGCGCGGCGGCGGCGCTGAAAGCCGAATACACGCTGCCCGGCGTGAGCCAGACCGTGATCCTGACGCGCATGGAGGGCCGCACGCCCGTGCCCGCGCGGGAATCGATCGAGGAATTGGCCGCGCACGGGGCCACCATGGTGATTTTCCTGTCCGCCGGGCAGGTGGACGCGCTGTCCCGGCGGCTGATCGCGGGCGGCTACGCGCCCGAAACCCCGGCGGCCATTGTCTACAAGGCCACGTGGCCGGATGAAAAGGTCATCCGCACGACCGTCGCGGGCCTGCCCGAGGCCGCGCGGGCGGAGGGCGTGACCAAAACGGCGCTCATCACGGTGGGCGGCTTTCTGGGCGACCATTACGACCGCTCCAAGCTGTACGACCCCGCGTTCACCACGGGTTACCGGAAGGCGGAAGCATGACGCATCTTAAGATTGTTTCGTTTACCGACCGGGGCGCCGCGCTGGGCAAGCGCCTTGCCGCGCTGCTGCCGGATGTGCTGACCGAGCGGTACGACCGCGCGGGCGACCCCTCTTTGCGGCAAACGTTTTTATCGCGCTTTGCGCAGCAGGCCATGGTCGATTCGGGCGGCATCGTTTTTATCGGCGCGGCGGGCATCGCGGTGCGCGCGGTCGCGCCCTATCTCGCGGGCAAGTCGCTCGACCCGGCGGTGCTCGTCGTCGACGAGGGCGGGCGGTTCGTCATCCCGCTGCTGTCCGGCCACCTTGGCGGGGCGAACGCGCTGGCGGAGCGCATCGCGGCCCTTCTGGGCGCGGTGCCCGTCGTCACCACCGCGACGGACGGGCGCGGCGCGTTCGCGGTCGATACATGGGCCAAGGAAAAGGGCCTTGCGGTCTATGACCCGGAAAATATCAAATGGATTTCAGCGGCGCTTTTGCGGGGCGAAACGGTCGGCCTTGCCTCGGCCTTCCCGGTGGAGGGGCGGCTGCCGCGCGGCGTCAGCCTTTCCGGCCCGGCGCAGTGCGGGTTTGCGATCGGGTTCGACCTTGCCGCAAAGCCGTTTTTGCACACGCTGCATCTGGTGCCGCGCATCGTCCATCTGGGCGTCGGCTGCCGTCGCGGCGTGGACCGGGCAAGGATAGAAGCGGTCTGCGCCGAAGCGCTGCGCGCGGCGGGCGCGCCGCTTTTGGCCGTCGCGGGCGTGTACTCGGTCGACCGTAAGCGCGACGAAGCGGGTTTGCTTCACTTTTGTGACGCGCAGGGGCTGCCGTTCACCGTCTATACGGCGGCGCAGCTCTCGGCGGTAAGCGGTACGTTTTCCGCGTCGGCGTTTGTGAAGGAAACCGTGGGCGCCGACAATGTGTGCGAACGCGCGGCGGTTAAGGGCGCGGGCGGCGGGGCGCTCATCTGCCGCAAAACGGCGCGGGACGGGGTCACCGCCGCCGTCGCCGTTTCGGATTGGAGGGTATCGTTTTGAATCTTTTGATGGTGGGCGTGGATTTTACGCGCGCGGATATCGCGCTGCGCGAGCCGCTCTCCTTTGTGCGCGGGCAGGTGCTGGCGCTGCTGCCGCGCATTGCGGAAAAGCCCGGCGTTTCGGGCTGCGCGCTGCTGGCCACCTGCAACCGCACCGAGCTGTACGTGCATCTTGTGGACGGGGCCGAGGCGGACGCGCTTTCCTTGCTTTGCGCCGCCGCGGGCGTGCCGCCGGAAAGCTACCGCGCCGCGGCGCAGGTGCTGCGCGGCAGCGCCGTCGCGCGCCATCTGGCCGAGGTCGCCGCGGGCGTGCAGAGCCAAATCTATGGGGACGACCAGATCGTTTCGCAGGTGCGGGACGCGGCCGCGCTCGCGCGGCAGGCGGGCGCGATGGACGCGGTGATGGACACCCTGTTCCGCCGCGCCGTGACCGCGGGCAAGCGCGTGCGCACCGAAACGCGGCTGCGCGGCGTGCCGCCCTCGGCGGCCCAGCGCGCGATCGAGCGCGCGGAAGTGTTTTTCGGCGGCCTTGCGGGCAAGCGGGCCGTGGTGATCGGCAACGGCGAAATGGGCCGCCTGTCCGCCGCGCTGCTACGGGACGCGGGCTGCGCGGTCACGATCACGCTGCGCACCTACCGGCACGGCGAAACCGTGGTGCCCGCAGGCTGCGCCACCCACCCGTACGACGACCGCGCCGCCCTGCTGGACGGGGCCGACCTCGCCGTTTCGGCGACGACCAGCCCGCACCTGACCATTGCGGCGGAGCAGGTGCGCGCCATGAAACACCCGCCGCGTTTGCTGATCGACCTTGCCATGCCGCGCGATATCGACGGGGCGGCGGCAGGCGGGGGGTGGCGGTTTGGAACCTCGACGATCTGGGCCGCGCGGCGGATGAAAACGCGGCGGACCGCGCCCGAGCCATGGAGATCGTCGGGGAGGAGCTCGCGGCGTTTGCCGAATGGCACGCCTACCGCCGGTCGCTCCCCGTGATCGACGAGGTAAAGGAAACCGCCCTGCGGCGCCTGCGGTTCGACCATGACTTTTCGGCGCTTTATGAGGAAAACGATGTGGACGGTCTGCTGGAGCTGGCGGTCGGTAAAACGGTCGATTTGCTTTTGGGCGGCATGAAGGAAGCGGTCAGCCCCGAGCGGCTGACCGACTGTCTGGCCCGTATGAGAAAGGGAATGAACGGATGATCTATGTAATCGGCCTAGGCCCGGGCGGCGCGGCGCAAATGACGGCGCGCGCGAAAAACGCCCTTGCCCGGTGCGACACCGTGGCGGGCTACGGCCTGTATCTGGACTTGATCGAAGAGCTGACGGCGGGAAAAACGCGCATCGCCACCGGCATGACGCGCGAGACCGACCGCTGCCGGCAGGCGCTGGACGCGGCGCGGGCGGGGCATACGGTGGCCGTTGTTTCCTCGGGCGACGCGGGCGTTTACGGCATGGCCGGGCTGGTTTTGGAGCTGGCGGGCGAGCGGCCGGACGTTGCGATCGAAGTCATCCCCGGCGTAACGGCGGCGCTTTCGGGCGGGGCCGTGCTCGGCGCGCCCATGACGAACGATTTCGCGTGCATCAGCCTGTCCGACCTGATGACGCCGTGGGCGGTTATCGAAAAGCGCCTGCGCGCCGCGGCGGAGGGCGATTTCTGCATCGCCCTGTACAACCCGATGAGCAAGAAACGGCGGGATCAGCTGCCCCGCGCCTGCGATATCCTGCTTGCCGCGCGCGCGCCGGAAACCGTGTGCGGGCTGACGCGAAACATCGGCCGCGAAGGAGAAACATATGATTTGTTAACGCTCCGCGAACTGCGGGACGCGGCGGTCGATATGCTGACCACCGTGTTCGTCGGCAATTCGCAGACCCGCGTGATCGCGGGCCGCATGGTGACGCCCCGGGGGTACCGGATCGAATGAGCGTTTTTGTTTTTGCGGGCACGAGCGAGGGGCGCGCGCTGCTGAAATTCCTTTCCGTGCGCGGCGTTTGCGCCACGGCCTTCGTGGCGACGGAGTACGGCGAGCAGGCGCTCGAACCCATGCCCGGCGTTACCGTGCGCGCGGGCAGGCTTTCGCAGCCGGAAATGGAGCGGGTGCTCGCGGTGGGCGCCGTCTGTATCGACGCGACGCACCCCTACGCGAGCGAGGTCAGCCGCCTGCTCGAAGCGGCGTGCGCGAATACGGGCGCGGAATATTTGCGCCTTGTCCGTCCCGCGCTTACGCGGCAAGGGGCCGATACCGTGCCCGATACCGAAAGCGCCGTTCGCTGGCTGAACGACCACCCCGGCCGCGTGCTGCTGACGACGGGCAGCAAGGAGCTTGCCGCCTACACGGCGGTAAAGGGCTTTGCGGAGCGGATATATCCGCGCGTGCTGCCCACGGCGGCGGTGATCGAAGCGTGCGTGGCGCTGGGCTTTCCGCCCGCGCATCTCATTGCCATGCAGGGCCCGTTTTCGCGGGAACTGAACGCCGCCTTGCTGCGGCAGGTCGGCGCGGAGATTCTTGTTACCAAGGATACGGGCCGCGCGGGCGGCTTTGCGGAAAAACTTAACGCCGCGCGGGACGCGGGCGCGCGGGTGCTGGTCGTTTCCCGTCCGCGGGAGGAAGCGGGCCGCACCCTTTCGGAGATGCGGGACTATTTGACCGCGCGCCTTGGTCTCGCCAAGGCATTGCCGGAAGCGCCGCGCTTTCCGCTATTTGTTTCGCTCGCGGGGCGGCTGTGCGTGATCTTCGGCGCGGGGAAAATAGCGGCGCGCCGCGCTTCTGTCCTTCGGCGCTTTGGGGCGGAAGTGCGCGTGATCGCGCCCGAAAGCCCCGCGGGGCTTGCCCTTTACGCGGCGCGCGGGTACGAGCCGGGCGATCTGACGGGCGCGTTTCTCGCGGTCGCGGCGACAAGCGACCGGGCGGTGAACGCCCGCGTCGCGGCGGACTGCCGGGCCGCGGGCGTGCCGTGCAGCGTGGCCGACCGCGCCGGGGAATCCACCTTCTTTTTCCCGGCCATCTGCGAGGGGAACGGCCTTGTCGCGGGCGTGGTGTCGGACGGCGCGCACCACGAAAAGACCGCCCTCATGGCAAAGCGCATCCGCGCCGTATTGGAGGAAACCGATGAAAACGATTAAAATCGGCAGCCGGGACAGCCGCCTTGCGGTGTGTCAGGCGCAGGAGGTGCTGAACCGCCTTGGCGGCGGCACGCTCACCACCATGAAAACGCTGGGCGATAAGATTCTGGACCGCACGCTCGACAAGGTGGGCGGCAAGGGCCTGTTCGTCAAGGAGCTGGATCAGGCGCTGCTCGACGGGCGCATCGACCTTGCCGTGCACAGCCTGAAGGACGTGCCGATGGAGCTGCCCGAGGGCCTTACGCTTATGGCCTTTCCGCCGCGCGCGGACGCGCGGGACGCGCTCGTTTTGCCGGAAAGCGGCGTTTGGGATCAAACGAAGCCCATCGGCTGCTCGGCGGCCCGGCGGCAGGCGCAGCTTGGCGCGCTGTTCCCCGAAATAGAGGTGCGGCCCGTGCGCGGCAACGTGCAAACAAGGCTTGCAAAGCTGGAAGCGGGGCAGTACGGCGCGCTGGTGCTCGCGGCGGCGGGGCTTACGCGCCTTGGCCTTTCGCACCGCATCAGCCGCGTGTTCACGCCGGAGGAGATGCTGCCCGCCGCCGGGCAGGGCATTCTGGCGGTGGAGGGCCGCGCGGGCGAGTGGGCGGAGGAGACGCGCCTTTTGGACGATGCGTCCGCGCGCGCCTGCGCCATGGCCGAGCGCGCCTTTGTCCGCACGCTGGACGGCGGCTGCTTTTCGCCCATCGCGGCCTATGCCGAAACCGGGGAAGGGCTGCTGCACCTGCGCGGCCTGTATGTAACGGGCGAGGGGCGCGCCGTGCGCGGCGCGCTGACCGGCGCGTGTGACAGCGCCGAAACGCTGGGCAGAACGCTTGCCCTACAACTCAAATGGGAAGCGGAGGGGCGCATATGACAGGGCTTGTCACACTCGTCGGCGCGGGGCCGGGCGATAAGGGCTTGCTGACGCTGGCGGGCGCGGAAGCGCTCCGCGCGGCGGAAGCGGTCGTATTCGACCGGCTGGTCGATCCTTCGATCCTCGCGCTCATCCCGGCGGGGGCCGAAACGGTCGACGTGGGCAAGCGGCAGGGCAGCCACCCCGTGCCGCAGGATGAGATCAACAGGGTTCTCGTCCGGCTCGCTGAAAGCGGCAAAAACACCGTGCGCCTTAAGGGAGGGGATTGCTATCTCTTTGGCCGCGGGGGCGAGGAATGCGAGTATTTGCGGGAACACGGCGTGCCGTTTCGCGTCATTCCGGGCGTTACCTCGGCGCTGGCCGCGCCCGCGTTCGCGGGTATCCCGGTCACGCACCGCGATTTTGCTTCCTCGGTGCATCTCATAACGGCGCACGCGCGGGCGGGCAAGCCGCTCGAAATCGATTTTGAGGCGCTCGTGCGCCTGCGCGGCACGCTGGTGTTTTTCATGGGTCTTGCGGCGCTTAGCGATGTGATGCGGGGCCTGATTGCCGCCGGTATAGACCCCGAAACGCCCGCCGCCGTCATTGAAAACGGCGCGCGCGCCCGCCAGCGCAAGGTTGTGGCGACGGCTTCGTCGCTCACGGAAGCGGTGCGCGCGGCGGCGGTGCAAAGCCCGGCGCTCATCGTCGTCGGCCCGGTTTGCGGCCTGTCGGACGCGCTCGATTGGTTTTCGGCGCTGCCACTTTTCGGCAAGACCGTGGCGGTGACAAGGCCGCGCGACCGGGCGGGCACGCTGTCGGACCGCCTGCGCGCGCTCGGCGCGGAGGTGGTCGAGTGCCCGGTGATCGAAACGCGCGAGATAGAGGACGGCGCGGCCCTTTCCTCAGCCCTGCGGGAAACTTGGAATTGGGTCGTGCTGACCAGCCCGGCGGGCGTGCCCGCGATGGTGCGCGCGCTCACGCGGCAGGGGCGCGATCTGCGCGCGCTTTACGGCTGCCGCTTCGCCGTGATCGGCAAGGGAACGGAAGCGGCGCTTGCAAAGCTCGGCGTTCGGGCCGACCTGTGCCCCGCGCGGTACGACGGCGCGCACCTTGCGCGCGCGCTTGTGGCGGCGGCCAAACCGGGCGACCGCGTGCTGCTGCTGCGCGCGAAGGAAGGTTCGCCCGCGCTGCCCGAGGCGCTCCGCGCGGCGGGCCTGCCGTTTGCCGATGTGCCGGTTTACGAGACCGTGTACCGGGAAGAGGGCGCGGAGGCGCTGCGCGCCATGATCGCCGCCGGAAGGCTCTATGCCGCGACCTTTACCAGCGCGTCCACGGTCACGGGCTTTGTCCGCGTGTGCGGCGGCGCGCCGCTTTCCGGCTTTACCGCCGTGTGCATCGGCGAACAGACAGCTAATGCCGCCCGCGCGCACGGTATGCGCGTGCAAACAGCGAAAAACGCGACGATCGACGACCTGATCGCCTGCTTGATGGAGGGAAACAAACATGTTTAACGATACGATCCGCCCGCGCCGCCTGCGCGCTTCGGACAGCCTGCGGCGCATGGCGCGCGAAACGCGCCTGTCGCCGGACAGCCTGATCTGGCCCATCTTCGTGCGCGAAGGCACGCATATCTATGAGGAGATCCCCTCGCTGCCCGGCCAGTATCACTATTCGCCGGACGAATTGGGGCGCGCGGTCGAGCGAGCGCGCGCGCACGGCGTTTCTCGCCTGATCCTGTTCGGCCTGCCCGAAGAGAAGGACGAGATCGGTTCGGGCGCGTGGGCCGAAAACGGGATTGTGCAGCAGGGCCTGCGCGCACTGCGCGCGCTCGATCCCTCGCTCTACCTCATCACCGATGTGTGCATGTGCGAATACACCTCGCACGGCCACTGCGGCATCCTGTGCGGGCACGACGTGGACAACGATCAAACGACCGAGCGGCTGGCGCAGATCGCGGTCAGCCATGTGCGGGCGGGCGCGGACATGGTCGCCCCCTCGGATATGATGGACGGCCGCGTGGCCGCCATCCGCCGCGCGCTCGATGAAAACGGCTTTGTAAACACGCCCATCATGTCCTACGCGGCCAAGTACGCTTCGTTTTTCTACGGCCCGTTCCGCGACGCGGCGGGCTCGGCCCCGTCCTTTGGCGACCGCCGCTCCTACCAAATGGACTGGCACAATGGCCGCGAGGCTATGCGCGAGTGCGCGCTCGACGTGCAGGAGGGCGCGGATATCCTGATGATCAAGCCCGCCATGTCCTATCTCGATCTGGTCTATCAGTGCAAACAGCGGTTTGAACTGCCGGTCGCGGCCTATTCGGTATCGGGCGAGTACGCCATGATCAAGGCGGCGGCAAAGGCCGGTCTCATCGACGAGTACGGCGTGATGTGCGAATCGGCCGTCGGCATGTTCCGCGCGGGCGCGGATATTTTGATCACTTACTTTGCTCCCGAACTGGCGGACGCGATGCGGAAAGGGGATATCGGCTGATGACAAACTCGGAACAGCTTTTTGAACGCGCCAAGCAGGTGCTGCCCGGCGGCGTCAATTCGCCGGTGCGCGCGTTCCGCGCGGTGGGCGGCAAGCCGCGCTTCATCGAAAAGGCCCTCGGCAGCCATGTTTTGGACGCGGACGGGCTGGAATACATCGATTACGTCGGCTCTTGGGGGCCGATGGTGCTGGGCCACAGCCACCCGGATATTCTCGCGGCCGTGCACGAGCGCATGCTCTCCGGCCTGTCCTTCGGCGCGCCGACGGCGCTTGAGGTCGAAATGGCCGAGCGCATGGTGGATATGGTGCCGCATATCGAAATGGTGCGCATGGTCAATTCCGGCACCGAGGCCGTGATGAGCGCCGTGCGTCTGGCGCGCGGCGCGACCGGACGGGACAAGCTCATCAAGTTCGACGGCTGCTACCACGGCCATTCGGACGCGATGCTGGTCGGCGCGGGCTCGGGCGCGCTCACGCAGGGCGTGCCGGATTCCAAGGGTGTGACGGGCGGCGCGGCGCGGGACACGCTGCTCGCGCAGTATAACGATCTGGATTCTGCCCGCGCTTTGTTTGACGCCAACCCCGGGGCGGTCGCCGCCGTCATCGTCGAGCCGGTCGCGGCCAACATGGGCGTGGTGCCGCCGAAGCCGGGCTTTCTAGAAGGGCTGCGCACGCTCTGCGACCAACACGGCGCGCTTTTGATCTTTGACGAGGTGATCACCGGCTTCCGGCTGGCAAAGGGCGGCGCGCAGGAGTATTTCGGCGTCAGAGCCGATCTTACTACCTTTGGCAAAATCATCGGCGGCGGCATGCCGGTCGGCGCGTACGCGGGCCCGCGTGAGCTGATGGAGCAGGTCGCGCCCTGCGGGCCGGTCTATCAGGCGGGCACGCTGTCGGGCAACCCGGTCGCCATGGCGGCGGGAATCAAGCAGCTGGAAATCTTAAACGAGCATCCGGACTGCTACGAGGTCATGGAGACCTCGGCCCTGTATTTGGCGAACCACCTGCGCGAAAGCGCCCAAAAGTTTGGCGTGCCCATGCAGGTCAATCAAGTCGGTTCTTTGCTTTGCGCCTACTTTACGGCGGAGCCGGTCGATTGCTTCGCGGCGGCGCGGCGCGCGGATACGGCCCAATACGCCGCGTACTTTAACGGCATGCTGGCGCGCGGGGTCTATCTCGCGCCCAGCCAGTTTGAGGCGATGTTTGTTTCGAGCGCGCACACGGTCAGTGATTTGGCGTTTACCGTAAAGGCGGCGGACGAAACGCTGGCCGAGATGCAGTAAAACTTTTGGAGGGCAACAAAATGGAGCGGCGGTTTTTCATCATAGGCGCGGGCATGGGCGCGCGGGACGGGCTGACGGGCGAGGCGAAGCGCGCGCTGGACGCGGCGGACGCGGTGTTTGCCACGGCGCGCTTTGCCGGCTTGCGCGCGGACGCGAAAATCTGTCCGCTTAGCGAGCTGGCCGAACGGGCCGTTTCATCCGGCGCGGCAAGCGCCGCGTTGCTCGTATCCGGCGATGTGGGCTTTTTTCAGCGCCGCGCCCCGGCTGCGGCAGGCGCTGCTGCCGCACGGCGCGGTAACGCTCTTTTGCGGCCTATCCAGCATGCAGGTGTTTTGCGCGAAGCTCGGCATCGCGTACGAGGATGCGTTCGCCGTCAGCCTGCACGGGCGGCGCGGCAGCCTGCTCGGCCCTGTCAGCTATCATGAAAAGGTGTTCGCGCTCACCGGCGGGGAAAACCGCGCGGACGCGCTGTGCGCGGGGCTGGCCGAAGCCGGGCTGGGGCGCCTGACGGCGCACCTTGGCGAAAACCTCGGCGCGGCGGACGAGCGCGTTACCACGGGCACGGCCGCGTCGCTCGCGGGCGCGGGCTGCGGCGACCTTGCCGTGCTGCTCGTGGAAAACCCGGCGGCGGCGGACGCTTCCGCGCCCATCCGCGATGCCATGCTCACGCGCGGCAAGGCGCCCATGACCAAAGAAGAGGTGCGCTGGGTCGCGCTCGCCAAGCTCGCGGTGCGGCCGCGCGATACCGTGTGGGATGTGGGCGCGGGCACGGGCGCGATGACGCTGGAGCTGGCCCGCCGCGCGCACTTGGGCCTGACCTACGCGGTCGAACGAAACCCCGAAGCGCTGGCGCTGCTGCGGGAAAACCGCGTAAAGCTCGGCGGATACAATGTTCTGCCTGTGCCGGGCCTTGCGCCGGAAGCGCTGCACGCGCTGCCCGCGCCGGACTGCGTGTTCGTCGGCGGCAGCGGCGGGGCGCTCGCCGGGATTTTGCGCGCGGCGCGGGAAAAGAACCCCAAGGTGCGCGTCGCGGTCACGGCGGTTTCGCTGGAAACCGTGGGCGAAGCGCTGGGCGCGCTGAGGGAAGCGGGCTTTGCTAATATCGAAACGGTGCAGCTTGCGGCGGCGCGCGGGCAGACCGCGGGCAGCCACACGCTGATGCGGGCGAACAACCCGGTCTATCTGTTTACAGGGGGCGGCGCGCATGGCGAATGACGCGGCGCGGCTGCTCCTTGGCGGCACGGGTTCGGGCTGCGGCAAAACCACGGTGACGAGCGCGGTTTTACGCGCGCTTGCCCGGCGCGGCGAAAAGCTGCACGCCTTCAAATGCGGGCCGGATTATATCGATCCCATGTTCCACACCGCGGCGATCGGCGTGCCCAGCCGCAACCTCGACCTGTTCTTTGTGGAGGGCAAAACGGCGAGAGCCATGCTGGCGGACTGCATCCCCGCCGGCGGCGTGGGCGTGGTAGAGGGCGCGATGGGTTTTTACGACGGCGTTTCGGGCGATACGGACGAGGCATCCGCCGCCCATCTCGCGCGGGAAACGGAAACGCCCGCCGTGCTGGTCGCCAGACCGCGCGGACAGTCGCTTTCGCTCGCGGCGGAGCTTTCCGGTTTTCGCACCTTTGGCGAAAACACGCTGGCGGGCGTTGTTTTAAACGACGTATCGCGGGCCATGTACCCCTATTATAAGAAAATAGCGGAAAAGGCGGGGCTGCGCGTATTCGGCCATCTGCCGCCCGTGGCCGAGGCCGCGATACCGGACCGGCACCTCGGCCTTGTCACGGCGGGCGAAATAGAGGATTTACAGCGAAAGCTCGACCTGCTGGCCGACGCGGCGGAGTCCTGCATCGATCTTGACGGGCTTGTGGCGCTCGCCCACCGCGCGCCGCCGCTTATGGACAAGCTTGAAACGCCGCCGCCTGTCACGGCGGGGACGGTGCGCATCGCGGTCGCGCGGGACGAGGCGTTTTGCTTTTATTACGAGGATAACTTCGATCTGCTGCGCGCGATGGGGGCCACGCTCGTTTTCTTTTCCCCCTTGCGCGACCGGGCGCTGCCCGCCGGGGCGGACGGCCTGTACCTCGGCGGCGGCTATCCGGAGCTGCACGCCGACGCGCTGCAAAAAAATAAAAGCATGCGGGAAAGCGTGCGGCGCGCGGTGGCGGGCGGTCTGCCCACGGTGGCGGAATGCGGCGGCTTTCTCTACCTGCACCAAACGCTGTGCGGCCGGGCTATGGCGGGCGCGCTATGCGGCGCGGCCGATATGACCGCGCGCCTACAGCCCTTCGGCTATGTGACGCTTTACGCCGCGCGGGACAATTTGCTTTGCCCCGCAGGCGGACAAATCCGCGCGCATGAATTTCATTACGCGGCGTCCGGCCTTGCCGGGTACGGCTTTACGGCGCGCAAGCCGAATGGGCGCGCGTGGCCCTCGGCGGTATCTTCGCCCACGCTGTACGCGGGCTTTCCGCATTTGTATTTTCGCTCGAATCCGCTTTTTGCGGAGAATTTTATCCGCCGGTGCGCGGGGATGGAGGCTAAACGATGAACATCAAAGAGTGCAGGGCGGCCATTCGCCCCCCTTGCGGGGAGAGCGAGCAGGCGGCCAGACGCCGCTTTTCCGATATCGCGATCCCGCTGGGCAGCTTGGGGCTGCTGGAGGACGCGGTCGTGCGGCTCGCGGGCATGCAGCGCACGGCGCGGCCAAAGCTCGCAAAGCGCGCGGCGGTGGTATTCTGCGCGGATAACGGCGTGGTCGCGCAGGGCGTGACGCAGTGCGGGCAGGAGATCACCGCCCTGGTCACCGAAAACCTCAGCAAAGGCAGCACCTCGGTCTGCTGCATGGCGCGCCGCGCCGGTCTGGACGTGGTGCCGGTCGATATCGGCGTGGCACAGCCCGTTTCGGGTGCGAAAATACGGCAGCGCTGTGTGCGGCGCGGCACGGCCGATATGACGCGGGGCCCCGCTATGACGCGGGACGAGTGCGTCCGCGCGGTCGAGACCGGCATCGCCGTCGCGGACGAGCTCGCGGGCGAGGGGTACGCCCTTTTCGCGGCGGGCGAAATGGGCATCGGCAATACGACGACGAGCGCGGCGATCGCCGCCGTGCTCACCGGCGCGCCGGCCTCCGAGATCACCGGGCGCGGCGCGGGCCTCTCCACCGAGGGGCTAAAGAAAAAGATAAGCGCCATCGAGACCGCGATCGCCCTCAGCCGGCCCGACGCCGCCGACCCGCTGGATGTGCTGCACAAGGTCGGCGGGCTGGATATCGCGGGGCTCGCGGGCCTGTATCTGGGCGCGGCGGCGCACGGCCTGCCCACCGTGCTGGACGGGCTGATCTCCTGCGTGGCGGCGCTCATCGCGGTGCGGCTGTGCCCGGCGGTTAAGGCGTATCTGATCGCTTCGCATGTATCCGCCGAACCGGCGGGCCGCCGGGTGCTGGAGGAGCTGGGGCTTTCGCCGCTCATCTGCGCCGGTATGCGCCTTGGCGAGGGCACGGGCGCGGTGGCGGGCGTGGCGCTCATCGATCTGGCCCTCGCGGCGTACGACAACATGCCGAGCTTTGCGGAGATCGGCATGCAAGCGTACCAGCCGCTCACCTGACCGCCATGCTGCTACTCATCACAGGGGGCGCGGCCTCGGGCAAGTCGGCGCACGCCGAGCGCCTGCTTTGCTCTGCCGCGCCGGGGGACAAGCTCTACCTTGCCACCATGGAGCCGTTCGGCGAAGCGGCCCGGAAGCGCATCGAACGCCACCGGGCGCTGCGCGCGGGCAAGGGCTTTCATACCGCCGAGCGCCCGTTGGGGCTGGAAGCCGTGGCTTTTGAAAAATCGTATGACGGCGTTTTGCTCGAGGACCTCGGCAATCTGCTGGCAAACGAGCTGTTCGCGCCGGATGGCGCGGGTGATCGGGCGGAAGCCGCGATTTTGCGCGGTATCGACCATGTGCGGGCGCACTGCGATACGCTTGCCGTTGTGACGGACGAGATATTTTCGGACGGCCTCGCGTATCCGGCGGAGACGATGCGGTATATGCACCTGCTGGCCCGGCTGAACGCCGCGCTGGCCCGGCGCGCGGACGCGGTGTACGAATCGGTTTGCGGCATTTTGCTGCCCATAAAGGAGGGGAAGGACACTTGAAAAGCGTGGTAAGCGGCTTTCTGGTCGCGTTTTCCCTCTATTCGGCCATTCCCGTGCCGCAGGTGAATTGGGAAAAGAAAACCATGCGCTGGGCGCTGAGCTTTTTGCCGCTGGTCGGCTTGCTGATCGGCGCGGCGCAGTGGCTTTGGTTTTGGTTCTGCGCCAAGCATGGCGCGGCGGGGCTTTTCTATGCCGTGGGCGCCATGCTGCTGCCGCTCGTCCTTTCGGGCGGCATCCATCTGGATGGCTTCACGGACACGTGCGACGCGCTCTGCTCGCACGCGGACCGTGAAAAAAAGCTGCAAATCATGAAGGACCCGCACGTCGGCGCGTTCGGGCCCCTGTGGCTGACGGCTTTTTTTGCTGGCCGAAACGGCCTGTTTTGCCCAGCTTTACCAGAAGCCCGCGCTCCTGCCGTTCGCCCTTACGGGCTTTGCGCTCTCGCGCGCGCTCGGCGGGCGGGAGATCGTCGCGCTTCCCTGCGCCAAGGAATCCGGCCTTGCCCATCTATTCGCGGAGGGGAGCGATAAAAAAGCCGTCGCGGCGACGCTGCTGCTCGAAACGGCGGTTCTTTTCGCCGCCGCCGTTCTTTGGCTGCGCGCTTCGCCCGGCGGCGTGGGCGCGGTTTGCGTGGGGGCGCTTGTTTTGCTGGCCGGGTATTGGCTGCACGGCAGGCTGTGCCGGGACGTATTCGGCGGAATCACGGGCGATTTGGCGGGCTTTTTCATTTCGCTGGCCGAGCTTTTTTGCCTATTTTTCGCCGCTGTGGGAGGACTTTCGTTATGACCGTACTGTTCATCGGGGGCGCTTATCAGGGCAAGGCGGCGCTGGCCAAGCGCCTGTATCCGGCCTTGCCGCTGGAAACGAATTTGCAGGACCGGGTCCGCGAGGAACTGGAAAACGGCCGCGACCCGATGGCGCTCAAAGCCCGCCTTTTGGGTAAGGCGGTCACCTGCGACGAGACCGGCTGCGGCGTGGTGCCGGTCGACCCGGCCATGGAGGGCTGGCGCGAAGCCGTGGGGCGGCTGTGCTGCGCGCTCGCCGCGGAGGCGGACGCCGTGGTTCGCGTGATCGCGGGCGTGCCTCAATGGATCAAGGGGGAAGCGCCGTGACCATTACCTTTGCCGTAATTCTCGGATTTTTGCTGGACGCCGCCTTGGGCGACCCAAAGGGCGCTTGGCACCCGGCCTGCCTGATCGGGCGGCTGATTTCGCTTTTGGAGCGGGCGCTGCGGCGGCTGTTCCCCAAAACGCCGCGCGGCGAAACCGCGGCGGGCGTTTTGCTGTGGCTTTTGACGTGTGGGGTAAGCTTTGCGCTTCCCTTTTTCGCGCTGCGTCTGCTGTCCCGCCGGCATTTTTGGCTGGCCTTTGCGCTGCAAACGGCGCTTTGCTGGCTGCTGTTCGCGCGCAAAAGTCTCATGCGCGCGGGCGAGCATGTGCGCCGGGCGCTCAGCGTTTCGCTTGAGGAGGGGAGAACGGCCGTTTCGTGGTACGTGGGCCGCGACACGGGCGAGCTGGACGAGGCGGGCGTGACCAAGGCGGCGGTTGAGACCGTGGCCGAAAACCTGACCGACGGCGTGGTTTCGCCCTTGGTGTTCATGCTGCTCGGCGGCGCGCCGCTCGGTATGCTGTACAAGGCGGTGAACACGCTCGATTCCATGGTCGGCTATCACAATGAAAAGTACGAGTACTTTGGCAAGTTTGCGGCCAAAATGGATGATATCTGCAACTTTATCCCCGCCAGATTGGCCGCCGTGTGTTTGATCGCCGCGGCGGGGCTTTTTACGGTTTGACAGCCGGAACGCGCTGCGCGTTTGCCGCCGCGACCGGTCAAAGCACAAAAGCCCGAACGCCGGACAGACCGAAGCCGCCTGCGCGGGCGCGCTGCATGTGCAGCTCGGCGGGGATGCGAAGTATTTCGGCAAGGTGGTCAAAAAACAGGCCTTCGGCGACCCGGACCGCCGCATCGCCCCGATCGATATCACCCGCGCGTGCGATCTGATGACCATGGCGAGCGTGCTGGCGCTCACGCTGTGCTGCGCGGTGCGGCAGCTGCTCACGTGGCCGATGTGACAGATTTCGATCGAAACCACGCTTTCGATTGAGTATTCCGGCTGCGGCGCGCGCCTTTCAGGCACACTTCTACGCCGGTTTGTTAGCTCGTAGGCCTCAATCCATTGACCGACGCTGTGCGTCGATCAAATGCAAAACCGTGATACATGCTCAATGTCATTTAGATAAGGGAAACGCATAGGAAAAAACAAGGGGTTCACCGAGCTAGTAGGGCGCGCCGCCCTCGGCGCGCCGTGCTCGAAGGGACGTAACACTTCCTGAGAAACCATGTGCCCTCGCTCGGCCGTACCGGCCTGTTTGATGCTCTCACTTATCCCGGTGCTTCGCTCTCGGCGCGCCGAGGGCGGCGCGCCCTACTTTTTATGTGATGGCGTTACCATTTTGCTTTGCCTGACCTTATCTTAATGACATTGGTCACTTCGCTCCGCCGGACCGGCGTGTTTTTCGCGCCCATGTGGGTCGGCGCTTCGTTATTTGATAGGAAAGGGGTAAACTACATGCAATATCAGCACGGGGGCGATGTGTATTCCTATGCCGAAGGGCACGGGGGCGCGCTGCCGACCGATCTTTCGGCGAATATCAACCCCTATGGGCCGCCCGAAAGCGTTTTAGCAGCGCTGCATGACGCGGTGGCGCTCTGCGGCCGGTACCCCGACCCCTATTGCCGCGCGGCGCGGCGCGCGGTCGGCGCGCGGGAGGGGATAGACCCCGCGTGGATCTACCCCGGCAACGGCGCGGCCGACGTGCTCGACCGGCTGGCGCTTGTTTTACGCCCGAAAACCGCGCTGCTGCTCGCGCCCACCTTCGCCGAATATGAGCGCGCGCTCGGCGCGTGCGAAACGCGCTTTCACGCCCTGCGCGAAGAGGAGGGCTTCGCCCTGACCGAGCGCATCCTGACCGACCTTGCGCCCGCGCCGGACGCGGTGTTCCTCTGCAACCCGAACAACCCGACCGGCCGCGCCGTCGACCCCGCGCTGATGCGTAAAATCGCGGCGGTTTGCGAAAAAAACGATATCTGGCTGATCGTGGACGAGTGCTTTTCGGATTTTTTGACCGATGAAGCGCGGCATACGCTGAAGGATTTGCTGCCGCGCCATCAAAAGCTGGTGCTGCTGCGCGCCTACACCAAAATGTACGCCGTGCCCGGCGTGCGCTTTGGCTGGTGCATGACGGCGAACCGTGATTTGATCGAAGCGCTGTATCAGGCGGGCCAGCCGTGGAACGTGTCGGTGTTCGCGCAGGCCTGCGCGGTCGCGGCGGCGGGCGAAGCGGCGTTCGCACGGGATTCCGCGCAGAGAATCGCGGCGGAACGGGCGTTTTTAAGAACCGAGCTGGGCGCGCGGGGGCTTTGGGTCTGTCCGGGCGAGGCAAACTACCTGCTTTTCCGCGCTCCGGACGAGTCGCTTGCCGAAAAGCTTGCGGCGCGGGGCGTAATGGTGCGGGACTGCTCCAATTACCGGGGTCTCGCGCGCGGCTATTACCGCGCCGCCGTGCGCGGTAGGGCGGAGAGCGCGGCGCTTCTAGCCGCGCTCGACACGCTGAACGAGGGAGGAATGGACTGATGGCAAGGGCGATCATGGTACAGGGCACGGCGTCCAACACGGGCAAAAGCCTGCTGACCGCCGCGCTTTGCCGTATTTTCCGGCAGGACGGCCTGCGCGCCGCGCCGTTCAAGGCGCAGAACATGGCGCTCAATTCCTTTATCACGGCGGATGGGTTCGAGATCGGCCGGGCGCAGGCCATGCAGGCCGAAGCCGCCGGTATCCCGCCCGATGTGCGCATGAATCCGGTGCTGCTCAAACCGTCGAGCGACGTCGGTTCGCAGGTGATCGTGAACGGCGTGGCGCGCGGGCACTACACGGCGCGGAAGTATTGGGGCCAAAAAAAGCGCTGATCCCGCAGGTGCGGCAGGCGTATGAAAGCCTAGCCGCCGAATACGACGTGATCGTGATCGAGGGCGCGGGCAGCCCGGCGGAGATCAACCTAAAGCAGGATGATTTCGTCAACATGGGCATGGCGCGGATTGCAAACGCGCCCGTGCTGCTCGTCGGCGATATCGACCGGGGCGGCGTGTTCGCCGCGCTGTACGGCACGGTCATGCTGCTGGACGAGGCGGAGCGCGCGCGCATTCGCGGGCTGATCATCAACAAGTTCCGGGGCGACCCGGAGATACTAAAGCCGGGGCTTGGGCAGCTCGAAGCGCTCACCGGCAAGCCGGTCGCGGGCGTGGTGCCGTGGACGCCGCTCGATCTCGACGAGGAGGATTCGCTGTCCGATACGCTGCGGCAGGACGGCGGGCGGGAGCCCTTATGCGTCGCGGTCGTGCGGCTGCCGCGCCTGTCGAATTTTACAGATTTTGCGGCGCTGGGCCATGTGCCGGGCGTTGGCGTGCGCTATGCCGCCCGCCCGCAAGAGCTTATGAACGCCGATCTGATCATCCTGCCCGGCACCAAGAGTACGCTGTCGGACCTAAAGTGGCTGCGCGAAAGCGGCATGGAAGCCGCGATTTTAAAGCGGCACGCGGCGGGCGCGCCGGTGTTCGGCGTGTGCGGCGGCTACCAGATGCTGGGCGAAACGATCAGCGACCCCGAAGGGGCCGAGGGCGGCGGCGAAATGCGCGGCCTTGGCCTATTGCCGGTCGATACCGTGTTCCGCCCGGAAAAAACGACCGTGCAGGCGGCGGGCGCGCTGCAAACCATAGCGGGCGCGCTCGCGCCCCTTTCCGGCATGGCGGTGCAGGGGTATGAGATTCACATGGGCGAAACGGTTCGCCGTCCGGGCGCGCGGCCGCTGGTCACGCTGCGGCGCGGCGAAACGGAAATAGAGGACGGCTGCCAGGCGGAAAACGCCTACGGCACCTATCTGCACGGCGTGTTCGACGGGGAGGGCGTCGCCCAGC
Source organism: Agathobaculum sp. NTUH-O15-33 (assembly GCF_033193315.1). NCBI lineage: Bacteria > Bacillati > Bacillota > Clostridia > Eubacteriales > Butyricicoccaceae > Agathobaculum > Agathobaculum sp. NTUH-O15-33. The sequence continues at coordinate 1,479,400 of NZ_CP136187.1, forward strand.
GGCTGGCCGAAACGCTTGCCGAAAAACGCGGCGTTACGCTCGCCGCCGCGCCCGTCAGCGAGGCGCAGTATAAGCAAACGCAGTATGACAAGCTGGCGGATACCGTGCGCGCGTCGCTCGATATGGCGCTTGTGTACCGTATTTTGGAGGAAAACGCATGAACATGAATTTAACGCCCGCCGAGATCGAGCGGCGCAGCTTCGAGATCATCGCGGAGGAGCTGGGCGGCCGCACCTTCCCGGCGGGGGAGCGCGAGGTGGTGTGCCGCGTCATCCACACCAGTGCGGATTTTGACTATGCGGAAAACCTGCGCTTTTCGCCGGACGCGGTGGAGCGCGGCAAAGCCGCCCTGCTTGCGGGCGCGACGGTCGTGACCGATACCAACATGGCTTTCGCGGGCGTCAACAAGGCGGCGCTGCAAACGTGCGGCGCGGCGGCGCGCTGCTTCATGGCGGAGGAGGACGTTGCGCGCGAAGCGAAGGCGCGCGGCGTGACCCGCGCCGTGGTTTCGATGGAGCGGGCGGCGGCGCTCGAAGGGCCGGTGATCTTCGCCATCGGCAACGCGCCCACCGCGCTCATTCGCCTGCACGAGCTGATACGCGAGGGCGCGGCGTCGCCCGCGCTCGTGATCGGCGTGCCGGTCGGCTTTGTCAACGTGGTGGAAGCCAAGGAGTTGTTTGTAGGCGGCGCAACGCCGCATATCATCGCGCGCGGACGCAAGGGCGGCTCTAATGTGGCGGCCGCCATCGTCAACGCGCTGCTGTATCAGATCACCGAGCGGGAGGGATTCTAAAGTATGGGCAAAAAAGCATTGGCGGCGGTCAGCTTCGGCACCAGCTACCCGCAGGCGCGCGAGGCGATCAGCCGGATCGAGCGGGCGCTCGCCGCGGCCCGGCCGGATTATCAGCTGTTCCGCGCGTTTACCTCGGGCATGGTGGCGGACCGGATCGAACGGGAAGAGGGCGTGCGCATTCCAAGCCCCGCGGCGCTCTTGGAGCGGCTCGCGGCGGAAGGGTACGACGAGGTGCTCTGCCAGAGCCTGCACGTGATCCCCGGGTTTGAATACGAAAAGCTGCAAAAGGCGATCGAGCCGTATGCGGCGCGGTTTAAAAAGCTGACGCTCGGCAAGCCGCTTTTGTGGGACACGAAGGATTATTTGCGCCTTTCGCGCGCGCTGCTCGCGCATATGCCGAAGCTTGGCGCGGACGAAGCGTTCGTTTGGATGGGCCACGGCACCGACCACCCGGCGAACGCGGCTTACGCGCTGCTGGAAAACACCTTCCGCTTTGACGGGGCGGAGCGCGTGTACGTCGCCACGGTCGAAGGGTTCCCGAATTTCGATTATGTGCTGCGCCGCCTGCACCGGCAGGGCGTGAGCCGCGTGCGGCTGGCCCCGCTGATGGTCGTCGCGGGCGATCACGCGCAGAACGATCTGGCCGGGCCGGAGGAGGATAGCTGGAAGTCCGTTTTGGAGAGCGAGGGCTACCACGTCCAGTGCGATCTGCGCGGCCTTGGCGAATACGAAGAGGTGGCCGCGCTGTTCGCGGCGCATCTGCCCGCGTAAGAACGTAGCGCCCACGCCCGCGTCCCGGAATATTTCGACAAAAGCCGCGTAAAAATCCAAAAATACACTTGATTACTCCTTAAAAGAATGATAAACTTTTTTTAACAAGAAAAGGGTTCGTTAAAAACTGAAACCGTGAATAGTAAAACCGGGGAAATCCGGCGACACAAAGCTACAGGGCCTACCCTCCCGTTTGGGGAGCACGGCTGCCAGCTGCCGCACAAACAGGCGTCCCATGGGGCTGTTTTCTGTCATTGTGCAGAAAGCAGCCCTTTTTGTGACGCATAATCGGGAAAAAGAGAGATGGAGTGAGAGAGATGAAGGCACAAAAGCGAATGTTATCCGTTCTTTTGGCGGGCGCCATGCTCGTATCGCCGGTTCTGCCGGCGGCAAGGGCTGTGGACGAGCCGGCAGGGCGCGGCGAAACGAGCGTTCGAGGCGGCATCAGCGCGACGCTGCGGCTGGATTATGCGCAGAAGCTGGATGAGATCAAAGAGCGAAACGTCAGCGTCACCCTGATGAAAACGCAGGACGGCAAAGTAACGGAAACGCTGGGCACCGTCGCGCTGGGGGACGGCGCGCGGACAGGGGCGCTCGACGCGGTTGTTTCCGCCCGCAATGCCGATGGCGGCGAGCTGGGCGGCAGCGAATGGCCCGGCTATCTGGACGTGTCTTTCGGCGATCTGCCGCGGGGAACATACAGCCTGCGCTTTTCCGGCACGGGGTATACGACCCATGAGCAGCCGGTCGATATGGATACTTACGCGCAGTCCGTCGTGCTCGGCACCGGCGACGGCACCTTTGGCCTTGGCGATGTGAACGGCGACGATAAGGTGGACGGCGCGGATTGGGACGAGCTGTCCGGCGCGTTGGGCGCCGTGGACGAGGAGCAAATCCGGCAGTATGATCTGAACGGCGATGGCAAGATCGATATCATCGACCTTGCCTATATCAGCCGCCAGAGCCATGCCGTGGGCGAAGCCGAAACGTATAACACCGTGCTGCTCGCGCCGCCCGTGCAAGCGGAGGCGTTAAAAAACGAACTGGAACAAACGCTTGTTATAACGGGCGACGTTGCAAACCTGTTTCAGGAGAATACCGAACCGGTCAAGCTGACCCCTAAGGAGGACGGCAAGCTCGACATCCCGATCGAGCTGGACAAGTCTGTCGAGATGGAGGTGATCGAGATCGCAACGCCCGAACAGGACGGCGCGATACAAAAGGGCACCGTCATTGTCGAGGATGAAAACGGTAAAAAGACCGAACACCCCTTTGACAACACCCTGCCAGAGGGCGTGCACGCCATCGGCCGGTCGGCCGGGAGCAACGTGGTCACGATCAACCTTGGCGGTAAGGTGGCGGTCAAAAAGGTCACGATCTCGGTCACGCAGACCGCAAGCGGCAACTACGCCGTGGTCGATACCATTCGCTTTTTGCAGGATATCGTGCCGGAAAACCCCGTCGCGCCGAACAGCGTGGTCAAAACCGTGACCGCCGCGGAGGGGGACGCGCAGGTTACCCTGAAATGGGGCGAGCTGCCCAATGTAACGGGCTATAAGGTGCTGTACAGCCTTAAGGAGGGCGGCGAGCCCAAGGAGCTGCATGTGGACGTGCCCACCGCCGTGGTAACGGGGCTTAAAAACCTGCAAACCTACGCGTTTACCGTCACCCCCACAAATGGGGAGTGGGAGGGCAGGCCGTCTCAGGTCGTCGAAGCCACGCCGCAGCCCGCCAAAGCGCCGGACGCGCCCGACATGGTAAGCGTGCAGGCGCTCGACGGCGCGCTGAACGTTACATGGGGTAAATCCAAGAACGCGACCGCGTACGAGGTCTACTATACGGATAAACAAAATGCTTCGGTAAAGGATTATGTCCGCGCGGGCGGCGCGCTCTCCGCGACCCATACGTCTGTTACCGGGCTAACGAACGATACAACGTATTATCTCTACGTCGTGGCCGTGAACGACGCCGGAAAAAGCGGCCCCTCCAAGATCGTGACCGGCACGCCGGCGGCGGTCAAGTACGGCGAACCCGCGGGCCTGCCCACGCAGCTGACCCGTATCACGCGCGATCAGGTGCAAAGCATCGCGTTGAAGGATACCGGCAACGTCAGCACATCCAAGAGCACCAAACCCTTTACGACGGATTACCTGATGGATGGGGATTATCAAACCAACTGGACCTCGCAGTCTTGGGGCGACGGCAACTATACCCGCAGCAAGCAGCTCATTTACACCTTCAAAGACCCGGTGGATCTAAGCTATGTGATCTATGTGCCCCGGGCGGACGGCTATGAGAACTGTATGCGCCTGTACGGCGTTACGGTCTGGGGCGAGGGCGACGACCTTGCCGGGCCGGGTACCGTGCTGGTTACGATGAACGGCAAAAACCAAACGCCGGTAAACGGTAAAATGGGCTCCGCGAAGGACGGCTACTTCGTCGCGCTGCCGTTCCCCGCGACCAAGGGCATCAAAAAGCTGGCCGTTGATATCGAGCAGACGGGGTACGGCGCGGTCGGCCTGTCCGAGGTCCTCTTCTTTGCGTACGATGAAACCAAGGATCTGGACAAACAGATCGACGGCCTGTTTGAAGATCAGGCCCATACCAAGCTGCGCGCGGGCGTGACGGCGCAGCAGATCAGCGATCTTTCCGCGGCGCTTGCCGGGGACGAGGGCTACTATCTCTATCCGAATACCATGAAGGACGAGCTGAAGCTGGCGCAGGAGCTGCTCGCCGGCCAGAGCGCGGGCGTGGTGCTGCGCGGCGTCACGGCGCGCAGCAGCAGCGCGGATTCCGCGAAGTACGGGCAGGGCGGCAGCGATCTGCAGCCGCTGGGCGCGGCGGCAAAGGCCGGGCAGGAGATCACGGTCTATGCCGAGGGCATTCCCGCGGGCGAAAGCGTCGCCCTGTGGGCAACGCAGTTCCACGCCGAGGCCGCCGCATGGCAGGCCAAGGTGGGCGAGCTGCAAAATGGGCGCAATGTGCTCACGGTGCCGCAGATCGGCAGCCAGACCACGCCGCGCGGCGGCAGCCTGTACTTTACCTATCATGGCGCGAACGGCGGGCAGATCACGCTGCACACGCGCCGGGCGACCGACGTGCCTGTTTTGGAGCTGGGTAACTGGCATACGCTGGACGAAGCCGGGCGCAAGGCGGTGCTCACGGCTTATGTACAGGAGCTTACCGCGTACACCAAGACGATCGCCGATAACGGCAAGCAAAACAACTGCCTGAACGTGACCGAGCTTTCCCTCCCCACGGTGCTGCTTTCCCTGCCCGCCACGGCTGTGATGGATAATACCGCGAAGGGCGGCGCGGAAGAACAGGTGCGGATTCTGTACGACAATGTCCTTGCGTGGGAACAGCTGATGCATATCGCCAAGACGACGCAGGGTATCGACAATACCTATGAAAAGAATGATATGACCTCCCGCCAGAATATCCGCTATATGCAGATGTTCGCAGGCGCGTTCATGTATGCCGCGGGCAGCCATGTGGGTGTGGAGTACGGCTCGTGCGGCGGGCTGGTATGCGGCAAGCCAGTGGACGATGCGACGACAGAGAAAAACCGGCTGTTCGGCTGGGGCGTTGCCCATGAGATCGGCCACAATATGGACAAGCTGGGCAAGGCCGAATGCACGAACAATATCTACTCGCTCATGGTGCAGACCTTCGACGGTAAGGATAACACCCTGCCCTCCCGCTTGGAGGGCGGCAAGTACCCGCAGATCTTCACCAAGGTTGCGGAAGGCTACCCCGGCGCGTCGGGCGACGTCTTTGTGCAGCTCGGCATGTATTGGCAGCTGCATCTGGCCTATGACAATGGGCAAAACGATGCAAATGGCCCCATGGATTTCTACAACCGCTTCTTCAAGGCTTGGAAGGCGGGCACATACTTTGCGGGCGCTGTAAGCTACGACGATAAGGTGGCGCTGACCGCCGCCGGAACCGCAAACAAAGACCTGACCGAGTTCTTCACCCGCTGGGGTATGCAGCTAAGCGAAAGCACGAAAACCAAGCTTAAGACCTACGAGAAGGAGCCGCGCGCTATCTGGTATCTGGACGACAACAGCCGCCGCGACCGTTTAAACAGCGTGCCGCAGGGCGCCGGCAGCATCATTGCCACGGCGAAAAAAGAGGGCGATCATCAGGTGGTTCTCTCCATGCGCGCCGATATGACAGCGGGTAAGGTACAGGGCTATGAGATTCGGCGAAACGATACCGTGATCGGCTTTACGACCGAAGCTACCTATACCGATGTGATCGGTTCGGCCAACCACATGAACTTTGCCTACACCGTGCAGGCCTACGATTCGCTGGGCAACGCCATTGGCGACGCGGTGCATGCGGGGGATATCCGCGTGGCCTACGATAAAACGCTGCGCGCCGATCAGTACACGATCGACCGCGACGTAGACACCGTGACGGTCACCCTGACCAATGGGCCAACCGCCGTGTCCGGCGTCAAGCTGGTCAGCGAAAAGGCGCTCCCGCAAACCGGCGGCTACACCGTTACCGTGACAACGGAGCACGGCGATGTGGTGGCAAAGCAGGGGGATTACGGCAAGAATGAAGCGGTGGACGATGCGGACAGCTACCTTGCCTACTTTAACAAGCCCGGTACGGACTCCGCGGACAGCCGCATCTGGACGTATGATGCGACGAAGGTCGTCATGACGAATGTGCCGGAAAACGCGGCCGTACAGCTCATCAGCTACGCCGGGGACGACGTGGCCTTTACCGAGGGCGGCGCGGCAGGTATCCTCAGCGCGGATTATGTTTACGGCACGGAAACGGATGACGTGATCAAAGCGGGCACGCTTGTGATCACCGGCACCTATCGCGGCGACCCTGTTTACAACACCCTGCGCGTCAAGGGCGAATTTACCGACAGCGCGCTGGATGCGAACGGGGAACCGCAAGAGCAAACCACCTTTCGCTATCTGGACGGCTACGCGCTCTTCTTCGCGGAGATACCGGAGGATAAGGAAGTAAGCGATATCAGCGACGGCGTCTTTATTTTCGTACCCAATGTGCAGCGGGAAGCGGAACTGCAAGGCGGGCAGTCGCACTGCGAGGGCGGCAGCCTGCTGCCCAGCCGCATGATGGCGGAGCTGAGCCGCACGGACGATCCAAATAGCGCGGAAAACCAGTACCTAACGGCCAGCACTAGCTGGATCAGCGCGCCCGGCGGGGATAGCCTGCCCACCATAGAACTGAAGGGGGCGATGGAATAATGCGGAAACGGATTCTTTGCGCGCTGACCGCGTTGCTTCTTGCCTGCCCCCTGATGACGCACCCGGCCCTTGCGGCCGGGGCGCAGGGCGCGCTTACGCTGGACTGCGTCCGCGAGGACGACGGGATCGTTCTTTCCGTGGACGGGCTGGATGGCAAAACCAATATCTATGCCGTGCAGCTCGATCTTACGCTGGACGGGCTGCACCCGGACGCCAGACTGATACCGGCCAGCGCGGATGTGCAGACCCCGGAAAAGAGCGCTACAACAGAAAACGGCAAAACACACCTGACCGTCTATCTCGATTCGCAGGTGCCTATAAACGAGGGAAAAACGCTGCCCCTCGGTACGCTGACCGCGTCAGACAGCGTGCCGCTGCCTGAAAAGGCGGAGCTGATTTTACTGGATCTATCGCTGCGAAAGGTCGCGTTTGCCGGCGCGCCCGCAGTCAGTCTGCCCGGCGGGGAGGACTCCGGCAACACCGGCGGCGACAGCGGCAGCACCGGCGGGGATTCGGGCAATACCGGCGGTGATTCGGGCGACACAGGCGGCGACAGCGGCAGCACCGGCGGGGACTCGGGCAACACCGGCGGCGCAGGCGGTGGCGGCGGTTCGTCGGGCGGCGGAGGCGGCGCGGGCAGCGCCGCCGAAACAGCCGGTAGCAACGAAACCGTTTCCGCCGGTTCGCAGGGGCAGGCGATCCTGACCCAAAAACAGCTCGAAAAAGTAAAGACATTGACCGTACAAAGCGGGGAAGCCTCGGTTTTCCTGCCGGAGAGCGCAGTCAAGGCGCTGCGGCAGGCGGGGACGGACGTGACGCTGACCCTCACTGCCGACGGCGCGGAGGGGCAGAGCAAAACCACACGGGCGCAAACCGGCGGCGCGCCGGTATATGCCTTTTCCAACGAGGCGGGGGGCAAGTATGTTGCGCTCGGCGGCGGCGTACAGCTCACCGCGCCGTTTGCTGGGAAGGGAACGCCCGTGGCCTATTCGCTCGGCGCGAACGGGAACCTGTCCCGGATGGGCGCGCTGACCGCGCAAAACGGCAGCGTGACGCTTGAACTGCCATCCGCCACAGCGGTGGCTGTTCTGGATATACGGCACCGCTTTGCCGACGTCGGCGGCTGGTACGAGGGGTATGTCAACACAATGGCGGCCAAGGGCGTCATGTCCGGTCTGGACGAGAAAACCTTTGGGCCCCAAAAGAATATGACGCGGGCCGAGCTGGTCACCACGCTGGCGCGTATCAGCGGGGGCAGCCTGCCGGAAGGCGCGGCTGCGGGCTTTGCGGATGTACCGGCGAACGCTTGGTACGCCCCCTATGTGGCGTGGGCGCATGAAAACGGCGTGGCGAACGGCATGACCGAAACCACGTTTGCGCCCGGCGGCGCGCTCACCCGCGAGCAGCTCGCGGTCATGCTGGTGCGTTTTGCCGGTATGCAGGGAACGACGCTTTCGCAGGAACAGCAGGCGGCGGAATTTGCGGATGCCGCCACAGTATCCGGCTACGCGGCGGACGCGGTGCGGCTGATGCAGCGTTCGGGCATCATCAGCGGCCGGGGCGATGGACGCTTTGACCCCAAGGGCACGGCCACCCGCGCCGAATGCGCGAAAATGCTTGCGGTCCTGATGGAAGAGCTCTGATCAAATAAAACAGCGGAGGTAAAACGCCGGTTCACGGTGTTTTTCCTCCGCTGTTTCGTTTGTTAAAGCAGGCTTTGCAGCTCGCCCAGCATTTCCTCGTCCGTAAGGGGGCAGCCGTGCACGCCGAGCCGGATGGAGGGCTTGGTCTTGCCGTGGTAATCGCTGCCGCAGGTGACAAACAGGCCGGCGGCCCTTGCCTTGTCCGCGTAAAAGCGGCGCGCATCGTCCGTGTGGTAGCTGCTGTAGGCTTCCACGCCGTCAATACCGGTTTTGAGAAGCCCCTCCAGCAGTTCGTCGTGGCCTTTCAGGTTGACGCCGGGGTGGGCCAGCACGGCGCGGCCGCCGTTCCGGTGGATCAGCGCGACCGTGTCCGGCAGCGTCGGAAAGGCAATGGGCGCGTAACAGGGCTTGCCCTGCGAATAAAAGTCCCAATAGAAATTGACAAAGGGATTATCCGAACGCGCGCCGCCCGGCCGGTAGGGCATAAGCAGCGGGTGCTCCGCGTATTCCGGCTTGCCCAGCAGCACCTCGCCGAACATTTCGCCCGTCCATATGCTCTGGTGGAACATGCCCTCGGCCAGCTTGTTCAGATCGGCTTCCGTGATGGCAAAGCCGAGCCGCCTCGTCGCTTCCAGCATGATGTGGGACGCTTTTTCGCCCTGCGCTTCGATGTTCTGCTCGATCCCGGCGAAATCCTCCGACGCGGCGTCGATCCCATAGCCGAGCACATGGAAATTCACGCCCGCAAAGGTGCAGTCGATCTCGATCGAAGGGATATAGGTGATACCGGCCGCCGCCGCGGCAGCCGCGCCTTCCGCGTTCGCGCGCGCGCAGTTGTGGTCCGATATGGCCATGATTTTTATGCCGCGTTCCGCGCACTGCCGCACCAGCTCCGCCGGGGAAAACTCGCCGTCGTCGCTGTAATGGCTGTGCATGTGCAGGTCGATACATTCTCCGTGCATGGTAGGTGCCATCCTTTCTCGTTTCGTAAGCTTACCCTAAGCATAGCTTATTTTGCCGTTGAATGCAAGGTGGATGAAGCTGGAATCTCCCGTTTTTCGCTTTGCAATCGCCGCCGAATCCTGCTATACTGGTAATGCACGAAAATCCCACTGCGAAAGGAATAGGACAGCGATGAACATCACCAAACGAGACGTGCTGGAGCTGCGCCGCAGGCTGAAAAAGACCGAGTGCTCGATCACCCGGATCTGCGGCTGCTATGTAAACAGCGGCAAGCAGACCGTTCTGAAATTCGACGAGCCGTTTTTGGATCTGGACGACGAGGAGTTTTTTAAATACTTAGAGATCGCCAAGAAAACGCTTTCCGGCTCGCTCGGCGCGAACCTGCTGGAGCTGGAATTCGACCGCACGGACGAAGCCGTGGAGCGGCAGCAATATCTGCTCGCCTTAAAGCAAAGCAAGCTGAAAAACGAGGAGCTGATCGACCGGCTGTACGAGCAGATCATCGAGCATTACGCCTATGCGGGCAATTACCTCATTCTTATTTACCATGATGTGTACGACGTGATGACCAAAACCACGGATAACATCAAGGTGGACGAGTCCGAGGAGGTCTATGAGTACCTGATCTGCTCGATCTGCCCGGTCGAGCTGTCCAAGCCCGGCCTCGGCTACCGCGAGGAGGAAAACCGCATCGGCGCGCGCGAGCGCGACTGGGTGGTCGGCCTGCCCGACCTGGGCTTTGTCTATCCCGCGTTCAGCGACCGGGGCAGCGATGTCAACGCGGTGATGTACTATGTCAAGACCGGCAAGGAGTCCCATCCCGAACTGGTCGAGCAGGTGCTCGGCTGCATCAGCCAGCGCACGGCGGCGGAGGAAAAGAAGGTATTCCACGAGGTTATTCAAAACGCCTTTGAGGAAGACGAGGACGAGGCGGACACGGCCCTATTGAAGATACAAAAAACGATCAGCGGTTTGGTGCTCGAATCCGAAGAGGATGAAGAAAGCGCCCCCGTCAGCCTGACGCGCGAAACGGTTTCCGGCCTGCTGGCCGAAGCCGAGGTGCCGGACGAGGCGCGCGAGCGCATCGAGCGCTCCTATGTGGAGGCGTTTGGCGATATGCCGCCGGTGGCGCACAACATCGTCGATAAAAAGATGGCGGAGGAAGCCGCGCGCCGCGAGCAAACCATGGCGCTCCAGCAAAAGGTAGAGGTCTTGCAGCAGCGGCTGCAAGAGGCGACGGGCGACCGCGCGGACGGAGAAAATCCGCCGTGGGCGGACGGCCAGCACAAGGAGATCATTTTGCAGCTGCCGGAGGACAAGCTGGACGCGGTCGAGACCCGCGTGCTGGACGGCCAAAAATGCATCGTGATCCCGGTGGAGGAGGGCGAATCCGCCCGCATCAACGGCGTGGAAAAAGAAATATAATTTTTGCGTTGCCACATTGCGGATGCTTGTCCGCAATGTGGCAATTTCAATTCAAAAAAACTCTTGCTTTTTGACCAGTTATCCGGTACAATAAAGAAAATCTATGTTTTGTGTTTATTTAGAAGGAGTGAGACTTTGTGTCGGCTATTGTTATGGCGGCTTGTCCCTAAAACAGAATAGTAACGATCTTTCGTGAATACTGTCGCGTGGGTTATCCGCGTATTGCAGGGCACGTCTGGCGTGTCTTTTTTTGCGCCCATTTTGCGCAATCCGGCACAATAGATGAAATCCCGCGGAGACAGGCTGAAAGGTCTGTTTCCGCGGGATTTTAGGGATAAGCGACATTTTGGAAAGGAGAATACCCATGAAAATTATATGCTTAACGGGCTAGAGCGCCCGTGTCTCAGGAGGAGACCAAACATGAATATCAAAAAATACGGCTTTCCGTCATCACATATCAGCGGCCAGAACGGCACCCCGGCGCGTATCACGGCCGTGCACCGCGGCTTTTTTGAGATCGTCTGCGATTACGGCACGGGCCTTGCCGGCCTGAAAACCGGCGCATACCGCACGGGCGGGGAAAATTTGCCCACCACGGGCGATTTTGTTCTGATTGATTGGCAGGCAAACGGTGAAAGCCGCATTTTGAAGACCCTGCCGCGCAAAACCTATTTTGCCCGTCTCGACCCATCCTCGTCCGGCCATGGCGAGCAGGCGGTAGCGGCAAATTTTGACTATGTGTTCCTGCTGCAATCACTGGACCGCGATTTTAATCCGCGCAGGCTCGAACGGTATCTGACGCTTTCGTGGCAGTCCGGCGCTACGCCGGTCGTGCTGCTGACCAAGGCGGACGGCACGGCGGACGCGGCGTCGTATCTCCGCGCCGTGCAAACGTCCGCGATCGGCGTGGAGGTATACGCGGTGAGCGCGAAAACCGGGGAAGGGCTTGATCGGTTGCAGTCTTATTTGCAGCCCGGCAAGACCATTGTATTTCTCGGTTCGTCCGGCGTGGGCAAGTCCACGTTGGTAAACGCGCTCGCGGGCGAGGCTGTGATGGAGACCGGCGGCATCCGTGAAAAGGATGGGCGGGGCAGACACACGACCAGCCGCCGCCAGCTTCTTTTGCTGCAAAGCGGCGTGATGGTGATCGACACGCCGGGCATGCGTGAGCTAGGGCTGTGGAACGCGGAGGGCGGCGTGGAAAAAAGCTTTGCCGATGTGGAACAGTTTTTGGGAAGCTGCAAGTTCAGCGATTGCCGCCACCAGAGCGAGCCGGGCTGCGCGATAAAAAAAGCCCTGCGTGCGGGCGAACTGTCCTATGACCGCTGGGAGAGCTACCAGAAGCTGCACATTGAAGCGCAGTACGCGGATGATAAGATCGGCTATTTGCGCCAAAAGGAGCAGCGCTTTAAGGAGATCGCCAAGCTGCAAAAAACGATGCTTGCGCAGGACTACCGGCACGCGCCCTGCACGGATAGCTTTATTTGCAAGGTATGCGGCGCGCCGGTATCGCCGCAGGATATGGGCAGCCGCCACCGCAACCATTGCCCGCACTGCCTGTCGAGCGTGCATTTGGATAACCGGCCCGGCGACCGGGCTTCGCTCTGTAAAGGGATCATGGACCCCGTCGCCGTGTGGGCACGCGGGAACGAGGAATGGGCGCTGATTCACCGCTGCCGCACATGCGGCACACTGCATTCCAACCGCATCGCGGCGGACGACAACGAGGCGCTGCTGCTTGAAATTGCGAACAAACCGCTATCCGCCACGCCCTTTGCCGATCCGGATGAAACGGACGGCGCGTGGTAAGCGCGCGGAGAAGGAGGCTTGCCGCATGGACATTTGGATCAAAGCATAACAGCAAGGGGGAAACGCCTGTTATGCCGCCTTGCGGATCGGAATCGGAAAATCCTATTTTATGCGCGCTGCGGCGCGAAGGGGTTCTTTGACACGCTGTAAAAGCGGCGGCTCTTAGTGAGCCGCCGCTTTTTGACTTTTTTACACAAAGCTGAGACAATTTCTATTGATTATAGATTTTGAACACTGCCCGGCCGGATTCTTTGGCGTCATATAGCGCAGTATCGGCATGCTGGTATAATTCTTCAAAAGTAATGCCGTCATGCGGATAGAAGGAAACACCAAGGCTGCAAGATACATTTCCTTTCCCCGGGTACGGCCTGTTCAGTTCATTGCAGAGATCGCTGATTCTCGGCAGCATCGCTTCTATGGACGCGATATTGCTTAGAAAAACTACGAATTCATCGCCGCCCAATCTTCCGCACAAATCATTTTTGCGCAATGATCGCTTCACCAGAGCCGTGGTTTCACGAATCACCTGATCGCCAAATTGATGGCCATATGCGTCGTTATGTTCCTTAAAATGGTCAATATCTAAGATAATCAACGCATGGCGAACAACGTAATCATTTCTGGATAAAATCTCCGTAACTTTACGGATAAAGGTTTCCCGCTTCAACGTGCCTGTCATCTCATCTATTTCAACCAACCTGTGTAATTTGATTTCCTCGCGTTTTTCTAGATCGATATTCCGCGTCATTAAAAATAGTTTTACATGGTTGTTGTATGGATCGGCAACCATCCGCACACTGGCGCGCACCCAGTACAGGCCGTTTTTCCCGATCCTGCGATACTCGATGCTGGCATCATACTCATGCTGATCATAGAATAACGCCAGAAGGCGGTTACGGTCAAAGAACCAATAAAATGCTTCCCGGTCTTCCTCGCAGACAAAGTGCTCCGCTATGTACAGGACCGTCCCGGTGTAAGTCTTTAACGACTTTAGATACTCCGGCGGCGCATCCCCGACCCCTTCCATTTGCTGATCGACCGTCATATCATATTCATAGTAGCCGATGGTCTTGCCTTCCTGATCCTTAAAATACTGGCTCCATTTCTGGTAAGTCAGCTCTTTTTCGCGCTGCTGTGTAATATCCTCCCCAGATATGATCGCACGTCTTGGTTTGCCATTATGATCGTAGATTAGGGTATATTTTGCAAAATACCATCCGATTGACCCGTCTTTTCTTCTTTTCCGCGTTACCGCTTGCCCTTCCTGTATTCCCTGTATCATTGCATGATAAAAACGATTGAACTCATCTATACTGTCCTCGGCAATGATGCCGCTTGCGGCAATGCTTTCCGGCACATCATATGTGATCTGCGCTAGTCCAAAAGTATTTGCCACTTTTTCCGATAAGATAAGGCGGCGCTCCGCAATATCAAATACATACATCATCTTATCGGTGAGCTCAAATGCGATTTGGCTCTCTTTAATACTCATGCGAAGCCGGTCTTCGAGTTGCTTATGCGCGGCAATATTTAATACCACACACACGATGCTGTCGGGTTGCGCCGTATTATACGTGCAGCGTACCACAAGCCATAATGATTTACCTGAACTATGTACGCCCTGATACTCCAGTTCAAATAAGGTTTCCTTATTATGCACATGCTCCATTACGCGTTCGTGGATATCTCTAAACTCAATAGCAGGGAGAATGAACTTCACAGTTGTAAAGCCGGCTTCTTGCGCATTTTCGGGTGTATAACCATAAATGTGATAATAGAACGGATTTGCATACAGCAATGTAAACTCTTCATCCAACGCCACTCGGCAAATTCCACAGGGCAAAGTGCGGAACATATTCTGATATTGCTCAAGCGATGCCATGATCATTCCTCCTCATACATGGTCGACAGCCAGCACTGTCATCAGGCATTGCATAGATCCTTCCACACAGTAACCGGACAAGGGTAATTACTTTTATCACATGAAACCTATTGATCTTTATTTATATTATATCAATTAAAATGGCTATAGCAACAAAATATTAGGCAAAATATCTAAAAACAAGGGAGCAAAAGCTTTTCAGCATATTTTATTCAACTTATCTGTTAAAGAAATAAGCTTTCATGTGAAAGAAAATAAAAAAGCAAAAAAAAACAGCGAGGCTGAGCCCCGGCAAAAGGGTTGCTCAACCTCGCTGTTTGCGTTAGATTTAATTTGTGAATAAAAAACCCAAGATGCAAGACCCGTATCGCGCCTGTTCTCTCAAAGAGAGGAAATCGACAACCGATCCACGGGTGATGATTGCATGGTGACCTAGAACGGAATATTTTCCACAGTATCCCAGATGCTTTTGAATTGGGTGTGAGTTGCTATTTTCTTTTTCCATAACCGTTCCGCGGTTTTCCTTTATTTTATCAATTTTCTGTTCCTTTTGCGTTTGTGTTACGTTGGGCGCGTTGCTGGCGGTTCTGCAATGCGTCCATTTTTATGCATTGAGATTAGGCGCAAACGGCCTTACGCTTTCAAGGGGGAACATCGTGCGTTCGGCGACTTCTTCAGCCGATAGGCCCTGACGGAAAAAGCGTTTGATTACCGTATTCATATCCTCTGCAATCTCCACAATATGCATGTCCGGGTCATATATCCGAAAATCGCGCTGCCCCCATGGATATTCCTTGATTTCATGCACCCATTGCAAGCCGGATATGGCTTTCATTGCGGCGTACGCCTCGTCCAGATCGGCCACTTCAAAATAGATTTGAAAGCTGTGCGACCGCGCCTTCACGCTATCCGCCGCCAAGCCGACGAGTTCGGCATACTCCTGTTGCAGAGAAAAACCTTCAAAAGCGACATGCGCGCCCATGTCCATGAGGGCGGTTTGGTGTAGCGCTTTTTCATAAAAGCGCTTTGAGGCGGCGATATCCTTCACCGCTAAAAGACAACCCTGATACTTCATTTTTCAATCCTCCTTTGAGGATATTGTAGGGTATATCTCCGTTCCGTCATAGTAAAAATCGGACATGGTCTTATAATACTCTTGCGGCGTTACGCCGCTGATCGCCTTGAAATCCTTATCAAAATGGGCTTGGTCGAAATAACCGGCTTGCTGCGACAAGGCGGCAAAATAGCAAGGCGCGCTTTGCATATGCTTTAATACATAGTTAAAGCGGGTCAAGCGCGCATAGTGTTTCATGTTCATGCCGATTTGGGCAAGAAACAAGCGGTTGAGCTGCCGTTCGCTGTAACCGGATCGCCGCGCCACTTCATTCACCTGCGCTTGTCCATGGCTGTCGGCGATCATGGCGGCGGCCAATAACAAAGCGTCCGAAACGACTGGCCGCTCCATCCGTTCATATAATATTTTTTCGCATCTCTGTACCAGCTCCGCTGTGGTTTTCGCCCTGACAAAGGCCTGATGCAGCGAAGCGAAAAGCGCGCTGTCGATGTCGGCAAGCGAAAGGCGTTTGCCCGCGAGCGCCGCTTGGCTTTGACGCGTGATCTGGTACAGGCCATAGGGGGAAAGCGAAATGAGCAGCAGGACTTGGTAACGGTTGGGTTCCGCACCCAACAAAACAGGGGATATGGATGCGCCCCACAGCTCGGCGGCGACCGCGGTCCCATCGAAGGCGAGCGACAGGGTTCCGCAAGCATTCGGCATTAGCGTGTACCGCGCCGCAAACGTGTCGCTCTTTGGAAATACGACGTTATAATACTGGATATAATTCCGCAGCCCCACAGGAGAGGGGAATAGCTGAAATTGCCTGTCATTTGGAAAGATCAAATCGTTTCCCCTTCTTCCTTAAAAAGTAAAACGGCGCGTTGCAAAATAAAAGAGTTTCCGTATGTCATTCTGAGGAGCGAAGTGACGAAGAATGACATGTATTGGAACATTTCTTATTTTGCAACGCGCCGTTTTGGTTATCGTTTTAGATGCGGCAGCTTTCCAGAAGCTGATTTTTGACCTGCCAAAGGTTTTTGGAAAGGTCGACGAAATAGGTCTGCGGGTTCTCAAAGCGCTTGACCTGATCCCAAAGCGTTTCAAGCTCGGCGGCGCAATAGGCGCGGATATCGTCGATATCCGGGCATTTATACACGCAGCGACCCTTCTTGAAAAGCTGCACGCGCAGCGGCCGGGCGGTAAAGTCGGTCACGATCTTCTGCTTCCATGTGTGGATGGGGTGGAACAGGGTATAGGGACGCTTTTCATCGATCGTTTCGTCGTGAATGGTGATCACATCGCCCACGGCTTTACCGGTTTGGTTATCAAACAGGCGGTAAACGTGCTTAAAGTGCGGCGTGGTGATCTTTTCAACGTTTTCCGATACTTTGATCTTGGGTACGACATCGCCCTCGCCGTTTTCGACCGCGGCAAGCTTGTACACGCCGCCGAACACGGGCTCGGACTTAGAAGTGATGAGCCGCTCGCCGATGCCGAAGGAATCGATCCGCGCGCCCTGCGTGATTAAATCGCGCACCAGATACTCGTCGAGCGAGTTGGAAGCCATGATCTGCATATCGGGGAAGCCCGCCTCGTCCAGCATTTCGCGCGCGCGAATGGACAGATAGGCGATATCGCCCGAATCAAGGCGGATGCCGCGCGGGCGGACACCCGTTTTTTCGATCATCTCCCGCGCGACGCGGATCGCGTTCGGCACGCCGCTTTTCAGCACATTATAGGTATCGACCAAAAAGACGCAGTTATCCGGGTAAATATCGGCGTAAGCCTTGAAGGCGTCGTATTCGCAATCGAACATCTGCACCCAAGAATGCGCCATCGTGCCGCCCGCGGGGATCTTATAATCCCGGTCGGCCAGCACGCAGGCGGTACCCTGACAGCCGCCGATGTAGGCCGCGCGCGCACCGTAAATCGCGCCGTCGTAGCCCTGCGCGCGGCGGGAGCCGAATTCCAGCACCACGCGGCCCTGCGCGGCGCGGGTGATGCGGCTGGCCTTGGTGGCAATCAGCGTTTGGTGGTTGATGGTGAGCAGCACCATGGTCTCCACGAATTGGGCCTGAATCATCGGCCCCGCGACCGTAACGAGCGGTTCGCCGGGGAAAACGGGCGTGCCCTCGGGCACGGCCCATACGTCGCATTCAAACTTAAAATTGCGCAAATAATCGAGGAAGGCCTCGGAAAAGCAGTTTCGCCCGCGCAGATAGGCAAGGTCGTCCTCGGTGAAGTGCAGGTTTTTGAAGTATTCAATCAGCTGCTGCACGCCGGCCATGATCGCGTACCCGCCGCCATCCGGCACGCGGCGGAAAAACATATCGAAATAAGCGCGGCGATCGGCCATTCCTTTCTCAAAGTAGCCGTGCGCCATCGTAAATTCGTAAAAGTCGGTCAGCATCGTGAGATTTTTCTCGGTCATTACAGCAGTCCCCCTGCTATTTTTATTCATCCGGCGTATCTGTCTTGACATGCCATATTACTCTCATAATAGACCTTTTTGGACTAAAGTGCAAGACCAAGTTTGCGTAAAATACCCCGCTGTGGGTTCAATGTCGTTTCGTGCCGGACAAGCAAGCGAAAAAAAGGCGATAAACGCCTCGTAGGCTCCCCTCCGACGAGGGCATATGCGTAAACTTAAGCAACACGCGATCTGGCCTTCCCCCCACGAGGGGAAGGTGGCGCGCGCCGTAGGCGCGTGACGAATGGGGGGCGTAACGAATAGCGCATTGGAAGGTTACTGCGCACATCAATACCAATGGTTCTTACGCCCCCCATCAGACCCGCGCTTCGCGCGGCCCAGCTTCCCCTCGTCGGGGGAAGCCCAAATGCATACGCTGCTTAAGTTTACGCTTATGCCCCGACGAGGGGAAGGCTAAAGAGACAGCGCCGCGCCTTTGTCTATTTGCTATATATTGAGGGCGAAATTTTGAGCATATCATACAACGAATGCATAAATATGCATTATATAAAATAATTATAAATTTGTGTTGCCAAACGGAAAGAATAGCGGTATAATATATCTGCTTAACAAACAGCAAAGCAAATTACCGCGATAGCAGCGGTTGCCCACACATAAAACTTGAAAAGCGAAAAATGAAACATATTGGAGGAAAGCGACATGGAAAAGAAGTATAATAAGGTAGTACTGGCGTATTCAGGCGGACTGGACACCTCGGTGCTGATCCCGTGGCTGAAGGAGCATTACGGCTGCGAAGTCATCGCGGTATCGGGCAACGTGGGGCAGGGGACCGAGCTGGACGGGCTGGAGGAGAAGGCCCTGAAAACCGGCGCATCCAAGCTGTACATAGAGGACCTGACGCGTGAATTCGTGGACGATTATATCATTCCGACCATGAAGGCGGGCGCTACTTATGAGCAGTACCTGCTCGGCACCAGCTTCGCGCGGCCGATCATTGCCAAGCGCATCGTCGAGATCGCTTTAAAGGAAGGCGCTGACGCGATCTGCCACGGCTGTACCGGCAAGGGCAACGATCAGGTGCGTTTTGAACTGGCCATCCACGCTTTCGCGCCGCAGATGGATATCATCGCGCCGTGGCGTTTCTGGGAGCTCAATTCCCGCGAGAAGGAGATCGCTTACGCGGAAGCGCACAATATCCCGCTGAAGATCAATAAGGAGACCAACTACTCCAAGGATAAGAACCTGTGGCACCTCAGCCACGAAGGCCTCGATCTGGAACTGCCCTCCAATGAAGCGCCGCTGAATCGTCCCGGCTTCCTCGAGCTGGGCGTTTCGCCCGAGCAGGCGCCCGATCAGCCGACCTATGTCGACATTCACTTTGAAAAGGGCGTGCCGACCGCGGTGAACGGCGAAGAGATGGATTCGGTCAAAATCATCGAAACGCTAAACCGGCTTGGCGGCGAAAACGGCGTCGGCATTCTTGATATCGTGGAAAACCGCCTTGTCGGCATGAAGAGCCGCGGCGTGTACGAGACCCCCGGCGGCGCTGTGCTGTACGCGGCGCACCAGAAGCTCGAGGAGATCACCCTCGATAAGGAGACCGCGCACTACAAGGCGCAGGTCGCGATGAAGTTCGGCGATTTGGTTTACAACGGCCAGTGGTACACCCCGCTGCGCAAGGCGCTTTCCGCTTTTGTTGATTCTACACAGGAAACCGTTACCGGCGACGTCAAGCTCAAGCTGTACAAGGGCAACATCATGCCGGCTTCCGTCACCTCGCCCTTCAGCCTGTATTCCGAGGACATGGCCACCTTTAACGAGGATGATTGCTACGATCAGGCCGATTCCGCCGGCTTTATCAATCTGTTCGGCCTGCCGCTCAAGGTGCGCGCGCTGAACGATCAGATGCTCGAAAAGAAGACCGGCGAGCACTTCCCGAGCGTAGACTAAATCCCGGACGCTTTCGCGTTACGACACATTTGAGAGGGTACTGAAATATGGCAAAACTTTGGGCAGGGCGGTTTCAGAAGGAGACCGATCTGGTTGTAAACGATTTTAACTCGTCCATCCTGTTCGACTGCCGGCTATATAAAGAGGATATCGAAGGCTCGATCGCCCACGCGACCATGCTGGGCAAGCAGGGCGTTATCGAGCAGCACGAGGCCGACAAGATCGTAGAAGGCCTTACTGGCATCCTCAGCGACATCGAAGAGGGCAAGGTGGAGTTCTCGCTTGATTACGAGGATATCCACATGAACATCGAGCAGCTGCTGACCGAGCGCATCGGCGACGCGGGCAAGCGCCTGCACACCGCGCGCAGCCGCAACGATCAGGTCGCGCTCGACATGCGCCTTTACGTCAAAAAGGAGATCAGCGAGATCATCGACATGACCTGCGGGTTCATGAAGGCGCTTGCGAAAAAAAGCCGCGAAAATCTGGACGCCGTCATGCCCGGCTATACGCACCTGCAGCGCGCGCAGCCGACCACGTTCGCCCATTATATGATGGCATACGCCAATATGCTCAAGCGCGATGTGAGCCGCCTTCGGGATTGCCGGGAGCGTATGGATGAAATGCCGCTCGGCTCGGGCGCGCTGGCTTCGACCACTTACCCGATCGACCGCGATTTCGTCCGCGAGCAGCTCGGCTTTGCCCGCCTGACCGATAATTCGCTCGACGGCGTGTCCGACCGCGACTACTGCGTGGAGCTGCTTTCCGCGCTCTCTATACTGATGATGCATCTGTCCCGCCTGTCCGAGGAGATCATCTCTTGGTGCTCGTGGGAGTTCAAGTTCGTCGAGCTGGACGACGCTTACTCGACCGGCTCCTCGATCATGCCGCAGAAGAAAAACCCCGATGTGTGCGAGCTCATCCGCGGCAAAACCGGCCGCGTATACGGCAGCCTGACCACGATGCTGACCGTTTTAAAGGGCCTGCCGCTTGCCTACAACAAGGATATGCAGGAGGATAAGGAAGCCGTGTTCGGCGCGATCGACACCGTCAAGCAGTGCCTTGAGGTGTTCACGCCCATGTTCTCCACCATGTCGCTGCGGCGCGACAACATGCGCCGCGCGGCTTCCGGCGGCTTCATCAACGCGACCGACTGCGCCGACTACCTGACAAAGAAGGGCATGCCCTTCCGCGATGCGTATAAGACGGTGGGCCGTCTGGTCAACCAGTGCATCCGCGCGGATGAAACGCTCGAAACCATGACGCTTAAGGATTTCTCCGCGATTTCGGATAAGTTCAGCGACGATGTGTATGACGCGCTCGACCTGCGCACCTGCGTGGGCGAACGCAAGGTCATCGGCGGCCCCGCGCCGCAGGAGGTCGAACGCCAGATCGACAAGATCGAGAAGTTCATTGCGGAGGAAACCGGCGATGAAGCCTAAGATCTATATCGACGGTAAGGAAGGCACGACCGGCCTGCAAATTTACGAGCGCCTTGGCGCGCGGGACGACATTGAGCTGCTGCTGATCGACGAGGACAAACGCAAGGACGCCTTGGAGCGGCAAAAGTTTTTGAATGCCGCCGATATCGTGTTTCTGTGCCTGCCGGACGCGGCCGCGCGCGAAGCGGTCGCGCTGATCGAGAACGACGCGACGCGCGTGATCGACGCTTCGACCGCGCACCGCACCGATCCCGATTGGGATTACGGCTTTGCCGAGCTTTCGGCGGCGCACCGCGCGGCCATTGCCGCCTCGAAGCGCGTGGCAAACCCCGGCTGCCACGCGAGCGGCTTTATTGCCTCCGTTTATCCGCTGATCGCGCACGAGATCGTATCGGCGGATTTCGCGTTCACCTGCTCGTCGCTGACCGGCTATTCGGGCGGCGGCAAAAAGCTGATCGCGGAATACGAGGACGAGGGACGCGACCCGCGCCATGAATCCCACCGCATTTACGGCCTGAACCTACAGCATAAGCACCTGCCCGAAATGCAGGCCGTGTGCGGCCTGACAGCGCCGCCGGTGTTCGTGCCCATTCTGGGCGATTTCTACAAGGGCATGGCCACCACCGTGATGCTGCCCGGCTTTGCCGCCGCGCGCATCCACGAAGCGCTCTCCGGCCATTACGAGGGGCAGGCGCTTGTCTCGGTCGCGCCGCTTGGCGGGGACGAACCGGTCATCTACGCCTCCACGCTCGCCGGGCGCGACAGCCTGCGGCTGATCGTCACCGGAAACGAAGAGCAGGCCATCGTCACCGTGCTGTTCGACAACCTCGGCAAGGGCGCCTCGGGCGCCGCGGTGCAAAATATGAACATCATGCTCGGTCTGGACCAAACGACAGGATTAAACGTGTGAATAATTAGGAATTAGAAATTAGAAATTAGTAATTGCGGGTTCGGCCGCTGGCCGATGATAGAATTTGCGCGCTGTGCGCGCATCCCCAATTACTAACTACTCATTACTACTTACTAATTAAAGTGAAGGGGTTTTTAAATGAAGATCATCGAAGGCGGCGTGTGCGCCGCCGCGGGTTTTAAGGCGGGCAGCGTGCGCTGCGGCATTAAGGAAAGCCGCGCAAACGACGATACCGCAATCATCGTTAGCGACTGCGAATGCGCGGCCGCTGCCGTTTATACCATGAACCGCGTCAAGGCCGCGCCGCTCTATGTCACCATGGAGCATTTGGAAAACGGCGTGGCGCGCGCCATCGTGGCGAATGCGGGCAACGCGAACGCCTGCGCGCCGGACGGCATGGAAAACGCCCGCCGCATGGCAAAGGCCGCGGCTGATCTGCTGCAAATAGGCGAGGACGAGATCGTGGTCGCTTCCACCGGTGTGATCGGCCAGCGCCTGCCGGTCGAGTGCATCGAAGCGCACCTGCCGGAGCTTGTTCTGGAGGACGACGCGTCCGAGAAGGCGAACCGCGCGATCATGACCACCGACACGAAAACCAAGACCGCCGCGGTAGAATTCACGATCGGCGGCACGGTTTGCCGAATCGGCGGCATCTGCAAGGGCAGCGGCATGATCCATCCCAACATGGGCACCATGCTTTCCTTTGTGACGACCGACTGCGCCATCACGCACGAAATGCTGCAAGAAGCGTTGCAGGAAAACGTGCGCAAGACCTATAACCGCGTCACGGTGGATGGCGACACCTCGACCAACGACATGTGCGTCGTGCTGGCCAACGGCAAGGCGGGCAACGACCTGATTGAATGGCAGGATGAGGACTACCAGACCTTTGTCAAGGCGCTGAACGAGGTCAACACCCGTTTGGCGCGCCAGCTCGCGGCGGATGGCGAGGGCGCGACCAAGCTGGTCACCTGCACGGTGGCCCATTCCCGTACCGAGGAAGCGGCCGAACGGCTGGCCAAGGCGGTTGTCGGTTCCAATTTGGTCAAGGCGGCCATGTTCGGCGCGGACGCCAACTGGGGCCGCGTGCTGTGCGCCATGGGGTATTCCAAGGCCCCGTTCCGTCCGGAATACGTCACCGTTTCGTTCGTTTCAAACGCGGGCAGCGTGACGGTCTGTGAAAAGGGCGCGGCGCTTGATTTTGACGAGGATATCGCGAAAAAGGTGCTCTCCGAAAGCGAGGTCACCATTCTGGTTGACGTAAACGAAGGCGACGAGCAAGCGACCGCTTGGGGCTGCGACCTAACGTATGATTATGTGAAGATCAACGGGGACTACCGCACTTGATAATTAGGAATTAGAAATGAGTAATTAGTAATTATCTCTGATAACATACGTTGCGGACCTCCTCAATTCCTAATTAAAAGGGAGTTTTTGAATTGGATACACAACTTGACGCGGAGCTCAAGGCCAAAATATTGGTCGAGGCGCTGCCGCATATCCAGATGTATTACGGCCAGACGGTGGTCGTCAAATACGGCGGCAACGCGATGATCAATGATGAACTGAAAGACGCGGTGATTCACGACCTTGTGCTGCTCAATCTGGTCGGCATCAAGGTGGTCGTCGTGCACGGCGGCGGGCCGGAGATCAATGAAATGCTGGGCAAGATCGGCAAGGAATCCAAGTTTGTAAACGGCCTGCGCTATACCGACCGCGAAACGATGGATATCGTGCAGATGGTGCTGTGCGGCAAGGTCAACAAGGATTTGGTTACGCTTTTGGAAAAAGCGGGCGGGCGCGGCATCGGCCTTGGCGGCATGGACGGCGGCCTGTTTCAGGCGCGCCGCCTGACCGACCGCATCGGCACCGATTACGGCTATGTCGGCGAGATCGTCGACGTCGATCCCTCGCCGGTGATCGATGTGTTGCAGCAGGGGTATATCCCGGTCGTTTCCACCGTGGCGCAGGGCATCGACGACGAGACCAATTACAACATCAACGCCGATACGGCGGCATCCAAGCTGGCCGTCGCGCTGAAAGCGAAAAAGCTGATTTTGCTGACCGACGTGCGCGGCCTGATGCTCGATCCGAAGGATGAAAACACGCTGCTGCCGCTGCTGAAGGTGTCCGAAGTGCCCAAGCTGGTGCGCGACGGCGTGATCAAGGGCGGCATGATCCCCAAGGTGGATTGCTGCGTGGAAGCGGTGCGCAAGGGCGTGGGCGCCGCGAACATTCAGGACGGCCGCGTAGCGCACTCGATCCTGATCGAGCTGCTCTCCAAGGTCGGCGTGGGAACAATGTTTCAGTAATGAGCAATTAGGAATTAGTAATTAGGAATTGCGGTATCGGCCAAAGGCCGATCAATTAAAATAGCGCGCTGTGCGCGCATCCTTCATTACTAACTACTCATTACTAATTCCTAATTATAAAAGGGGCACATGAAATGAACTACGAACAGCTAAAAAGCGAAGAATCCCAGTACGTCATGAACACCTATGGCCGCTTTCCGATCGCTTTGGACCGTGGCGAGGGCGCGACGGTGTGGGATGTCGAGGGCAAACGGTACATCGATCTGGCTTCGGGCATCGGCGTCAACTGCATGGGCTACAACAACAAAAAGGTGATCGACGCGATCACCGAGCAGGCGCACAAGCTGATGCATGTGTCCAATCTCTTTACGACCGAGCCCATGGTAAAGGTCGCGAAGAAGTTGGTTACGGAAACCGGGATGGGCAAGGTGTTTTTTGCCAATTCCGGCGCGGAGGCAAACGAGGGCATGATCAAGCTTGCCCGTAAATATTCGTTCGACAAATACGGAACGGGCCGCGCGAAAATCGTAACGCTTCAAAACTCCTTCCATGGCCGCACGATCACCACGCTGAACGCGACCGGACAGGATAAGTTCCACAATTACTTTTTCCCCTTTACCGAAGGCTTTGATTACGCGGTCGCGGGTGATCTGGACAGCGTGAAGGCCAAGGCGGATGGCGAGACCTGCGCCGTTATGATGGAGCTGATTCAAGGCGAAGGCGGCGTTTTGCCGCTCGACCGGGAATTTGTGCGGGCCGTCGAGGCGTTTTGCCGCGAAAACGATCTGCTGCTTCTGATCGACGAGGTACAGACCGGCATCGGCCGCACGGGCAGCCTGTTCTGTTTCCAGCAGTATGGGATCATGCCCGATGTGGTATCCATGGCCAAGGGCCTTGGAGGCGGCGTGCCG
The DNA here is from genome assembly GCF_033193315.1 of Agathobaculum sp. NTUH-O15-33. NCBI lineage: Bacteria > Bacillati > Bacillota > Clostridia > Eubacteriales > Butyricicoccaceae > Agathobaculum > Agathobaculum sp. NTUH-O15-33. The sequence continues at coordinate 1,504,936 of NZ_CP136187.1, forward strand.
GTCGGCGCGGTCATGGCGGCAAAGACCTGCTGCGACGTGCTCACCCCCGGCACCCATGCGACCACCTTCGGCGGCACGCCCATGGTGTGCGCGGCGGCAAACGCCGTGCTCGACACGGTGGCGGACCCCGCTTTTCTGGCGGAGGTGCGCGAAAAGGGCGAATACCTGAAAAACAAGATTATGGCGCTTGGCTCCGCGCATATCCAAGGCGTGCGCGGCATGGGCCTGATGCTCGGCATCATCGTAGAAGAGGGCCGGCATTCCGAATTTGCAAATCAGTTGATCGAAAAGGGCGTGCTCGCGATCACCGCGGGCAAAAACGCCGTCCGTCTGCTCCCGCCGCTCGTGATCAGCAAGGAAGAGATGGACGAGGCGCTCGCCGTTATGAAAGAGGTATTTTAAACATGAAGCATTTGCTAAAGCTGCTGGATTGCTCGTCCGAGGAGATCATCGGCCTGCTCGATCTGGCGGATCAGCTCAAGTATGAAAAGAAGCACAACATCTCCCACCGGCATCTGGAAGGCAAAAGCCTCGGCATGATCTTCCAGAAATCCTCGACCCGCACCCGCGTTTCGTTTGAGACCGGCATGTACCAGCTCGGCGGACAGGCGCTGTTCCTCTCGAACCGCGATCTGCAGATCGGCCGGGGCGAGCCGGTGCAGGATACCGCGCGCGTGCTTTCCCGCTATCTGGACGGCATCATGATTCGCACCTTCGAGCAGAAGGAGGTTGAGGATCTCGCGGGTTACGGCGAGATCCCGATCATCAACGGCCTAACCGACTTCTGCCATCCCTGTCAGGTGCTGGCCGACCTGATGACCATCCGCGAGAAGTTCGCGGTGCTGGAAGGCCTGAAAATGTGCTACATCGGCGATGGCAACAACATGGCAAACTCGCTGATCGTCGGCGGCCTCAAGACCGGCATGAAGGTTTCCATCGCCACGCCGGAAGGCTACCGCCCGCACGCGGACGTGCTCGCCTTTGCGCAGGGCAACCCGGATTTCACCCTGACCGATTCGCCCATGGCGGCCGCCGAAAACGCGGATGTCGTCATCACGGATACTTGGGCGTCCATGGGGCAGGAAGCGGAAAAGGAAGCGCGCGTCAAGGCGTTTCAGGGCTATCAGGTGAACGACGAGCTGCTCGCCGCCGCCAAACCCGGCTGCATGGTGCAGCACTGCTTGCCTGCTTACCGTGAGCAGGAGATTACCACCAAGGTGTTTGAGGAACACGCCTCGGAAATTTTTGAGGAAGCCGAAAACCGTCTGCACGCACAGAAGGCGGTCATGGTTACACTCATGAGCGATAAACAGGGCTAAAAAGAATGAAAAGGCCTCCGCGCGAAAGCGCGGAGGCCTTTTCAGCGTGTCAAAGAACCCTTCGCGCCGCAGCGCGTATAAAATAGGATTTTGTTTTAAGAAACAAAATCCATAAAAACCGGGAGCAGTAGGTGAATTGGCCGTAGGCCAAGAGAGGCCGGCCTGGGCCGTGTATCTCGGTTTGCTCTCATTTAATCGCCGCACGGCGGCGGTCAGTGGATAGAGGCCTACGGGCTATACAAACCGACTTCAAGTGTGCCTAAAAGGCGCGCGCAGAAGCCGGAATCTCGATCGAAATGGGGCTTTGTTTCGATCGACAGACTGTCAAAAATAGCTTTTTTACAGTCTGAGGCGCGGCCCGCGGGCCATGTCTGTTTTTTTGCGGTTTGAGCGAAGAGGGGGGCCTATTCGCGGCAACGGCTGGTCGATTGGCGCTCGATCAGCGCGGGCGGCAAGAAGGTTTTCGCCTGTATGGTTTTTTTCTTCGGCGCGTTGGAGATCTCAAGCAGCTTGGCCACTGAAAAATGAGCGAGCTCCTGAAAGGGCTGCGCCACGCTGGTCAGCTCCGGGCGGCAGAGCTGGCCGATATCGAGGCCGTCGTATCCGATCACGGAAATATCCTCCGGTATACGGAAACCGTGGTCCTTCAGCGCGTTTAAAGCCCCCAGAGCAAGCACGTCGCACATCCCGTAAACCGCCGTGGCCTGTTCAAACAACGCGAGGTTTTCCGTCACAACGCGGTACCCTTCCTCGTACCTGCAATCGTCGCAGGTCAGAATGTAGGAGGGCTCAAACGGAGCCTGATACTCGTTAAGCGCTTTTTGATAGCCTGCAAGCCGGTCGTGGAATTCGTCCCAAGGGGCGGAAAGCGCCACAATATGGCGGTGTCCAAGCTCCAGAAGATGCTTGCTGGCGATATACCCGCCCAGATAATTATCGGTATCGACCAAACTGACTTGCTCCGAAGAATTGCGTCCAAAAAAGATCAGATACACATGGGGAATGCCGATTTGGTTAAAGTATTCGTCCACCTTGGCGTCGTATTCACGATTGACGATGATAAAGCCTTCCACCAATTCCAGCTTGATCAAATCCTTCAGCTGTTGGATGCCCTGCTCGCCGCAAAAGTCCAGCAAGGGGATCGCGTAATAGTTTTCCTGTTCGATCGTTTTGTAAAGGATGCTGAGCAGCTGCTTGATAAAGTGATCGTCAAACGCGTGGTGCGACATTTGCAGCACGCCGATCGCCTTGCGCTTATTGGTGCAGATCGTCCTCTTGTTCTTATTTCGCACGACATAGCCGTGCTGCTTGGCCAGCGTGCGGACCAGTTCTTTGGTTTCGGCTGATATGCCGGGGCGGTCGTTCAGACAGCGCGATACCGTGGCTTGACTGACGCCGGCCAGTTTCGCCAATTCGCGGGTGGAAATCATCGGTCGATACTCCTTTCGTTAACGCAGCAGGTATGCCGCGCGCTTCGTTGACGCCGCAATAACCAAGATGCTGCAAGCCCAATATTGTCTCATTTCATTATATCGTAGGCTAACGGAATGTCAATGCAAAACACATTATTTTTACGTAATGATACCGCATCAATAAAAACGGAATATCAGCGAGATTTACAACATATAAGAGGCGATACATGATAAAGGAGCGGATGAAATGCTGCAAATCGCCGTATAAAAATCAAAAAACCGCAGGAATACGCGTTAAGATACAACGCGTATTTTTTTGTGCATAACCACCAGATTTGCAAGGGATCATAAAAATAATGCAGGCTATATATAGCTTATCATGGTATTGAATCAAGGAATAAAACGCTGTTGTTTCGATAATAGGGCTGATAAATATACGAATATTGAAATTGGTCAAAATTATTTTGATACATAAGTGATACGCAAATAGTAGCGCAAAAGGCATTGCATTTAAAAGCCGAATTACTATAATGAGACTTAAGAAAACGAACTGATACGCAAATGGCAAAGGGTTCTGGAGCGGATTATGTGATCAACGCGGCGAGCACCACCGCGAAGGACCGGAAAATCTATATCAAGAAGCTGACGCACGGGCGGGGCGCCGATCAATGCTCACTATATCTGCGGCAACGGCATCGTGTGACCGAACCGGTCGCCGCTCCGACGCGGACCGGTACGCCCATTTGCTTCTTCTCCTCTTCTTCCTCTGATAGGGATGCGCTGCAAGAAAGCGGACTTCCCTAAAAAACAAAGCCGGACCGTACTGCAAAACGCTGTACGGTCCGGCTTTGTTTTTCACGGATGCGGATGGTCCATGTCAGGCATAAACGCGGCCGCGGCTTGCCCGCAGCATCCGAAAAACCGCAGTTCGGGTGAAACGGCCCTGCCGTGGCCCGTATCGACCAACGGAATAAGGCCGCCCGCTGCAAATCAAGGCGATGTGGCGAGTCGTTGCTCCAAAGGGCCTCTCTAGTAAATGCGATCGCCCAGCAACTTATCATGCGGCATGATCAGGCAGCGATTGAGCTGCTTCTCATACTTTTGATAAAGGTTTTGCAGAGCCTTGCCGTAATCCTCTTTGGTCGCAAACTCCCAAATCAAAATATACTTTACGCATTTGACGATTTTGGTAAGCCTGTGGGGCGGTAGTCCCTCCTTGATCTGTTCGTAATCAATGTTATATCCCCGCTTGACATATTTCAGATCAATTAGCCCCGGCTGCTCCTTTTGGGTCTCGACGACCTCGCCGAGCAGGCCTTCAAACTCCTCGATTTTGGTTGGCTTTACCTGATAAATTGCGATTTCTACAAAATTCTCCATCACTTGCCTGCCTCCTGCTTCTCATAGGGTGGCCTGATACCCACGGGTTATCAATCAAACAGACGGTCCGTTCGCGCTTGTCATGTCCCACGCAAAGTGATCGGCGTGAAGCAGTTCTTCCGCCTTTTCAGAGAGCGGCGCGTCGAGATATTCGCTGTAAAGCGTTTGGATGACCGGGTTTTCGTGCGAGAAGCGGAGCGTGTCGTTCTCGTCCAGCGAATAGAGCACGTTTGCGCGCGCGGTCGCCTTTTTCGCGGTCGCTCCCGTCGATCGGCTGGCCGCCGCCGCCCGCGCAGCCGCCGGGGCAGGCCATCACCTCGACAAACTCATACTTTACCTCGCCGCGCGCCATCGCGCGCAGCAGGTGGCGCGCGTTTGCCAGACCGTTCACCACCGCGCACCGCACGGGGATACCGGAAAGCTCGAACGTGGCTTCGCGCCAGCCATGCCGTCCGGCGGCATAGCCGCGCACCTCGCGGAACGCGTCCGCGGGCGGGTTCTTGCCCGCCGTCAGGTAATAAGCGGTGCGAAGCGCCGCTTCCATTACGCCGCCGGTCGAACCGAAAATCACGCCCGCGCCCGAACCGACGCCGAGCGGAGAATCGAAATCCTCCTCCGGCAGCGCGGAGGCGTCCAAATGCTCGGCGCGCACCATGCGGACGAGCTCGCGCGTGGTCAGCACCAGATCGACGTCCGGCCCATTTTCGGACTGCATGCCGGGCAGGTCGCACTCGGCCTTTTTGGCCAGACAGGGCATGATGGACACGCTGAAGATCTTGGACGGGTCCACGCCGATGCGCTCGGCAAACCAGGTTTTGGCCACCGCGCCGAACATCTGCTGCGGCGATTTTGCGGTAGAGAGCCGCCCGGTCAGCTCCGGGTACTCGCTTTTCAAGAAACGCACCCAGCCCGGGCAGCACGAGGTGAACATCGGCTTTTCCGCAAGGTCGCCCGCGCGCAGGCGGCGCAGCAGCTCGCTGCCTTCCTCCATAATGGTCAAATCGGCGGAAAAGGTGGTGTCGAACACGTATTCCGCGCCCATTTTGCGCAGCGCGGCCACGAGCTGCCCGGCGGATATCCCGCCGGTCTGCTCGCCAAGGGTCTCGCCCCAAGCGGCGCGCACGGCGGGCGCGATCTGGACAACGGTAATCCTGTCCGGATCGGCCAGCGCGGAAAAAGCTCTTGCGGTGTCGTCCCGCTCCCGCAGCGCGCCGGTCGGGCAGTGGGTGATGCACTGGCCGCAGAGCGAGCAGCCCGCCTCCTTGATAAAGCGGTTGCCGGATACGTCTATCGTGGTGCGCGAGCCCGAACCGTTCACATCCCAAATGGAGAGCGCCTGCACCTTGTCGCAGACCTGCACGCAGCGCATGCACTTGATGCACTTGTTGATCTCGCGGTACAGGGGGAAGGTGCGCGTCCATTCCACCTTTTTGCCCTGCGCCAAATCGAGCGGATAGGGCACGCTCAGCACGCCCAGATCGGTGGCAATCTTTTGCAGCTTGCAGGTGCCCGAGCGCACACAGGTGGCGCAGGTGCAATCATGCTGGGATAAAATAAGCTCCACATTGGTGCGGCGGGCCTGACGCACGCGGGGCGAATTGGTGTGAATGACCATACCCTCGCGCACAACGTTGTTGCACGAGGGGACGAGCTTGCCCTCGCCCTCGATCTCGACGCAGCATACGCGGCACGAACCGATCTCGTTTACGCCCTTGAGGTAGCAGAGCTTTGGTATTTCAATACCGACGGAGGCCGCGGCCTCTAAGATCGTAAGCCCGGCGGGCACGGAGACCGGCGTATCGTTGATTGTGACGTTTACCATTTCGATGTGCGCCCTCCTTTGAATATACCGTAGCCGAAGTGATCGCACCGCAGGCAGCGCGAGGTCTCCTGACGGGCCTCCTCATCGGTCATGCCGCAGGTGACCAGCTCGAAATTGTCCTTGCACTCCGCGAGTGGGCGGCTTTTCAGCTCGACCCGGCCGCAGGCGGGCGAATTGGTCAGGTGCGCGGGGGGTATATCCACATCGGTGGTGATGATGTGTCGGTAGCCTAGGTGGGCGTCGATATTCGCGGCCGCCACCTTGCCCGCCGCGACCGCGCGGATGACGGTGGCGGGGCCGGTCACCGCGTCGCCGCCCGCGAACACGTGCGGCGTGTTGGGTACAAAAGCGTCGTCCCCGGCAAAGATTTTGCCGCGGCCCACCGATACCACCTGCTCGAACGGCTTGGCGTCAATCGCTTGGCCGATCGCGACGATGACCGCGTCGCACGGAATGCGGAAGGCGGGGGCCTCCGCCGCGCGGGGACGCGGGCGGTCGTCCGGTCCGTATTCGCCGATGATCTGCGGGCGGGTCCATAACGCGGTCACGCGGCCGCTTGCATCGGTCTCGATGCGCTCGGGCGCTTGCAGGGGCAGGATCTGGCAGCCCTCGCCCATGGCTTCTTCGATCTCCTCGCTGAGCGCGGTCATATCCGCGACGCGGCGGCGGTATACACAGGTGACCGACTGCGCGCCCAGACGAATGGCCGTGCGCGTCGCGTCCATCGATACGTTGCCGCCGCCGATGATGCACACGCGGCGGCCCTGAAAGTCGGGCGCGGCGCCCTCGCCGATGTCGCGCAGCAGCTGCACGGCGGAGTACACATCCGGGCTGTCCTCGCCCTCGATGCCGAGCTTTTTGTCGTTATGCGCGCCGATGGCGAGATAGACCGCGTCGTACTGCTGCTCGATCTCGGAAAAGGGAATGTCGCGGCCGATCGCGGTGTCCAGATGCACCTTGATGCCGGTAGAAAGGATAAAGGAGATATCCGCGTTCAGCTTGTCCGGCGGCAGGCGGTAATCCGGGATGCCGTAGCGCAGCATGCCGCCGAGCTGGGGCCGCTGGTCGTATACCTCCACCGTGTGGCCCATCAGCGATAGAAAGTAAGCGGCGGACAGCCCGCCCGGACCGCCGCCGATCACGCCGATGCGCTTGCCGGTGGGCGGGGCGCACGGGGGCGGGGCGGCGTTTGGAGAAGCGTGGTCGCACGCATAGCGCTTGATGCCGCAGATGTTCACCGCGTCGTCCACCATGCGGCGGCGGCAGCGCGCCTCGCAGGGGTGCTCGCACACATAGCCGCATACGGTGGGGAAGGGGTTATCCTTGCGGATCAGACGCACCGCGTCGTCGTTCCGGCCCGCGCGCACCAGCGCGATGTAGCCCGGAATGTCCACCCCGGCGGGGCACAGCGCGACGCAGGGCACGGGCTGGCTCAGGCCGCAAAGGCAGCGGCCCTTCGTGACATGCGATATGTAATCGTCCCGGAAGCCAAGCACGCCGCCGAGCACCATGCGCGCGGCTTCGTAGCCGATCGCGCAGTCCGCCGTGTCCTGAATGACGCGCGCGGTCTTTTCGATCAATTCGATCGTTTCGGTTGTGCCGGTGGAATCAAGAACGCTTTCCAACAGCTTGGTCAGTTGGCCCAAGCCGATGCGGCAGGGCACGCACTTGCCGCAGGTCTGCGCATGGCACAGGCGCAGAAAGGAAAGCGCCATATCGACCGGGCACAGGCCCGGCGGGCTGGCGCTGATGCGGCGTTCCACATCGCGGTAAAGCCCCTCGATCACCGCCTGCGAGCGGCTGGGCGTTTCGATGGATAATCTGCTCAACGGGTCCCCTCCTTCAAATACACAGCAATTATTCTATAGGTTAAAAAAGGTAGTCTTTATATATATACTACCGATGCGCTGGAAAGTCAACCCATAGACGCGCTTTGGTATCAAAAAGTGACGGATTGAGCCTGATTTGCGTTTTTCAGCTGACCCATCCCATGAAATATGGGTCGGGTGAGCGCGCCGATGACCAGCATGATCAGCGCCGCCAGATAAAACGGCAGATAGGTGCGGTTCCGGTCGGCAAGGATGCCGCCAATCGGGAATAAGATCAGCATGTTTCCTTATCAATAAAAATAAAGCCAAAAAGGGCCGCTCTATGGGAAGAGCGGCCCGCAGACTGTAGACAAAGGTCTCTCGCCGCAGCGCGCATAGAAAGGAAAATGGAGCGAAGCGACGTAAAATCCGTTTCTTCGGGGGCGTGTACCTCGAAAAAACACCTCGACCCGCGCCACCGGGCGCGTAACCCGGGGGTATCGAGACCGGTTTCTCCGGAACTGGTCGAGTATCTAGGGGCACTGGGTGCCCCACTAGACGCGGAAAAGAAGCGGCCTTAACAGTTGATGCCGGCCTTCTTGGCCTGACTGCAAAGCTGTCTCACGGGAATCGTGTATTCCTTTCCATCCCTTATAAAATGCGTGCCGCATTGCCGGAATTCAAAATGCGTATGGGTGTTTACGCATTGCTGCCGCACCGCGAGCACCCAGTCGTAATGCAGCGCGCGGGCGTCTGGATCGGATTCTCCGCCGAGCACCACCAGTTCGACGTCGTCCAGATATTTTTCAATATCGATCTGTTCCAGCAGCGGCTGACAGATGATGTTTTTGTGCTTAATGGGGGCGCTTTGAAAAATGGGCAGCCGGTGATCGGCCGTTTGCTGATTTTCCACCGTACAGCCAACCGTTACGTTATCATAGCCGTCGCCCCAATCACTGGGAACACAGTCCATAAAACGATTGATCCGCTTGGTCAGAAAAAGAAAATGCAGGTCGCCGCGTTCTTTCATCATGTTCCAGCAATCCGCGCGCCAAACGTCCGCGTCCGGCAGCAAAAAATCCGAAGAAAAGCAAAGGTATACGGTTTGCCCCGCTTTGATCTTGTATTCGCCCTTCTTATTCTTTTCCACGGGCGCGGTGAACCGATCGGTCTTGACGATCAGATCGGTATCGACGCCGCGCTTGCAGTCGCCCTTATGGATATAGCAAAACCGGCAGCCCTCGCTGTATTTGTGGCAGCCGCGCCAGGGGTTCCACATTGCCATAGCTTGTTCCTTGACCTTTCCTCATCGGGGGGAGCATATCGGCGCCCCACACGGATGCGTTTCCTAATTAACACCTATTATCTTACCGCGTGGCTTTCATTTCAGCAATATATAAAATAGTGTTAATTTTCGCGTTACAGGCTGTTTGACATTTGGATGGGGGGATATTAGAATAAGAGCAGTATACCGGCGCGTCGAGCGTGGAATAAAAAGACCAAGAAAAAAGCTTGGGTATCGGCGGAAAGGGGCTGCGTATTGAAAAAAGGGAAGATGATACTTTGCGTTGCCCTGTTGAGGATTGCGCGGATAGGATCATGCAAATCGCAACCTGTCCCAATCGGTGGTTCGCATTTGCGAAACTGTGCGGGCAGGCGTTTCTTGCCAATGGCGGGGGCGTTTGAAACATGAGTAGACGAATACTGATCGACGCGGACGGCTGTCCGGTGGTGGATGAAACGATCACCATGGCAAGGCGATACGGCGTCGAGTGCCTGATCCTATGCGACACTTCCCACGTATTTGAAAAGTCCGGGGCGCGGACGCTCACCTTTTCCAAGGGCGCGGACAGCGTGGACTTCGCGCTGGTGGGGCTGGTAAAGCCCGGCGACGTGGTCGTGACGCAGGACTATGGCCTTGCCGCGATGTGTCTGGCGAGGAACGCACGGGTGCTCAGTCAGGACGGCATGGAATATACGGCGGACAATATCGACGGCTTGCTGCTGGCCCGTCACACCGCAAAGAAAATCCGGAGCGGCGGCGGGCGGCTCAAGGGCCCGAAGAAGCGGACCAAGGCGCAGGACGAAGCCTATGCGGCCGCGTTAAACAAGCTGCTGCAAGACGGATCGACCGGATAAAGGAGCATGCAACATGGCAAAGCCAAGAAAAATGCTGGGCGCGGCGGATTCGCCCTACATTGTCAGCCTGATGCGGCTGATCGAAACCCAGAGCAAGGCCACCATTGCAAAGTGGTGCCTTGATTATACCGAGACCAACATCCTGCCCATTTTTGAGAAATACTGTCCGACCGACGGGCGGCCCCGCATGGCGCTCACCGCGTCGCGGGAGTGGTTCGAGGGGCGACGGAAACTGCCTGAGGTAAAGAAGATTATCCTAAACGAGTGCCACGCCGCCGCGCGGGAATTGAAACGAACCCTGCGGCGCAGGCCGCCGCGCGCGCGTGCGGGCAGGCCGCGGCCTGCTTTCATACGCCGACCCACTCGCTGGGGCTGGCCTTTTACGGCGCGGCGGCCCTTGCCTACGACCGCGTGGGAACCGGCGAAAGCGCGGCAGTCTATGAACGCATCGCCGCGGAGGAATGCGCGAAGATGGAGGCGGCCCTTCGCGCCGTGGCCGTAGAAAACGAACCGAATCCGGCGAAGATCAACTGGCGCTGCTGATGAACCCGGCGGGCGGGCGCAGGCCGGCAATGCGGTTGGATGAGAGAGGATTACCTTATGTGTGAAAAAATAAGATGCGCTTGGGCGGGGGACAGCCCCATATACATTGCCTACCACGACAAGGAGTGGGGACGGCCGGTGCACGACGATATCCGGCTGTTTGAAATGCTGGTTTTAGAAGGAATGCAGGCGGGGCTCAACTGGCTCACCGTGCTCAAAAAAAGAGAGAATTTTCGGGAAGCGTTCGACGGATTCGATCCGGCCAAGGTGGCGCTTTACGACGAAACAAAAATACAGGAGCTGCTGGCAAACGAAGGCATCATCAGAAATCGTCTCAAAGTGAACGCTGCGGTGACGAACGCCAAAGCCTTTCTGGAAGTGCAAGAAAAGTACGGAAGCTTTGATCAATACATATGGGCATACGTAAAGCATACGCCGATCAAAAACCATTGGGAGAGGATGGAGGAGATACCGGCCAAAACACCGCTTTCGGACCGAATTAGCAAGGATTTGAAAAAGATGGGGTTTAAATTTGTCGGTTCGACGATCGTTTATGCGTTCATGCAAGCGACGGGCATGGTGAACGACCATGTGACCGATTGCTTTGTTTATCAGGAGTGCAAGGCGTAGCTTTCGTCTTGGCGGGAGCTTGCTATAAGACCGAAACAGGGCACCGAAAGCCGGTGCGTGAGGAGCATATGACGTCGCCGCGGCAGTTCGGCCGCCCTCACCGCTGGACAATTTTTAGGCCCCGCGTTACAATAGGGAAAACGGAAAAGGAGGCGGCGTGCATGCGTGCGATCGTTTATGAAAAGCAAGGAGTACTATCGCTGGAAAGCAGGCCCAAGCCGTGCCTGAAAAACGAAAGGGACGCGATCGTTCGCGTTACGCTCGCTTCGATCTGCACAAGCGATCTGCACGTCAAACACGGCGCTGTGCCGCGCGCCGTGCCCGGCGTTACGGTCGGGCACGAAATGGTGGGCGTGGTGGAACAGGTCGGCACGTCCGTGCGCCGCGTGAAGCCCGGCGACCGCGTGAGCGTGTGTGTGGAGACCTTTTGCGGCGAATGCTTCTACTGCAAGCGCGGCTTTGTCAACAACTGCGCGGACCCGCTCGGCGGCTGGGCGCTCGGCTGCCGGATCGACGGCGGGCAGGCTGATTTTGTCCGCGTGCCGCATGCCGATCAGGGCTTGACCCGCATTCCCGAAACCGTGACGGACGAGCAGGCGCTGTTCGTCGGCGATATTCTGGCGACGGGTTATTGGGCAGCCCAGCTGGCGGAGATCAAGCAGGGCGACACGGTGGCGGTTTTGGGCGCGGGGCCCGCCGGGCTGTGCGCCATGATGTGCGCCGGCTTGTACGGAGCAAGCCATGTGGTCGCGGTCGATCCGCTGGCCGAACGGCTCGCGCTGGCGAAGGCGCAGGGCTGGGCCGATGAAACGGCCGACCCCACGCGGGACGATGTGGACGACCTAATCCGCCGCCTGACAAACGGGCGCGGAGCGGACGCTGTGATCGAGGCCGCCGGCGCGGCGGACACGTTTCAAACCGCTTGGCGTATCGCGCGGCCAAACGCCGTGGTCGTGGTGGCCGCGATGTATGAAACGGCGCAGCGTTTGCCGCTGCCCGAGATGTACGGTAAAAATCTAACGTTCAAAACCGGCGGCGTGGACGCGAACGCCTCCGCCCGTATCCTGCGTCTGATCGAAGAAGGGCGGCTGGATACCACGCGTCTGCTGACGCATATCTATCCGCTTTCCGCGGCGATGGACGCTTACGAGCTGTTTGAAAAGAAACAGGACGGCGTGATCAAGGTCGCGCTGCGCCCCTAAAACGCACGCAAAAGGGCGCGTTGCAAAGTAAAAGAAATTCCGTCTGTCATTCTGAACGAAGTGAAGAATCTCGCGCGAACGCGCGGGATTAACGTGGAAACCGCGCGTTCGCGCGAGATTCTTCGTCGTTTCGCTCCTCAGAATGACAAGAATATGGAACATCCTTTTATTTTGCAACGCGCCCTTTTTGCGTGTTTTGATGTATAGGGATAGGCGTTATTTGCAATACTTGGCCACGTGCGCCTTGGTCACCTCGGCGGACTTGCGTACGTTTTCTTCCTGCGTCATTTCGTAATACGCAGGGCGGAAGATCTCGATCGTGCAGCAGTCGCCTTCAAAGCCGATCCGGCGGAGCGTGTCCGCATAGCGCTGGTGGGGCAGGCAGTCGCCCTCGGCGTCCGGCCACAGGCGCTTTTCATCGTTGTTGTAGGGTGCGCCGCAGGGCATGTCCTCGGTGCCGTTCAGATGCCAAACGAAGATTTTTTTGCCGTCCGCTTTTTCTAGGGTCTCCCAACCGGAACCCATGGCGTAAAAATGGTACTGGTCCAGCGTCACGCCGACAAGCGGGGAATCAACCGCCTCCACAATCGCGTAGGCGTCCTCAAAGCGGTTGATGGTCATGGCGGGTTCGCCGCAGAACTCAAGCGACAGCTTGATGCCGTACGGCTCGCACTTCTTCACCATCTCGCGCAGCACCGTCACCGCGTCCTCGCGGATCTCCTTGCGGGTCGGCTGCAGGCCGCGCTCCTTCATATCCTTGCTCGGCACGACGACGATCATTTTGCAGCCTAGAATGTTGCAGCGGCGGATGATCTCATCCAGCTCGGCCATAACGGCGGCCTTTTCCTCGTCGGTCTGTTTCATGTTGAAAAAGCAAAGCGCGTTGTAGGAAAGCATTTTCAGGTGATGGCTCTGGAACCAAGCGCCCAGTTCATCCAGCGTGACAACGCCCTTTTCCAGATCGCGGTCCAGACACTCGGACTGGATATCGATAAAGTCGAAGCCGTATTTCTCGCACAGTTCTAAATCCATCATGACGGAATGGCCTTTGCAAAAGCGGTCGTTCGCCTCGTTAAAACCGATCTTCATTGAAAAAACTCCTTTATTATATTATATCAATACGGAAAAGCTTTGTTATGGATAATTTATCACAGCCGAGAACACGGCGCAAGGGGGACGCGGCATGATCATTTCGCCGTGCAAAACATCGTGAAACCACCCAAATTGTTTAGAAGCAAGTTGTTGATAATCGCTAATTTTGTGCCGGTTGAAAGGTGAAAAAAACAAGCGCGCTTGGTACAAAACCGTGCAGTGCTGGTGGGGGCCGGATCGGTATGCTATAATAGGAACAAGGCGCTGCAAATAAGCCGCAGCGCGGGAATGGGAGGGAAACCGATGGCGGTGACAATGCAGCAGATCGCGGAGGCGTGCGGCGTTTCGCGCGGCACCGTGGACCGCGCGCTGCGCGGACGGGAGGGCGTGCGGCCCGAGGTGGCGCGGCAAATCCGGCAAACGGCGCGGGAGCTGGGATATCTACCACGCCACGCCAGCCCGTTGAAGAAAGAAAAGCCGGTGCGCATCGGCGTGGTGCTGCACACGGGCGTATCCGTGTTTGTGCGGCAGCTGGCCGGGCTGCTCGCGGCCTATCCCGGCCAGACGCTTTTACCCATCGAAACGATCGTGCGCACGATGGACGGCACCGACGTGCCCCATCAGCTCGCGCTGATCGACGAACTGGCGGAGCGGGAGCGGGTAGACGGGCTGGCGATCATGCCGCTGGCCAGCGCGCTGCTGCGCGATAAAATCAACGAGCTGTCCGAGAAGCGCGGCCTGCCGGTGGTAACGATCAATACCGATATCGCGGACTGTGCGCGGCTGGCCTATGTTGGGCCGGATAATATCGCCTGCGGCCGCACGGCCGGCGCGCTGCTGGGCATGGCCATGGGCGGCAAAGGCCGCGTTTTGCCGATCTTGGGCCAGCGCAGCGGCCACTTCGCGGATACGCAGCGCCTGAGCGGCTTTTACGCGGAAATCAGCGAAGCCTTTCCTTCAATCGAAATGCTGCCGCCGGAGTATTGCTTCCTCGATCAGGGACTGGCCGAGCGCATCACCCTGCGCGCGCTTAGCGAAGTGGAAGGCCTTACCGGGATCTACCTGTCCTCCGTCGGGCGCAGCGGCGTGTACCGCGCGCTGGACCGCGCGGGGCAAGGGGGCCGCGTCCATGTCGTGGTGCACGATCTGACGCGGGATAATCTGCAAATGATCCGTGCGGGCGTGGTGGATTTTGCGATCGGTCAGGGCGTCAAAACGCAGGGCTCGCTGCCGCTGCTTCTGCTGTATCAATACCTGACGGGGCATGTTTCGCCGGAGAAACGACGGTATTCGACAGAAATAGAGGTCAAATTCCGCTGCAATCTGTTGCCGGAGGACGAAGCGTGTCAAACGCCGGAGCTTTAAAAAAGATAGAAATCCTTGCATCAGGGTATTGCATCCCCTAACGGCACGTGCTACTATATATAGTGTCACCGACAAAAGAAATGTACCAGATGTTAGAAAGGGTAAGAATACATGAAAATCGGAGAGAGTGCGCGCGCCGTATTGGAACGGCGGTATTTGGTAAAAGATGAACAGGGAAATAATATAGAATCCATTGAGCAGATGTTCAACCGCGTCGCCACGGCGATCGCGGCGGCGGACAAGCAGTATGATAAAAAGGCGGATGTGGAAAAAACCGCACAGCGCTTTTATGAAATGATGACGAATTTGGATTTCCTGCCCAATTCGCCCACGCTGATGAACGCAGGGCGCGAGCTTGGCCAGCTTTCGGCCTGTTTCGTGCTGCCGGTGGGCGATTCGATGGAGGAAATCTTTGAAACCATCAAGCAAGCCGCGCTGATTCATAAATCGGGCGGCGGCACGGGCTTTTCCTTTTCCCGCCTGCGCCCGGCGGGCGCGGTGGTCAAGACCACCGGCGGCGTTGCCAGCGGGCCGATCAGCTTTATGCGCGTGTTCAACATGGCGACGGAGGCCGTCAAGCAGGGCGGCACCCGGCGCGGCGCGAACATGGGCATCCTGCGCATCGATCATCCGGATATTTTGAACTTTATCGATTGCAAGAAGGACAACGCGGATATTACGAATTTCAATATCTCGGTCGGCATCACGGAAGAATTCATGCAGGCGGTCGAGCAGGGCGGTTCGTACAAGCTGATCGATCCCCGCTCCAAGGAAGAAGTGGGCGAATTGGACGCGCGCGAGGTGTTCGACAAGATCGTCGGCAGCGCGTGGCGCAACGGCGAGCCGGGCATCATCTTCCTAGACCGTTTGAACCGCGACAATGTCGTGCCGTCGCAGGGCGAAATTGAAAGCACCAACCCCTGCGGCGAACAGCCGCTGCTGCCCTATGAATCGTGCAACCTCGGCTCGATCAATCTGGTCAGCATGCTGGTCAAGAAAAGCGGCGCGTACGCGCTCGATTACGGCAAGCTGGCGGATACCGTGCGCGACGCGGTGCATTTCCTCGACAACGTGATCGACGTTAACAAGTACCCGCTGGAAAAGATCGATTTTACCACCAAGCAGACCCGCAAGGTCGGCCTTGGCGTGATGGGCTGGGCGGACACGCTCGCTCTGCTCGGCCTGCCCTATAACTCGGACGAGGCGGTCGCCCTCGCGGAAAAGGTGATGAAGTTTATCACCGATAACGGCCGCGCCGCTTCTGTGGAGCTGGCCAAGACGCGCGGCGCGTTCCCGCTGTTCGAGGAAAGCATTTACGCGGGCGGCGAGCCGCTGCGCAACGCGACCGTCACCACCATCGCGCCGACCGGCACGCTGTCCATCATCGGCGGCTGCTCTTCCGGCGTGGAGCCGGTGTTTGCGTATGTGTTCATTCGCAACATCATGGACGGCACCGAGCTGATCGAGGTCAACCCGATCCTCAAACAGGTGCTGATCGATCGGGGCCTGTATTCGGACGAGCTGATGAAGCGCATTGCCAAAGAGGGCACGCTGGCCCATATCGAGGCCATACCGGAGGATATCCGCCGCGTCTTCGTCTGCTCGCACGATGTTAGCCCCTTGTACCATGTCAAGATGCAGGCGGCTTTCCAGCAGTACACGGACAACGCCGTATCCAAAACGGTTAACTTTAAAAACGACGCCACCGTGGAGGATGTGCAGGAGGTTTACCAGCTCGCCTATCAGCTGGGCTGCAAGGGCGTCACGATTTACCGCGACGGCAGCCGCGACAGTCAGGTGCTGAATATCGGTTCGGTGAAAAAAGGCGCCGCGCCCGCTTGCCCGACCTGCGGCGAGGAAGAGGATATGGAGCCGCTGCACGATATCAAGCCCCGGCCCCGGCCCGAGGTCACCTGCGGCCTGACCGAGCGCATGAAGATCGGCTGCGGCAATCTGTACGTCACCGTCAATTACGATGAAAACGGGATCTGCGAGGTGTTCACCTCGACCGGCAAGGCGGGCGGTTGTCCGTCCCAGTCGGAGGCGACCGCGCGTCTGGTATCGATCGCGCTTCGCTCCGGCGTTTCCATGGACGAGATCTTGCAGCAGCTTCGCGGTATCCGCTGCCCGTCCACCATCCGGCACGCCGGGCTTAAGTGCACCTCCTGCCCGGACGCGATCGCGCGCGTCATCAAAAAGACGGATGATATGCTCAAGGCGCAAAAGGGCATTGTGAGCACCGCAGCGGTACAGCAGGCGGCGGCGACCGAAGTGGTCACCACCAAGCACTCCAAATTCTGTCCCGAGTGCGGCGCGGAAATGGAGCACGAGGGCGGCTGTGTAATCTGCCGTTCGTGCGGCTATTCCAAGTGCAACTGATTCAGTAATAGCGCCCCGGCCGGTCACTGACCCGGCCGGGGCGCGCGCTATAGAAGGGGGAGAAAAGATATGCGCCGCACGGTTTTGTGCTATGGCGATTCCAACACCTACGGCTATGATCCGCGTTCCTTTTTTGGGGGCCGTTACCCTGCGGATACACGCTGGACAGGGCTCATCGACGGAACCGACGGATGGACGGTGCTGGACTGCGGCGAAAACGGGCGCGCGATCCCACGCCGTCCGCAAGAGCTGCAAGAGGCGGAAGCGCTGGTGAGGGCGCACCCGGAAGCGGCGGTCGTCACCGTCATGCTGGGCAGTAACGATTTGCTCCAGTACCCATCGGACACGGCGGAGCATGTGACGGCGCGCATGGAAACGCTGCTAACGCATATGCGGGCGGCTCTTGCGGAGGCGCGGGGCGATTCTGCGCTGCTTTTGGTCGCCCCGCCGCCGATGGCGGCGGGCGCGTGGGTGACGGAGGAACGGCTCCTCACCGAATCGGCCCGCCTTGGCGCGTGCTACCGTGCGCTCGCGGCAAAGCTCTCCTTGCCCTTTGCCGATGCCGCCGCGTGGGACGTGGCCCTTGCGTTTGACGGCGTGCACTTTTCCGAGGCGGGTCACCGCGCGTTTGCCAAAGGGATCGAGCCTGTGCTCTCTTCGCTTGCGCGGGGAAACTAGAAGTTGAATTCGGCTTCCCAGTCAAAGTCGCCGCTTGTTTCCACATTGCCCGGCCAGTGCGCGCACCAATCCGGTATGCAGGGTGTTTCCACCCGGTCAAGGCTGGGCGTGTAGGGCTTCAGGTCCAGCACCGGGCTGCCGTCGTTCGCGTCGATATAGGCAAGGCCGAGCACGCCGTTATCCTCATCCATATAGGTTATATGCGCGCAGGAAAGCGCGATGGGGTTGGGCCGTGCGGGCGAGCGGGTGGCAAACGCGCCGAGCACCGCCGGCCCCTTGGTATACGGCGCGTCTACCGTTAACACGCCGCGCGCCGCGGCGTTATCGCAGCCTGAAAACCACCAAACCACCTGAATATCGCCAAAAGCGGCAAGGCCCTTTAATGCCGGTACGTATTCCGGAAGCAGCTCGATACGGAAATCCTCACCCTCGGCGCGAATAACGCCG
Source organism: Agathobaculum sp. NTUH-O15-33 (assembly GCF_033193315.1). Classification (NCBI taxonomy): domain Bacteria; kingdom Bacillati; phylum Bacillota; class Clostridia; order Eubacteriales; family Butyricicoccaceae; genus Agathobaculum; species Agathobaculum sp. NTUH-O15-33. The sequence goes on from NZ_CP136187.1 coordinate 1,523,152, forward strand.
ATCTGTTTTACTGAAAATTCACTCATGACAATTACCTCTTCTGTTTTCGTATTACGGTACCGTGATTTCAGTATAACGGATGTTTTTTATACTTCAACCCCCATTTTCAGAATTTTTTAAAAGAAATTGTTCACACGCACAAAAAAACGCGGAGCAGGGATGACCCTGCTCCGCGTTTCAGCTTGTCAAAGAACCCTTCGCGCCGCAGCGCGTATAAAATAGGATTTTGCCGATTACGGCAAAATTCATAAAAACCGGGAGCATGTATCTCGGTTTTTATACAAACCGACTTCAAGTGTGCCTAAAAGGCGCGCGCAGAAGCCGGAATTCTCGATCGAAATGGGGCTTTGTTTCGATCGACAGACTGTCAAAAATTGTTTTTTGACAGTCTGAAACGCGGAGCAGGGATAACCCTGCTCCGCGTTTTTTGTGGTGCCGTTTATTGGCAGCTGAACTTCTGCTTAACAGTGCTGATCTTGTTCTGCTCCACCTGTTCGGTGGGGTACCAGCCCTTGGCGGTCATTTTGTCATAAATGACGTCCTGCATGCTCAGCGATTCGTTCAGCGCGCTGCTGAACGCCTGATGCACGTTGGCGGTGCCGGATTCGATGGTGCCGTGCATAAACAAATCGCAAACACCCTTTTCAAGCAAAAGGATGTTTTCCATCAGGTTCTTGTCGTCCATTCGTTTTTCCTCCTTACAGCAGGTCGTAGAAGCTCTGGAAGAGCTGCTGGTGTTTCTGCTGCATCAGCTCGACGCACGCCTTCAATTCCGGGTCTTGGATCTGGCTGGCGGTTTCCTTGCACTTGGTCTGAAAATACTGTTCGTGACCCAGCGCGTCCTCTACATACAAAAGTTCTTTTGTGGTCATCATCATCACCTCAAAATTATTTTGCCGAGGCTGAACCAAAGTATGCATGCTTAATCGGAGGCTTTAAAATTATACACCGGCTTTATCCGTTCAACGATATCCGCCGTCGGCCCGATCTGACTGATGATATCGTCCATGCGTTTGTAGGCCATGGGCGATTCGTCCAGCGTATCCGGAAGCACGCAGGTGGAATAAATACCCGCCATTTCCGCGCGGTAAACATCCATGTCGAGTTGCTGAAAGGCTTCTTTCCGGCTCATCAGGCGGCCTGCGCCGTGCGGGGCGGAGTAGTTCCATTCCTTGTTACCTAGGCCGGTACAAATCAGGCTGCCATCGCGCATGTTGATGGGAATAAGCAGCTTTTCACCCGCTTTGGCGGATACCGCGCCCTTGCGCAAGATCATGGCGTCGGTATCGATATAATTGTGGATGGTGGTAAAGGCTTCCGCGCAGGTAAGCCCCATGCCGGATAGCAAGGAATCGACCATCGCCTTGCGGTTGAGCGCGGCAAACCGCTGTATGATACGCATATCATCGATATATTCATGGAATAAACGGCCTTCAACGTAAGCCAGATCGCGCGGCAGGTCGACCGGATGCTCTTTTTTCAGCGTTCGTATGACTTTTTCGATTTCGTGTTCGCGCCCGGCGGCTTTCATTTGGGCAATGGTACTTTCGATTTGATGGCGCGCGCCGCCCCACAGTGCGCGGCGGCCCTCGTCCTGATAAAACTTTGCCACCTCGCTGCCAAGGTGGCGGCTGCCCGAATGGACGACCAGATAAAGCGCGCCGTCCTCACCGCGATCTATTTCGATAAAATGGTTGCCTCCGCCCAGCGTGCCGATACTGCGTTGCGCGCGCGCCAAATTGACGGCAGGCGCGCAGTGCAGCGCAGTCAAGTCGATCAAATCGGCGAACGCATGGGGCGTGGCGCGAATCTCGCGGCCGCAGGGGATCGCGGCGCGGATATGCGCATCCAACCGGTCAAGATCGATCTCGCGTTCCAAAAGGCGAACAGTCTCCATACCGCAGCCGATATCCACACCGACCATGCCGGGCACGATCTTATCGGAAATAGTCATGGTCGTACCGATTGTGCAACCCATCCCGGCGTGCACATCGGGCATGATGCGGATACGGCTGTCCGCAAAAGCGGGCTGGTCGCAAACCGCGCGGATCTGCTGCTCGGCGGTCTGGTCAAGCGCGGCGCAAAAGCACAGTGCGGTATTATAGGCGCCCTTGACAGGTATCATAAAAATCTCCTTTCTTTGGCGCGCGTCAGGCGGCGATCTCAGCATATCGCCCGCTTGCAGCACCGATAGCAGGTATGCGTAGGGCGACAGGTCGCCGCGGGTCAACGGAAAAAAGATGCGCGGGAGTGCAGACCGTAACCAGCGAATGCCCTGATTGTTATGCGTGACGGTCTGCTGTCGGCTTCGGCTGCTCACATTCCCAAGTACCACGAGCGGGAGATGATAACCATTTTGCGCAAAAAGCTATTTTGCATACGTGAAATTGGAAGGCCTTGCATCTGCCGTGCGGCGATCGAACTCCCAATCGGGAATGGTGTATAGGGAGCCGGAAAGTATCTCACGCGGTATGCGTTTTTTATCTGGATTTGCAAAAGCTGTATACAGAAAATTCCCGCATATAATCGCGGATGCGTTAAAATCGCTTAATCAGCTCACGGTACACAGTATGTTACTGCCTCCCATTTTATTTTTGGACAACCAGCAACCTATTTGTTCAAGTCGCCAGCATTTGAACAGGAATGACGGAGAAATCCTTGCCACGGCTTGCCCCTCTGATGGTCATCGTCAGGGGCAGAGATAGGTGATGAAACGGCCTGTTGTCACAAAATAAACGACAAAAGGCCTTACACAACTTGAGTCAATCCGCGCTCCCGCGGAGGGAGCGACAGAGACCGCAATGCCCTTGCCGATCGCATCGAGATTTCAATCCACGCTCCCGTGGAGGGAGCGACATCGGCCGCGATCTTAAAGGTCTTGTTGCTGCCGATTTCAATCCACGCTCCCGCGGAGGGAGCGACAAGGGCGGTACGTTGTGACCGCCGAAACATTGGCATTTCAATCCACGCTCCCGCGGAGGGAGCGACGCGCAACCTGCCGCACCACGATCCGGCGAAATGGATTTCAATCCACGCTTCCGCGGAGGGAGCGACTTGGGATTTGGATGACGTTCAAGAACTGAAAGGCATTTCAATCCACGCTCCCGCGGAGGGAGCGACATCGGCCGCGATCTTAAAGGTCTTGTTGCTGCCGATTTCAATCCACGCTCCCGCGGAGGGAGCGACAATGTAATCACAACAAAGGAACACGGACAAAACATTTCAATCCACGCTCCCGCGGAGGGAGCGACGGTGCGGGAATGGCAGATGAATGGGAATGGATGTGGGATTTCAATCCACGCTCCCGCGGAGGGAGCGACGAAAAGCGCAAGGCGTTAGAAGATGTATATGGCATTTCAATCCACGCTCCCGCGGAGGGAGCGACCGGAGAACAGGCTTGTTTTCATGGCAAAGTTTGATATTTCAATCCACGCTCCCGCGGAGGGAGCGACGGCGGGCGTTGCTCCCGCAAGACATGGGAAACCCAATTTCAATCCACGCTCCCGCGGAGGGAGCGACGCAATGGGTAGAAGGTTGGGAGGGAAAAGGTACATATTTCAATCCACGCTCCCGCGGGAGGGAGCGACGGGAAGGCGGTAATACTGGCATTTGGGACTGGTTGATTTCAATCCACGCTCCCGCGGAGGGAGCGACGCCGCCGATCTCGCGCAGATCGGATGAATTGGCAATTTCAATCCACGCTCCCGCGGAGGGAGCGACGCCTGTGCTACTGGGGCATGAACCAGACTACAAAAATTTCAATCCACGCTCCCGCGGAGGGAGCGACGGTGAACAGCCATGGCAAAAAAAACAAATAGAGGTAATTTCAATCCACGCTCCCGCGGAGGGAGCGACGTGATCGCAAACTTTCCGCTTGCGCTGCAGCCGATTTCCATCCACGCTCCCGCGGAGGGAGCGACATTTAAAACTTGGCGGTACATGGCTATGCGTAGGGATTTCAATCCACGCTCCCGCGGAGGGAGCGACGTTGCAACCCCGATACCGTCGATGCCGTCCCCCGGATTTCAATCCACGCTCCCGCGGAGGGAGCGACACGGGTTCATTATTCAATTTTGCTTGATGGAAAATATTTCAATCCACGCTCCCGCGGAGGGAGCGACCGCGGATGTGCTGCATAATAACGCCAATCTCTTATTTCAATCCACGCTCCTGCGGAGGGAGCGACTCGTGCACATCATTTCAGCCCAGTCCGCTGTATCATTTCAATCCACGCTCCCGCGGAGGGAGCGACGCCCGGACGCACTGACGGCTGCCAGCGCTGCATTATTTCAATCCACGCTCCTGCGGAGGGAGCGACATGCACGGCCTGCGCAAAGCAGCGGGCGAGACCAATTTCAATCCACGCTCCCGCGGAGGGAGCGACTGGACAAAGCGGCAGATCGAACGCATCATAGGCATTTCAATCCACGCTCCCGCGGAGGGAGCGACGTGTAATAATTACACACTATTTGCTATAATAAATCAAATTTCAATCCACGCTCCCGCGGAGGGAGCGACCGAGAATGCTACCGCCTCCGCGACGATGGACGGATTTCAATCCACGCTCCCGCGGAGGGAGCGACCGCCGCGAACGAGAGCGGGAAACAGTATTTAATCATTTCAATCCACGCTCCCGCGGAGGGAGCGACGCTTCATCGTCGCCAACAAGGACTATTGCGACTTGATTTCAATCCACGCTCCCGCGGAGGGAGCGACCACGGGTAAGATGGCAGACCTTATGGAAATGTCATTTCAATCCACGCTCCCGCGGAGGGAGCGACGCCGCCAGAGGGTTCCATCGTTTTTGTACAGAGTTATTTCAATCCACGCTCCCGCGGAGGGAGCGACGTTTCCTTATAAGCTAAACGAAACCAAAATCCACATTTCAATCCACGCTCCCGCGGAGGGAGCGACGATATTCGGACAAGACTTGCGCATCGTGTTCTGGATTTCAATCCACGCTCCCGCGGAGGGAGCGACCCAGCGGTCGCGCCAGTTTACCGGAAAATAGATATTTCAATCCACGCTCCCGCGGAGGGAGCGACTATTTCTATTGCCTTTTCAAGATGTTCCATAGAAATTTCAATCCACGCTCCCGCGGAGGGAGCGACTATGGGCACGGATTTTATGCGAAATACCGATCCGATTTCAATCCACGCTCCCGCGGAGGGAGCGACAGAATGCAGATGGGAAAACCAAGACACGATACGATTTCAATCCACGCTCCCGCGGAGGGAGCGACCCGAGATCATCCGAATTGCAATATGCAGCAACAATTTCAATCCACGCTCCCGCGGAGGGAGCGACGGTAATAAGATGTTTCAGCCAGCCAAGCCAAGTATATTTCAATCCACGCTCCCGCGGAGGGAGCGACGCGATATCGGATTTCATTTGTAATTTTACGATGATTTCAATCCACGCTCCCGCGGAGGGAGCGACTTTGCACCCTCCGTTGATGTAATTCTAGCATCATATTTCAATCCACGCTCCCGCGGAGGGAGCGACGCGGTGATCTAGTTTATCCATCTGACGATTATAATTTCAATCCACGCTCCCGCGGAGGGAGCGACGGGGGCCTATGCCCTACCCTGCAAGCACAAAAAAATTTCAATCCACGCTCCCGCGGAGGGAGCGACTGATTGGTGCAGGTATTACTTTCGGGGCTGTTGATTTCAATCCACGCTCCCGCGGAGGGAGCGACAGGAGCGCCGCAAGCGGCACGAATCCAAGGAGGGAATTTCAATCCACGCTCCCGCGGAGGGAGCGACTGGGGTGATATATGTCGCACGAAGATGCTTCGGATTTCAATCCACGCTCCCGCGGAGGGAGCGACCCTATTCCGCGCGATCGTGTGCAGTTGCGCAAAGACATTTCAATCCACGCTCCCGCGGAGGGAGCGACATAAACTTGTTAGGAATAATGACGTGTTGGGTAATTTCAATCCACGCTCCCGCGGAGGGAGCGACTTTGTGCGCTTCGATCGGATTGCTATCCGTATGATTTCAATCCACGCTCCCGCGGAGGGAGCGACTCATTCCCCGGATTATCAACAACTTTATTTAGCAAATTTCAATCCACGCTCCCGCGGAGGGAGCGACGTTTTACACCTCCCTGCCCTCACCATCCCTTAAAAATTTCAATCCACGCTCCCGCGGAGGGAGCGACCTTGGTTGGCGATTATCAAGCGGACGATGGGGTTCATTTCAATCCACGCTCCCGCGGAGGGAGCGACAGAAAGTAAAGTGTAACGGATAACTGGATTTAATAATTTCAATCCACGCTCCCGCGGAGGGAGCGACATCTTATCTTGATCGCAAAAAGCGTAAAAAAATAATTTCAATCCACGCTCCCGCGGAGGGAGCGACTGTGGCATCCGCTGGCGACGGCGCAGACACACAAATTTCAATCCACGCTCCCGCGGAGGGAGCGACACAATCGAACTGGCTCAACGACGACGGCTGTAAATTTCAATCCACGCTCCCGCGGAGGGAGCGACGGTGTCGTCACACTCAATATAGGCGACCCGGGGATTTCAATCCACGCTCCCGCGGAGGGAGCGACGGGCATTCTGCCCGACCAAATTGACAACGCAGGCAATTTCAATCCACGCTCCCGCGGAGGGAGCGACCACGGACGGTTACCGGCGGATATTGGACCACTTTATTTCAATCCACGCTCCCGCGGAGGGAGCGACCCGATGATCCCGCCGACCTGCACGCATCAGGAAATTTCAATCCACGCTCCCGCGGAGGGAGCGACGGCAAAAACGTACAAAATTATCTGCCGTTTTTGTCATAAATGCTGTTATTGACTTCCCGGAGCAAAAACTTTGCTACAAAAACAGCGGTGGGAAGAGGGGGAAACCTCTGTGCAGGGGCTTGAAACGGTGCGAACCCACCGGATAATTCGTGTGCACTACCGCTTCGCACCACTATAGCAGGAGTGTATCTTCTGGCAGATAGGTTTCCTTGCAGCCAAAGTGTTCTATTTTGTTTTCATACCGTTTGCCTAGATAATAGAAGCGGAGACTGTCCTTTTCCGGATCCATAATACTGCACAGCTTTGCCTGTAAACTGCGGCACTGCGCGGGGTCCAGCAGACACTCGAAAACAGAGCACTGTACCCGCTGCCCGTAATTCACGCACTGCTTTGCAATCTGCCGCAGGCGTTTTCTGCCTGCGGCATCCTCCGTGTTGACGTCATACGTGATTAAAACCAGCATAGACCCTCACTTCCACAAAAACGGCGGATACGCATCCAGATCGCCGCGCAGATAGCGGGCGAGCAGCAGCGCCTGTATATAGGGCACGATGCCCCATTGCAGCTTTTCCTTCAAGTAGGGGTGTTTCAGCGTATCCTTTTTCTTTTCCTGCCAGCTTTTGAGGAACGTTCTTCTAGCGGCGTCTGTCAACATTACGGCGCCGCTTTCGCGCGTCTCAAAATCCTCCGGCCCCACCATGCGGTTATTGATCAGCGTGAGTACAAAGCGGTCGGCCATGCAGGGGCGCAGCTCCTCCATTAAGTCCAGCGCAAGGGAGGTTCTGCCCGGCCTATCTCGATGGAGAAATCCAACATATGCGTCTAGCCCAACGCTTTCCAGCGCCGAGGCACAGTCATGAGCAAGAAGGCTATACGCAAACGAAAGCATGGCGTTGACCGGATCGAGCGGCGGCCGGCGATTACGGCAGCGAAAATAAAAGGTTTGCTTATCCTGTAGGATCATATCGTCGAAAACACCGAAGTACGCGGTGGCGCCCGTTCCCTCCGAGCCGCGCAGACTGTCCAGAGAGATCTCATCAGCTACGAGAGGGAGCAGTTCTTTTATCCTTTCGGACGCGCCTTTCAGTTTGGCTTCGTCTAGCCGCAGGCCATGGTCGCGCCGGGTGCGTTCGATACTCCAACGCGTATTGTAAAGCTTGCCAAAGATCATCGTTCGTGCAATACGGCAGCTTTGCATAGGATCATCCGCCGCCCGATATTGCGCACGGCGCAGAAGCACATTGCCGCTGCTTTCTCCGCAGACTCGAGCCAGAAACCGCCCTCTGGGTGTGCAGAGCGCGAATCCGATCTCGCGTTCTGCACACGCGCCCATGAGGGCGGGGGACGCGCCGGCATAGGAAAATGATACGATATTGCATAGCGTATGAAGCGGATACCGTGCAACAATTTGTTTTTCACGGTTGGCCACCACATTTTCTCCGTCCAGAGAAAGATAGATATCCTCCGAAGTAACAAAAAGCGTGTTGAGTAAATGCTTCATGGCTCATCCTCCATCGCTTCGGCAAGGTAATCCGCGACAGGCTTTATACGGAGCAGCCCCGGCAGGCACAGCTCTTTCAGGGAGCAGGCGCCGCAGGCCTTTGTCGGTTTGACCTTGGGCGTGTAACCGCGCTGATACAGCTGGTGCATCTCTTCCAACTGACCGCGCACGGACTGGCGAAGCTCTTCCGTGAAAGAAACCGTAACGCGGCGCCGGGTTTCTCCAAAGTAGAGCGCACCCTCCGGGATGGAGCAG